>CAXUHC010000232.1:0-6935 GCA_964250705.1 uncultured Chthoniobacterales bacterium | reverse complement strand
GTGCCGGAACAATCCCCAGTGCCCCAACCCATACACGCGGCCCATCTCGATCAGCTTCGGGTCGACCGAGCGGATGCCGTGGACCGTGTTGATGTAGAGCGGAAAAAGAACGCCCAGTGCGATCAAAAATTGCTTGGCTTCCTCCCCGATGCCGAACCAGAGGATCGCCAACGGAATGAGTGCGAGGTGCGGCACGTTGCGCACCATTTGGACCGAGGAATCAAAGAGCTGATTTGCCCACGACGACAAGCCATTGAGAAAGCCGAGTGCCAGTCCGAGAGTGCCGCCGATGGCCAATCCTAGCAGCGCGCGTTTGGTGCTCTCCCACAAGTGGAGAGGCAGTTCGTGAGTGCGCGTCAACCGCCAACCGGCCTCCACGACGGCAGAGGGAGCGGGTATCTTTTGACTGGAGACATGCCCCGTCGCCACGGCCCATTGCCAAGCGGCTACGAGCAGCAGAGGAACCGTCCAAGGGAGCAGATGCCTGCCCATAAAACGAGAGAATTTCATGAAGCAGTAAGCGCGGGAACGGGTATCTCGTGCTGGGCGGAAACGTCGTGCCGCCGCATCGGTTCCGGAGGCGCGGCGGGTAAGAGTTCGTTGGCCATGACTTCCCCCGCGTGGGTCGGACGCGGGGCGGCGTTTCCGCCAGATTGGTCGTGCGAGAGCGGTAAGCGCGGAAAAAGCAGTTCGGCCACGCGGTACGCTTCTTCCAGGTGCGGGTAACCCGAGAGGATAAATGTCTCTATGCCCACGTCCGCGTATTCCTTCATCCGCGCCGCCACATTGTCCGCGCTGCCCACGAGCGCCGTGCCCGCGCCGCCGCGCACCAGACCCACGCCCGCCCACAAATTTGGACTAACTTCGAGTGCGGCACGGCTGCGGTCAGCAATGCCATTTTTCTGCTGCAACCCGAGCATGCGCTTCTGTCCCGCGCTGTCTTGCCGCGCGAGCATGGTCTGAGCAGCCGCCACGGTTTTATCTGTCACATGCGAGATCAGGCGGTCGGCAGCCTGCCAGGCTTCCTCTTCTGTCTCGCGCACGATCACATGCAAGCGGATGCCGAAACGCAGTCTCCGTCCCTGGTTGCTGGCGGCTCTCCGCGCGAGAGCAATCTTTTCGGCTACGGCGGTCGGCGGTTCGCCCCAGGTCAGGTAGTGATCGACGTGCCGCGCGGCCACCTCGATCCCCGCCGGGGATGACCCTCCAAAATACAACGGAGGGTAAGGTTTTTGCAGCGGCGTGAAAATGGTTTTCGCCCCTTTGACGCGCAGGTGTTTACCGTTGAAATCAACCGCTTCCTGGCTTGCCAGCAGCCGTCGCCAGATGTGCAGGAATTCGTCCGTGACCTCGTAGCGCGTGTCGTGTTCCTGGAAGATGCCGTCGCCCGCCAGTTCCACGGGGTCGCCGCCGGTGACCACGTTGATGAGCACGCGCCCACCCGAAAGCCGGTCGAAGGTGGCCGTCATGCGGGCAGCGAGACTGGGTGACACCAAGCCGGGTCGAATGGCTACGAGGAATTTCATGCGCCGCGTGGCTCCGATGAGCGCGGAAGCAGTCACCCAGGCGTCCTCGCAACTCCGTCCGGTGGGAAGCAGCGCGCCTTCGTAGCCGAGCGTGTCGATGGCTCCCGCGACCTGCCGGAGATAATCAAAATCGAGCACGCGTCCGCCGGTCGTCGTACCGAGGTAGCGACCGTCACCATGCGTCGGGATGAACCAGAAAAGTTTCATGAGGGAGCGAGGATTTCGCGCGACCGCTACTTGGCCGGGTGATAGACCAGGTCCTCGATGCGGATCGCCTTCGGGATGAGGCCCAACTTGAAAAACGTGTCGGCTACTGCCTGCTGATCGGCCATCGCTGGACCGCTGAGCGGATCGCCGCCGTAACGTTGTTTGCGCGCTTCGCTGCGCTCCATCACCGCGAGGCTTAGCCCGAGCTTCGGCGCAAGGAACGCGGCCGTGGCTTTCGGATCATCCATCGCCTGCTTGCCCGAGATCTGCAGCACGTCGAGCAAGGCGGGAACAAGGGCCGGATTTGCCTCCACGAACTCACGCCGGCCAAAGTAATACTCCCGGTGCGGCGAGAGATTCATGCCAACGGTGAGCGAGCGCGCCTGCGCGTCGATCTCGGCGGCGGCCAGGAACGGATCCCAGATGGCCCAAGCGTCCACCGTGCCAGACTGGAGCGCCGCGCGGGCGTCGGGTGGCTGGAGGTAAATCGGCTTGATGTCCGCGAAGGTCAGTCCCGCTTTTTCGAGCGCGAGGGCCACGAGGTAATGCGCGCTGGAACCTTTGGCGAACGCGACTTTCTTGCCTCTGAGTTCCGTCAAGGTCTGGAGCGGCGAGTCCTTCGGCACCACAATCCCGCTGCTTTCCGGACTCGGCACGCTGACGCCGAAATAAACGAACGGGACCGCCGCCGCTTGCGCAAAGACAAGAGGAGCGTCGCCGGAGTGGGCGACATCGAGCGCACCGGCATTGAGTGCCTCCACGACCGGCGGCCCGCTGGGAAACTCGCGCCATTCGACGCTGTAGCCCAGCGGCGCGAGTTTCTTTTCCAGCGAACCATCCTGCTTAACCAAGAGAAATGCGCCGCTTTTCTGGTAGCCGATGCGCACGGCTTTCGCTTTATCGGCAGCCAGCAGATGTTCCCCCGGCAGTGCCAGCACCCAAGCCAGCGCCAGGCCAATGATGGAACCAATGCGTTTCGTTTTCATCGGCCGTTAACTTCGGGAATTGACTGCCGCTCCGACCCGCGTGGCTTCGGGTACTTCGACCAGGACGCCGGTCTTCACGTCAAAGAGGTAGCCGTAGACAGGAATGGCCGGTGGCACGAGCGGGTGCGAGCGGATGCGCTGCACGTCGCTGACCACGGCGTCGTGCGGCTGCGCGATCGTCAGCCACGGGACGAATTCACCGGCGTCCGAGCCCGGGCCACTGCCGGTGTTGCGCCACTCGCCGGCCTCGTACGTGGCAATTTCCAGACTGCCCTTGAGCAAACTGCTCATTGTTTCGCTGGTGAACAGCTCCATGCCGCAGTTCGTATGGTGGACGACGAACCACTCACGGGTCCCAAGCAGCTTGTGGGAGATGACCAGCGAGCGAATGGCGTCTTCACTCGCCCGTCCCCCAGCGTTGCGGATCACGTGGGCGTCACCCTCCGAAAGCCCGGCGAACTTCGCGGGATCGAGCCGAGCATCCATGCAGGTCAGGATGGCAAATCGACGTGCGGGAGGCAGCGCTAAGGTCGCCTTGTCGCCAAAAGTTTCTGCGTACGCGGCGTTGGCCGAAAGCACTTCGTCGAGAATCTGGCTCATGGAGAAGAAGGGTTTTGGGATGACTTTGCTGCGGGGAGGTCCGCCGTAGTCGCCGTTTCACTCGCGCAGCAGGCATTCCGTTCGCAAATTCCTATGGGCTTACTAGGGTGCTGTCAAATCTTTACTAGATTAGTAAGGTTAAAAGTGATTTGTTCTCTTCGATGAAACTTTCCAAGCGCGGCGAGTACGCCCTGCGAGCCCTGATCGATCTGGGCGTGGCGCAGGAGCTTGGCCGACCTTTGGTTTCGATGAGCGAGTTGTCCGAAAAGGAAAAAATTCCGGCTACTTTTCTAGAACAGATCTTCTTTCAGCTGCGGGCAGCGGGGATTGTCAGTAGCATGCGCGGGAAGCGCGGCGGCTACTCGCTGGCTCGTCCGGCAGAGGAGATTCGTTTCGGTGAGATCATCCGGTTGATCGATGGGCCGCTGGCTCCGATCCGGTGCGTAAGCCAGATGGCTTACGCCCCCTGCACCTGCCCGGACGAAACGCACTGCGGCTTGCGGATGCTGATGCTCGACGTGCGCAACGCCATCGCACGCATTCTGGACAAATACACGCTGGCCAACGTGGTGGCTGTCACCCTGCGTAAGCTCAAGGGCGACAAGCTGGACTCTCCCTTCCTTCCGCCGGCCGAATTGTCCGTGCTCTTTTCCGATGATGATCCGCCGACGCGCGATAACCGGCGGATCAGCAGTCAAAAGCTTTCCACCAAGAACACACCAACTTTTTCCTGATCAACCACCGATGACCTCATTTGCTTTGCACCCTGACATTCTCAGCACCGTGGGGCGTACCCCGCTCATCAAACTCAATCGCGTCACAGCTGGCCTGGATGCGACGATTGCGCTCAAAGCCGAATTCTTTAATCCGTTGGGCAGCGTCAAGGACCGCATCGGCGCTGCCATGATCGAGGCCGCCGAGAAAGAAGGTCAGCTCACGCCGAAAACGACCATCGTGGAGCCCACGAGCGGCAACACCGGCATCGCGCTCGCTTTCGTCGCCGCCGCCAAAGGTTATCCGCTGATCCTGACGATGCCGGAGAGCATGAGCCTGGAACGCCGCACGCTCCTGGCGATGCTCGGAGCCAAACTCGTGCTGACACCGGCCGCTGAAGGGATGAAGGGAGCCATCGCCAAGGCGGAATCACTCGCCAAGGAAATTCCCGATGGCTGGGTCCCTCAGCAGTTCAGCAATCTGGCTAACCCGGAGGTGCATCGGCGCACCACCGCCGAGGAAATCTGGGCGGATACGGACGGCAAGGTGGACATCTTGGTCTCCGCCGTGGGTACCGGCGGAACCATCACCGGCGTTTCGGAAGTCATCAAGCTGCGCAAGCCTTCGTTCCAGGCCATCGCCGTCGAGCCAAAGGATTCGCCCGTTATCAGCCAGACCCGTAACGGCGAACCGCTCAAGCCCGGTCCGCACAAGATCCAGGGCACTGGCGCGGGCTTCATCCCCGGCAATTTGCACCTCGACATCGTGGACGATGTGATCACCGTCACCAACGACGATGCCATCACGATGGCTCGTCGGCTGGCCAAGGAGGAAGGTATCCTCGCTGGAATCAGCACCGGGGCCAACGTGTTCGCGGCGATCGAGGTGGCCAAGCGCCCGGAGAACAAGGGCAAGCTCATCGTCACCATCGGTTGCTCGACCGGCGAGCGCTATCTTTCCACGGCGCTGGCCGAAGAGGCCCGTCGTGAAGTGAGTGGATAGCAAGCAAGCACGATTTATTGACCTCATTCTCACCAGCGATTCTTCCGACGTATGCGCTCCGTCTATCAGCCTTCCGGCCACAGAAGTATTCCGCAGCCTCTGACGACCATCGAACCGTTGCCGTGGCTCTTTGGTGGCGAGTGCAAAGGGCCGGAAATAATGCCGCCGGTCACGGACGAGTCTGTCGGCAGGGACAACGCCGTGGATCATTTATTGGCTCCGTTGGTTGAACAAGCCAGCCAAACAAACTCGCGCCTACGTTATTCGCCCATCGGCGACTTCTACCACGGAGGCTGCCACTATCGGCTGCCCCGCTTTGTCTTCCAGGGGCCGTCGGGCGGTGGAGGAACGATCCGTCTGGGTATCTTCGCGGCCATTCACGGGGACGAACCCGAGGGGGCCGTGGCGTTGCGTGACTTCCTGCTAGACCTCGTAGTTGAGCCGCAACTGGCGCAAGGCTACGAGATTTACGCGTATCCCGTGTGCAACCCCAGCGGTCTGGAGGATGGAACGCGGCAATCTCGCGCCGACTGCGATCTCAACCGGGAGTTCTGGCACGGCAGCACGCAGCCGGAAGTGTATTACCTGGAACGCGAACTCGGCGTCCACCAGTTTGCGGGGCTGGTATCATTGCACAGCGACGACACGAGTGAAGGAGCTTACGCCTTCGTCCGTGGAGCGACCCTGACCGAAGCGCTTGCGAAGCCAGCGTTGGCAGCAGCGGCGAAGTTTCTGCCGTTGGCCAGCGGTGAGATCATCGACGGATTCCCGGCGAGCGCGGGCTTGGTCTCCCAATGCTACGAAGGAGTTTTGAGCAATCCGGCCGAACTCAAGCCCCTGCCCTTCGAGATCATCTTTGAAACCCCGCAAAGCTTTCCGGCCGCCCGGCAGACCGAGGCAGCGAAGGCCGCACTCGGCGCGATCCTGCGCGAGTACCGCCAGTTTATTGCCTATGGCCAGAACCTCTGACGCTTGGTGCCAAAAGCTTGGCTTGGCCCGAGCAGGAACATCTTCAACGCAGCTTCATTCGAAGCAAGCATGTCTATGAGCGCTGTCGTAACACTGCATCACGATTTAGAGCGGTTCGTGGAACAGGCAACTGCGATCAAGCGATGTTGTTCGTCGGTCAGCTTGCGCCACGATCGTTTGGCGAAGGCGATGCGGGAGCTGCTGCGATGTCCTGACCTGCTCGACGATGCCCAGATGATCCCGACACCGGGCGATTGTTACCGGACAGTCCTGCTCTGGTCGGACGCCGGACTTGACCTCTCGCTTTTGGCGCTTGTCTGGCAGTGCGGACAGCGCACGCCAATCCACGATCACCATGCAGCCTGCGTGGTCGGCCTCTACCAAGGAGCCGAACGGGAAACGCGCTACGAGCGCACGGCACCCGGCGCGGACACCGTCATTCCGGTTGGCGAAGAAATCCTCAGTCCGGGAAGAGTCACCGTGGTGCCACCTGGAGAACAGGAAATCCATCGGGTAGAGGCCGTGGCGCCGCTCCCTGCCGTGACCGTGTCATTGCATTTCTATGAGATGGATATCACCCATCGGCCAGGATGCTCAAGCATCCGCCAACGCTTTCAGGAAACCACCTCAGCGTGAAATCCCACAGCGGCATCGGTCTTGGAAAAAAAGCGAACGACGGGGCCGGTAACCGGAAGCTCTGATGTGCTAACTTTGGTACCATGACGACACCTTCCTCCCCTCCGACGGCTGTTCCGAACCTGACAGATCGCGTACGCGGCGCCATCTGGGGTCAGTTGGTCGGCGATGCTTACTGCTTGGGAACGCATTGGATCTACGACTTGGACGAACTGAAGCAAATGTACCCGGGGGGCATCCACGGATTCGAGGTTCCCACAGCCAATCACTACCACGCGGGCAAGGTCGCCGGCGA
>CAXUHC010000231.1:0-7036 GCA_964250705.1 uncultured Chthoniobacterales bacterium | reverse complement strand
GGTACTACGGGGCTCAATATCACCGCGCCCGCTGGTTTACGCCGCGCGGTTTCTTCCGTATGCTGCGACCGGGCCGCCGGGAAACATCCGGGCAAGCGAAGGGGGCTGGTGAAAAATAGCTGATGATCCAAAACGAAGCAGAACAGAGAATCCCGGAACTGCGCGCCGTGCTGGAGCGGTTTACCGCGTGGCTGGACCGCTACGGCGAAACCTCGCAGGACCACCAGGATTTTTTTGCCAGCAAGGTGGGCCGGGCGGCGAAAGCGTTCTATTACCGCCGCCCGACCCTCGGCAAATTCGCCGTGGCGCCGATGGTTTTCTGCGAGGCGTTCGCGCCCTCGATGCGGCGGTTCTTTTTTCCACGGATGCGCCTGCCCATCGCCGACGCGCACTTTGCCATGGGGTTTGCCTACCTGTCCCGGGCGACGGGGGAATCCCGCCACCTGGAGCGCGCGGAACACTTCCTAGACGTGCTGGAGCAAACGCGCTGCCCGGGCTGGGAGCGGCGCGGCTGGGGTTACCCGTTTGACTGGCAGACGCAGGGCGGCATCCTCGCCCAGGGGACTCCGCTCATCACCACGACGCCCTATTGCTACGAGGCCTACGACGCCGTATACCGTCTGGACGACCGTGCGCTGTGGCACGAGGCCATGCGCTCGGCGGCGGAGCATGCCTTGCTCGACTACCGGGATGTCCCGGCTGGGCCGGACGCCGCCAGTTGCACCTACACACCCTACGGCGAGGATGGGGTGGTCAACGCCAGCGCCTACCGGGCGGCGATGCTCTTTCACGCGCACGCCGAGTTCGGCGAGGAGCGTTTTCGCATCCCGGCGGAACAAAACCTGAATTTCGTGCTCCGATGCCAGGCTGCCGACGGCTCCTGGCCCTACGCCGTCGACGGCAAGCGGCCTTTCGTTGACCATTTCCACACCTGCTTCGTAATGAAGGCGCTGGCCAAGATCGAGCGGCTGACCGGTCACGAAGGTTGCACCCGCGCCCTGGAACGCGGCGTCGCTTATTACGTGGAAAACCTCTTTGACGAGGACGGTCTGCCCAGGCCTTTTGCCCGCGCCCCGCGCCTGACCGTCTACCGGCGCGAACTCTACGATTGCGCCGAGTGTCTGAACCTCGGCGCGTTGTTGCGGGGGCGTTTCCCCGCGCTTGACGCGGCGGCGGCCCGCACGCTGGACGACGTGCTGGCTCACTGGGTGCAAAAGCGCGGCTGTTTCCGGGGGCGCAAGCTGCTCGTCGGTTGGGACGACGTGCCCATGCACCGCTGGGGGCAGTCGGAAATGTTTCGCAGTCTGGCGTGGCTGCTCGCCCAGCGCACCGGCAAGGATGTCGATACGGTGCCGGCGGCGGCCTCCAGAAAATAACCCCGTTTATGTGCGGCATCGCCGGCCAATTTCACTACCGCGATGGTCAGCCGGTCGACCGCGACCTCCTGACGCGGATGACGCGCACCATCGCGCATCGCGGCCCCGACGACGAAGGCTTCTATTTTTCCGGCGCGCTGGGACTGGGCTTCCGGCGGCTGGCCATTCTCGACCTCAGCCCGGCGGGCCACCAGCCGATGTCCGACGAGTCGGGGAAAATCTGGGTCGTCTTCAACGGCGAGATTTATAATTTCCGCGAGATCCGTCAAGAACTCGTCGCGCTGGGCCACGCGTTCCGCAGCCAGTGCGACACGGAGGTGATCGTGCGCGGCTACCGGCAATGGGGCAACGCGGTGTTCGGCCGGCTCAACGGCATGTTCGGCGTGGCGGTGTGGGACGAGGAGCAGCGCCGGTTGGTGGTGGCGCGCGACGCCATGGGCATCAAGCCGATCTACTACGCGCTGGAAAACGGCACGCTGGCGTTCGGCTCGGAAATTCGGCCCGTGGCCGTCGCGCTGGGGCGGCGGCCCGGGTTGGACCCGCTGGCGATGAACCTCTTTCTGCGCTACCGCTACACGCCCGCGCCGTACACGGCATTTACCGGGATAAAGAAGCTCGCGCCCGGCGAGATGCTCGTGGTCGAGAACGGCGACGCGGCGGTCCGCCGATGGTACGATTTCGTGCCGACCCTGTTCCCCAAGCAGCCCTCCGACGAGGAAGCAACCGAAGCCCTGCTCGACCTCTACAAGAAAGCGGTCGAGCGGCACCTCATCAGCGACGTGCCCGTGGGCTTGCTGCTCAGCGGCGGCATGGATTCCGGACTGCTGCTGGGCCTGATGAGCCTCCACGGCCGGGATTGGGAGACGTACACCGTCGGCTACGGCACGAGCTTCCGCGACGACGAACTCGAAGATGCCGCCGAAACCGCCCGCCACTACGGAGCGAAAAACACCGCCGTGCGGCTGGACCGCGAGGCGTTCGAGCAGGCGCTGCCGCACATCGTGCGGGTGATGGAGGAGCCCATCGCCTCGTCGTCCATCGTGCCGATGTATTTCGTCTGCGAGCGGGCACGGCGGGATGTGAAGGTCGCGTTGATCGGACAGGGGCCCGACGAACTGCTCGGCGGCTACAAGCGGCATCTCGGCGTGGCCTACGGAGCGGCCTGGCGCAAGCTGCCGGCGGCGGTGCGCTCGGCGTTGACCGCCGGGGTGAACGCGCTGCCGCGCGGTGAATCGCTCCGGCGCGGCGTTTACGCGCTCGGGGTGGACGACCGGATGCGGCGCTACCAGCATGTGTTTTCCCTCGCGCCGGGCGAAACTATCGACGGCCTGTTCCTTCCGGGCGTGCTGCCAGCGGACGCGGGCGACGCGGTGCTCGGCTGCTGGGAACCCTACCGGCAGGCTGCCGAAGGGCTGGACGAACTCGGCGGCTTGCAGTACCTCGAAGTCCGCTCGTCGCTGCCCGACGAACTGCTCATGTACGGCGACAAGCTCACCATGACCCACTCGCTGGAAGGGCGCGTGCCGTTCCTGGACCGCGAGGTGGTGGAATACGTGCAGCGGCTCGGGTCGCGGTTCAAGGTGCGCTCGGGCCAACGCAAGTGGCTGCACCGGCGGGTGTGCCGCCGTTTCCTGCCGGAAAGCATCGTCCGGCGCAAGAAGCGGGGGTTCGCGGTCAACGTGGTCGACGCCTGGTTCCACGATGCCACCGCTGGCCGGATGGAAGCCCAACTGCTCGATCCATCCTCGGGCCTGTACCGTTACCTGAACCCGGTCGCCGTCCGGCGTTTGCTCGACGATCATCGCGCAAAGCGCCGGGACAACCACAAGCTTCTCTTCAGCCTCGTCGTGTTCGACGAATGGCTGCGGACGGGCGAACCCGCCACGACCCTGGCAGCCTGATGGAACCTCCCTCGCCAACGCGTCGTCCGGTCGTCAGCGTGATCATCTGCACGCGCGGGCAGAGCGCGGAATTCGGCCATACTTTGCAATCGCTGCAAGGGGTTGAGGTGCCGGACGAATTGCCGGCGGAACTCCTGGTGGTGGAGAACGGTCCGCCAGGCGGCACGGAAGCCCTGGTTGGTGCGTTCCGCCACGCACGGATGCCCGCGGGCTACTTCCACGAAGCCGCCCCGGGGAAGTCCGGCGCGCTCAACCGCGCGTTGAAGGAAGCGCAGGGCGAGATTTTTCTCTTCAGCGACGACGACATCCGTTTCCCGGTGGACTGGCTGGCGAGGATGTGTGCGCCGATCCTGGCAGGCAAGGCGGACGCGGTGGCGGGCGGCGTCCGGCTCGCGCCGCATCTTTTGCGAGTCTGGATGAACCACACTCACCGCGCCTGGCTGGCTTCGACCGCCGATTACATCCGGCCCGACGCGCCTTCCGAAATGTGCGGCGCGAACATGGCCTACCACCGCCGCGTGCTCGACCGGGTGCCCGCCTACGACCCGGAACTCGGACCCGGGCTCGGCAACGGCGAGGAAACGCTCTTTTCCTGGCAGCTGCGTGAGGCGGGAGCGGTCATCGCCGCCGCGCCGGACGTGGAGGTGATCCACCACCTGAACGCCGACCGGCTGCGTTACGCGGCCTGGACCGGGGCCGCCCAGGCCAACGGCCGGGCGCGTGCCTACCTTGCCCACCATTGGCAACACCGGCGGGTGGCTTTTGCCCGGCTCCGCGCGTGGTTTGTCGGGGCCAAGCTGCGGGTGCGCCGATTGTTTTCCAAACGTTACCGGTCCGAGGAGGAGGGCATCCCGCCGTGGGAACTGGATTATCTCTGGGAGATTTCCCGGTGCACCTCCTTTTTGCGGGAGCGCCGCCGACCGAGGAATTACTCGAAACGAGGTCTGCGGAAGCTTTCCGCGCACACGCCCGCTTGAACCGACGATGAGCGCCAAAGCCAGACTGATCGCCTTCTACCTGCCGCAGTTCCACCCGATCCCGGAGAACGACGCGTGGTGGGGCAAGGGATTTACCGAGTGGACCAACGTCACGCGCGCCAGGCCGCTTTTCCCCGGGCATTACCAGCCGCGCCTCCCGGCAGACCTCGGATTTTACGACCTGCGCGTGGCCGAGTCGCGGGTGGCGCAAGCCGAACTGGGCCGGCGGGCAGGCGTAGAGGGGTTTTGTTACTGGCATTACTGGTTTGCCGGACGGCGCGTGCTGGAACGGCCCTTCAACGAGGTGGTGGCTTCGGGAAAGCCGGGGTATCCGTTTTGCCTCGCCTGGGCCAACGACACCTGGAGCGGGCACTGGTACGGCGCGGAGCGGCGGGTGCTCATCGAGCAGACGTACCCGGGCGAGGAGGACCACCGGCGGCACTTCGAGACCCTGCTCCCGGCGTTTCACGACCCGCGGTACATCCGCGTGCGCAACCGGCCCCTGTTCGCCATCTTCCGTCCGAAGGCGCTGCCGGAGACCGGGGCATTTATCGCGCTGTGGCAAAAGCTGGCGCAGGAAAACGGGCTGGAGGGCATCCATTTCGTGGCCCACCTCTTCGATCACGAACTCGATTATCCGTGGCGCGCGGCTGGCTACGCTGGGGCGGTGATGACCAACGAACTCAAGCTGCTGCGCCGCCGGCTCTGGCACGTTACCCGGGCGCGGCTGGCACAGGGGGGCGGGCCGCTCGAAGCCGCCGCGAACACGGGGCGTCTGCTGGGACACCGGGTGTTGCAGCGGCTGTTCAACTGGCCGGGCGGGCTGCATCATTACCGCGACGCGATGCTGTTCTTCAAATCCCAACAGGCGCTGGACCTGGGCTGCTATCCCTCCGTAGTGCCGGGCTGGGACAACACCGCCCGGGCCGGGCGCAAAGGCATCGTGCTCCACGGCTCGACGCCCGAGTTGTTCGCCGAACACCTGCGCGACATCCTCGACTCGGTCGCCGACCGACCGGCGGAAGATCGCATCGTCTTCGTGAAATCCTGGAACGAATGGGCGGAGGGCAATTACCTCGAACCCGACCAGAAGTTCGGCCACGGCTACCTCGACCGCGTGCGCGACGCGCTCGGGGTTGCCGATCTTCCCTCCGCTGCTGGGACGGCGGCCCTCTAGCGATGGCTGCTCCCGGCATTCTATTCGTTTCGCACGGCGCGGATCGCACCGGCGCGCCCATCGGCCTGCTTGCCTTCATGGGCTGGCTGCGGCAGAACACGGATTACCGCCTCGGCACCTTGCTCTGTACCCCGGGGCCGTTGGCCGACGAGTTCCGCGCGTACGGCCCCGTCGTCACCCTCGGGGCCGGCCCGCTGGCCCTGACCCGGCTGGGCCGGAAGGTGAGGCGGTTCCTGCCCCGCGCGGTGCGGGAGGAGACCGCCCGCACCCGCCGGGCGTTTACCGGGGGACGTTACGACCTGATCTATTCGAGCACGATCACCAACGGACGCGTGCTGTCGGTGCTGGCCTCTTTCGGCGTGCCGGTCGTCACGCACGTGCACGAACTCGCCTACTGGATCTGGCGCACCGGCGAGGAGAACATCCGCCGCGCGCTGGCGCACACCGACGCTTTCATCGCCGTGTCCCAGGCCGTGCAAACCCATCTCGTGCAGCGGCACGCGGTCCCGGCGGAAAAAATCAGCCTGGTCTACGAGCACATCCGCGCGCTGCCGCCGGTACCCACCCCGGCGGAGAAGGCCCAGGCGCGCCGGTCGCTCGACATCCCCCGTGACGCTTTCGTGGTCGGCGGCTGCGGAGCCGAACCCTGGCGCAAGGGGCGCGACCTGATTCCCCAGTTGTTGGCGGCGTTGCGGCGGCTGGCCGGGATCGGCGAGGTGTACTTCGTCTGGGTGGGCCGGAAAGGCACGGCGGAAGAAGAGTGGACCTTTCGCCACGACCTGCGCGGCGCCGGGGTGGAACGGTTCTTTCGCGCGAGCGGGGAGGTGAGCGATCCCGCGCCGCTGTTTGCTTCCTTCGACGTGTTCGCTCTGCTTTCGCGGGAAGACCCTTATCCGCTGGCCTGCCTGGAAGTGGCGGCCACCGGGGTGCCGGTCGTGTGCTTCGACGGGGCTGGCGGCATGCCGGAGTTCGTCCGCGACGGGTGCGGCAGCGTCGCGCCCTACCTCGACGTGGAACAGATGGCGCGCGACATCGCCGCCCTGGCGGGCGACCCGGCGCGCCGCGACGCCTGCGGCCGGCGCGCCCGCGCCAAGGTCGCGGCGGAGAACACGTTGGATGCCACCGCGCCCCGGCTGTGTGCCGTGGTCGAAAACCAGCTCAGGCCGCCCCCCCTGCCTTCATGAGCACCATCGACAAAGTGTGTATCACCTGCTCGCGCGGGGACGTGCATCTGACGCGGATCTGTGTGGGCAGCGTCCGGTACTGGTACCCGGACGTGCCGGTCTGGCTGGTCAAGGACGAGCCGGGATCGTTCGACACGCGCGAGATCGAAACCGCCTGGGACGTTAAAGTCTGGCCCACCCGGAGGAACCGCCACGGCTGGGGGTTCACCAAGCTGGAAATCATTGCCGGCGGCACCGGCGGGCGAACGCTCCTGCTGGACTCGGATACCGTGATGGCGGGGAAGGTGATGGAAGCCCTGGAACAGTATCCGGAGGACTTCCTGGTGGTCGGTGAGAATTTCGACGATCCGAACGCGCCGCGCGTCGCCGGGGAATATTACGATTGGCCCAAGCTCCAGCGGTACGACGAAACCTTCCGGTT
>CAXUHC010000230.1:5705-7036 GCA_964250705.1 uncultured Chthoniobacterales bacterium | reverse complement strand
GTTTTCACCCCTTTGTATCGTCTCTCACCATGCCATTATCCGGATAGGCACTAAGAGAATGCAGTTGGTGTGCAACGGCTACAAAAAGGCCGATGATTTCGACGTGCCCGGCATTGGCGGCGGCTTCCGCTTCCTTACGCTTGGCGAACCGATCTTCAACGCGGATGGGACCATCAATCCCGCTATCACCTTTCCGCAGCTTGCCCGGCACGTCTGGTTTGAAGAAACGCGCGAACCGCTTCCCACCGATGCCGTTTTGAGCAGTCCCTTTTTAGGTGTCTCGCGCACCGGGTTAGGCGTTTACCTGCTGTTCAATGGCATTCTCAAAGATTTGCGGGTGAACGGTGGCAACATCCTGACGCCTCGCCTGTTCGCCAAACTGCCGCCCTACAGCGGGCCGAAAGTGATTTATGCCGCCGGTTGCCGGCTGGATGCGGCACGCTTACGCGAGGAAGGGATTACGTTCAAGCAGACCCCTTACCAAATCACTGGCGCGGCAGCTTCCGCCGATGCCTTGACGGAACGCACGGAAAACAGCGCACTATGAGCGGACGGGTCCAACTCAAAGATTATCAGCAAGGCGCGCTCGTGCGGCTGGCAGAATACTTGCGCGAATGCTCGAAGGTTCCGAACGCGTCGGCGGGTGAACCGTCCAACCCGGCCGCTGCCGCCTTTGAACGACTGACACACCGCTGGACGGGTCATGCCATCCCCTACCAGATGCCTGCCGCCTTGCGTGGCTTGGTGGGGCTGCCTTACGTCTGTTTGCGCGTGCCTACGGGCGGCGGCAAGACCCTCATGGCCTGCCAAGCCGCCGGGATTGCCATGCGCGAGTGGTTGCACGCCGAAAAGGCCGTGGTGCTGTGGCTGGCTCCTAGCGATGCCATCGTGGAACAAACCTTGCGCGCGTTGCGCGACCCGCTGCATCCGTACCGGCTTGAACTAGAAAGCATCGAAGGGCTTGGCCCAGCGGTGACGGTCAAAACAGTAGAGGAAGCCTTGAACCTTTCGCGCGCGGACGTGGAAGGGCAAAGCGTGGTGATTGTCGGCACCATCCAGAGCTTCCGCCAGGAAGACACGAAGGGACTGCGAGTGTACCGGCGCAACCCGAACTTTGCGCCGCTGTTCGACAACGTGACGCCGGAAGATGCCGCCAAGCTCTTGCCGGGTCCAGAGCCGGGCAAACCGGAGTTCTCCCTTGTCAACGCGCTGGCGTCGCGCCGCCCCGTGGTGATTGTCGATGAAGCGCACAACACGCGAAAGCCGCTCTCTGCCGAAACGCTGGCACGGCTGCGGCCCGCGTGCATTCTCGAATGGACCGCGACGCCGGA
>CAXUHC010000230.1:0-5695 GCA_964250705.1 uncultured Chthoniobacterales bacterium | reverse complement strand
GCGGGGAGAACCCTTCTAACGTGCTGCATCGGGTGACGGCGGCGGAGTTAAAGCGCGAGGGCATGGTGAAGCTGCCCCTGTTCGTGAAAAACCGCGCGGGGGGAGAGTGGCCGCGCCTGCTGGCTGAAGCGGTGGAAATGCGCGCGGGCTTGGAAGGCGTGGCACGCGAGGAAATGCAAGGGGGTGGAGCGTACTTGCGTCCGATCCTGCTGATTCAAGCGGAAAGCGTCGCCCGCACGAAGGAACTGCGGACGCATTTGGAGCGCGAGATGATTCCGCCGGTGCCGCCGGAACAAATCAAGATTGCCACGGGCGAACTGGACGAATTAAGCGCGGTTGGCGACTTGCAAGCGGCGGGCTGCCCCGTGCGGTTCATCCTGACGGTGCAAAAGCTGCGCGAGGGTTGGGACTGTCCCTTTGCCTACGTGCTTTGCAGCTTACTGGAAACCCGTTCCGCCACGGCGATAGAGCAAATCATCGGGCGCGTGCTGCGGATGCCGGGCGCGGCCTGGAAAAAGTATGATGCGCTCAACAGCGGCTATGTGTTCGCCGTCTCGCCAACGCCTAGCGCGCTGCAAGAGGAACTGACTGGCGCATTGACTACTGCTTTCGGATTGAACCGACAAGAGGCGAGCAGCGAACTGCATGAACTCGACGCGCCGACGCTCCCGCTGCCGGTAGCCGAGCCGCAGACGGTCCAAGTGGCGGCGGAGGGGGTGGGATTGAATACAGAGCTTGTCACAGCCATTGGGCCATCGCTGGCGGGGCGGGTGACATTCGACACGGCGGCCGGCACGGTGACAATCCATTCACCGCTGACTGTCTCTCAACGCGAGCAGGCGGCGGTGTGCATCCGTGCCCCGGAAGCCAGAGCAGAGTTCACAGCGGCAGCCACGCGCGTTGCGGAAATGGCGGCGCGTGGCTTCGCGGGCGGCGACAATATGCCGAGAGTCAGCCCGGCGGAACGGCAGCTAGACTTCATCGTGCCGCTGCTGTGCGTGCGCGAGGATCAAGATTTGATGCCCTTGGATCAAACGGACGTTCTGGACCCGGAACTGGACTTGGAAAGCGCGGACGCGACGTTGCCGGGGTTCCCCGACAGAGAACCGGCCGGCACCGGCCTGAGAATCGACGTGACGGCACACGGCGAACTTTTCGTGGAACGCGAGGATAGCTTTGCCGGGGAAGCGCGGCTGCAAACCCTGCGTTTCGGCCACGAGCGGGATTGGGCGATGGAAAAGCTCATTTCGTGGTTGGACTGGAAGATTCCGCACGCGGAAATCGAAGTTCAACGCATGGCGACTTACTTGCGGCGGACGCTGCAAGGTTTAGTAACGGAACGGGGCTTGGATTTGCGGGCACTCAATTTGCGCCGGTATGAACTGCGCGACGCTTTAATGGAACGCCTCGCACTCCTGCGGAAAGCCAACAAAAAAGCGAATTTCGACAGCCTGCTGCTGGAAGATTCGCCGCTCACGGTTGGACCATCGGAAGGCGGGTTGAACTTCGCTCAGATGGATTACCGGTTCGTGCCACCCTACGCCGGGACGTTCCGCTTTCGGAAACACTACTTCCCGCAGGTTGGCGGGCTGAATACCAGCGGGGAAGAGTTCGATTGCGCTGTGTACTTGGATGGCTTGCCGGAGGTTCGCTATTGGGTGCGGAACGTTCCGAGGCAGCGGGGGTCTCTTTGGCTGCCAACATCGACCGACCGCTTTTACCCTGATTTCGCCTGCCTGCTTGAAGATGGCCGCGCGCTGGCGGTGGAGTACAAAGGGGCAGACCGATACACAGCCGACGACGCGGCGGAAAAGCGGGCTATCGGTGCCATTTGGGAGCGTCGCAGCAGCGGCCGGTGCCTCTTTGTCATGCCCACCGCCAGAGGTTTTGAAGAGATTTCGCGTAAGGTGCAAACCGGCGGACTGGCAACGGTCTAAGCGACAGGCCACGCCGACGCCGGGAAAACCCAACCGTTCACAAATGGTACGAAAATACAGAAACCTCCGTGGGGGGCGTCAACCGAAATGGGCCGATGGTCGGACCATCAACCGGCTGGCGAAGGCACTCGCAGACCCGGCGAACACCACCAAGGCCGACGCCGCCCGCGTCGCCGGAATCAGTTACGCTACCTTAGCGCGCTGGCAAGCTGACCATCCGGCACTTCATCGCGTATGGGAACACGGTCGCCGGGGGCGTTATCTACGCCGACAAGCGGCGGCTGCGGAGCGTGCCGCTCTCCGGCCTGTCCGCCCCAAGCCGACGAAACAGATGCGGCTCGTTTGCTGGTTCCTAGTGTTCCGGGTGCATCCACAGACTCAGTTGAAGGCGGAACACGAGGCTCGTGCCTGCGAACGAGTGCGACTTTCGTGGGAACGCTGGCAGCAGGCGCGGGAACAATTCCCCTGTTTGATGGGCAACGTTCACCGCAGGCGCGCTCGACGGCTCGATTATCTATTGCAGCACGGCTCGATTGGCCTGCAATACTGTCCGTCTGACCCTGCGAATCCCGGTGAGAGACGTTATCCTGTCTATGGGTTGCACCATTGGTGTCGGGGCAATCATGATCGGGAGTCTGTCTGCCACGAGCAGGCGCAATCACCACGAACCGGCCAATGCTGGCTGTGAACCGTCCAATTTCGTTCGGTTTATGAGAGATTTTCGCCATTGCATCGCGCGGGTCGCGCGGGAAATACCGTTCAGCGCGCATGTCGTGAACCGGTTGGCGACCGTGATGATCGGCGAAGCCAAGCCGATGGGTGAAGATTTTTGCAGGCGGCAGTTGCCGACCAGCCACGAACTTGGCTAGGCTCCTGCTTATTCCATCTGCGCCGATGTCCAAAGTCCGCCACCTTTCGCGCGCTCCGCTGACGGAAGCGTTGATCAATTTCCAAGTCGACGCCTCGGATCATTGGAAACCTGACACGATCAAGCCGTTGCTAGTCGAACGGTGGGCTGCATATCCCGACGTGCAACCGATCCGGCCGTTCGAGTTGCAGTTTGTATTCTCGATTGGGGGGAAAAAGGCAGCACCAGATCCCCCAAAGCCGGGCACATCCGCGCCGCCGCTTGGATTCATTTTCAAATCACCATCCACAGTGCTCCAAGCCAGACGAGACGGATTTACCTTCAGCTATCTGTCGCCTTACACAGACTGGGAGACGTTGCAATCCTCCGCGCTTTCGAGATGGGCCGATTTCCAGCAGATCCTTCAACCGAAGCCATTGCATGGACTGAGCGTGCGATTTATCAATCGACTGGAGTTCGAATTGGAGGGGTTTGCCTCCACCCGCTATTTCGCCGCACCGCCTCCGGCCCTCCCGAACAACAAGTGGAAACTGGACAGCTTCCAGCAGCGGGCAATCTACGCACCGCCTCAATCTCCCTGTATCGTGCGAGTCAACACCGCCCCAGCGTTCGTCTCTGATCCAAGCAGAACCGTTGCGTTCATGCTCGATATTGAGGTGGCGCTTAAGGAGTCATTTTCGGCGACCGACCGGGATTTAGTGGTCACGCTTGCGGAGATGCACGACTTGAAAAACGAGGCTTTTTTCAACCTGTTGACCGAGGACGCAATTAAGCACTATATATAGACATGTTGTTTTCCCCGCCAGCTGGAGGTGAGTGCGCAACCGATGGTTATCGCCCCGCGCAAGACTACATTCTCAGGCCGCGAGCGCTTTACGCGGAGGTCGCCGTAGGCTCTGGAACTCATCACCGACTCATTGGGGAACTGAGCGACCTTGTTGCCGAGGCGCAGGAAACCAACTGGGATGGCCAGCAATCCGCCGGGATCAATTCCGAAGCTCATTTGGCTGCATGGCGCTTCATTCAAAGCCTCCCGGCTGGAATACCCAATCCTTCACTGGGAGCTGATCCAGACGGTTGCGTGACGTTCGAGTGGTACGTCTCTCCACGCAAGCTTGTGCTGATCAGCGTTCATCCGGATTACCGAGTTGATTATGCGATGATCGTTGGTGAAGCCAAGAGCTACGGATCAGAGCCGTTTTTTGGTGTTCTGCCCGGAAAAATCACCGAGTTGGTGCAGCGTATCTGCAAGGTTTGACCGATGTCACTGCAAGACGTTCCGGTAGAATCGACTGAGTTGCTTGCGCGGACAATCCATACTGAACGTCACATCCGCAAGGCGGACAGCACGCTCAGGGCGGAACTGTTTTTGCCGTTTAAACACGTTGATCTCTCAGTCATCCGGCATCGGGAACTAAGCGAGATGGACCTATGGGCAGTGTGTGTAGAGGTTGGTCGGCTACGCAATCAACCGCTTCTAGGCAGGGGCGACGTGCTGGTTTCCGACGCTATAGCTCTAAATCTGGGTGTGGAACCTGACGAGGGAGAGGGCATCCCGCGCAACCATGCGAACATCGTCGGATGGCCCCACGAAAAACCTGCTCAGATGATGAAGGCGGTCGAGCTTGCTAGAGAAGCAAAGCTTTCCAGAGCACCGAGCGCAGCCTAATCGTCTGATTCGGAAGTGAGTAGCGTGCTTTCGTCACTGCTACCGAAGCTCTTACCTTCCGGTACTGCTCAGCACGAACCCTGCCCAGATATTCGCCACCATTGCCTCGGACCATCATCCCTGCCTCGCGGAATTTCTTGGCCATCTCCAATTACCGTTCGCCGATCTTGTCGCTCTTGGCCCGGTTGTGCGCGTGAGCGAACCACCACTTGTGCAGGTTTATAGGTAGGGGAAATCCGCCAAATCCGCCAGCCAACGCGGGCGCGTGAAGGAACTCAGAGGTTGGACAGCCCATGCGCATCGGCAAAATTCCCCAAATTCCCATCTCAACGCGTGCGCACGAGGTTCAAGTTATTCAACTCCCTTCGGCTGCGGATGCACGACACGGTGCCAGGGAAATTCACTAGGTTCACACCGCTACACGCGCGAGTACGGGAGACAATACTGGGGAACTCTCGAGATTCCGGTCATCAACGTGTGTGGGCGCGGGGCGCGAGATTCAACAGATTCAACGACCAACCCGCGCGGGCGAGGCAGCCAATCACCTGAGCGCAGATGCTATGCAATCGCTTCGATTGCAACGCCGACTACAGTGGCTACTGGCCTCTGTCCGATGCTTGTGCTAAAAGACAGCAGTGGATTTCAGCGGACTTGGTGAAACTATTGGTGAAACTCTGCTAGTTTCAGAGCATCTGATTTACATAAGTACCTGTAAATAAGCAGTTCCCGTAGTTCAACGGATAGAATAGAGGTTTCCTAAACCTTTGATTCGGGTTCGATTCCCGACGGGAACAACACTTTGAAATGCCTGTGAATACGGCATTTACGAGCAGAAGATAGCCGGAAATTCAATTCGGCAAACTTTGCATGATTTATGGCTTTTAGCTGTGTCTTTGGCAGTGATTGACCATCGAAATTGACGGCGGGTTGAAAGGCTTTCCTCACCCGCCCGCCGTACAACTACCACCAACGGTAAGTTGCGCCGTTTCCGGCTTGCCATCTTCACCCCTGCCTTCATACCGAGACTCAAGTCCTCCGTTATCCGCCGCCAGTGACCTGCCATTGTCACTGTTGAAAATCATGGCTCCCTTCGTTACCGGGTGGACTGCCGCCCCGTGGAAGGCCGCCAATTTTTCAGTGACCGGGCTGAATCCCTCGCCTACGCAACACAGATTTGAGGTGCAACTGATTTCTGGACCGGTTTGAGTTTTAGTTTAGGGA
>CAXUHC010000229.1:1261-7044 GCA_964250705.1 uncultured Chthoniobacterales bacterium | reverse complement strand
CAAGCACGGCCACCTTCAGGCCACGGGCCGCGACGCCAAAGGCCGCAAGCAGTACCGCTACCACCCGCGATGGCGGGAAACCGCCGACGCTAACAAATACGGACGCGTGATGGCGTTTGCCGCCGCGTTACCCGGGATTCGCAGGCGGATCGAGGCGGACATGGGCAAGCCCGGCCTCCCGCGCGAAAAGGTGCTCGCCACCGTCGTCAAACTCCTGGAAACCACGCTGATCCGCGTCGGCAACGAGGAATACGCCAAGACCAACAAGCATTACGGTCTGACCACCCTGCAAAACCGGCACGTCAAGGTGAAGGGCGGACACCTCGAATTCATGTTTCGCGGCAAGAGCGGCGTAGACCACGAGGTCGAACTGGAAAATCCCCGGCTGGCGCGGGTGGTGCGGCGTTGCCAGGAATTGCCCGGCCACGATCTCTTTCAATACCTCGACGAAAACGGCGAGCGGCACGGCATCGATTCGGGTGACGTGAACGCGTATCTGCAAGAGATCACCGGCGAACCGTTCACGGCAAAAGATTTCCGGACCTGGGCGGGCACGGTGCTGGCCGCGATGGCGCTCAAGGAATTAGAGTCGTTCGACTCGGAGGCGGCGGCGAAGAAAAACATCGTCGCGGCGATTGAGCGCGTCGCGGAACGCCTGGGCAACACGCCCACGGTGTGCCGCAAATGCTACGTGCATCCGGCGATTCTGGAGGCGTACACAGACGGGTCGATGCTCGACGCGTTGCGTGCCAAGGCAGAGAAGGAACTCAGCGGCGGGCATCTGGCAGCGTTGAAGCCGGAAGAGGCGGCGGTGGTTGGACTGCTGCGCACGCGCCTGAAACTGGAATCGGCGGCGAAATAGCAGTCCGGTCGCCCGACAACCCTAGGGTGTCGGCGTCACGATGGTCCCCGGGCCAACCGTCACTTCACCCTTCGGCGGCGTGACGATCTCCGTCAGACGCGCAGTCCAGCGATCAAAATCCGGGTGGTCCGCGTGCCCTTTGATCAGTCCGAGCATGTCCGCGACCGCCTGGTTGGTCAGCCCGAGCATCAGCTCGTCCTCGGCGCGGTTCCAGAGCAAATTGGGCAGGCGGATGTTGTTGAATTTGTTGGCCGTCAGCGAGTTTTGCGCGGAGGTCGCGCGCATCGTTTCGAGCTGGATGCGGTCGCGCCAGCAGTCCAGCAGGCGCGGGTTTTTCTGGGTGCGCAGTTCGGGGAAGATGATTTTTTCGTAGATGCCTTCGACATCGAAAGGCCGGTCGTGCCATTCCTTGAGGCCGCCGATGTAGGGCCCGATCTGGAAATAAGGCACGAACACACCCTCGGAGAGTGACTTCCGGTAAATGTCGAACTGCGAATACAACTCGGCGTTTCGACCGATGGCGGCGACGTGGTCAAGCAGCGCGCCCAGTTGGTCCTTGGTCTTGACGCCCATGCTGTGCTGCCACGTCAAGTTCAGGTAGACTAGATGCAGGCGCAGCGCGTCGGCGAAGTCACGGTTACGCAACTCGTTTCCATGGCGCTTGCGCCACTCGGTAAGGCGGCTGGCGTCGTTCGCGCCTCCACCCTGCAATTCGACCGCCGTGACCGCGAGTTCGTAGAATTTGGTCGGGTCGGCGATAGCCGCGTTGATGCTGGCGGATACTCCCGATTTTTCCTTGTTGACGGCGATTTGCTGCTTCGTTTTGAGATCCTTGAGGGTAGCCAGCACGGCGTTCGGATCAAAGGGCGGACCCTGCGGTTGCTGCGCTTGCAGGGGACGGCCATACGCCAACGCTGCTAGCAGCAGCACTACGGGGAGGGAACGGGTGAACATCGGCGGCATCCTAAAGAGAGGCGGCCCGGATGGCAATCCGAACCGGCGCGGCCACGGCGGCCAAAGGCGGAAAGTGCGCCGGGCGCAACTCGGAACACTTCAGTTTTCAGAACTTCTTCGAATCGTGTACGCTCGGCAAATCATGAATCGACAAGAGCGATGGTCGCTGGATGGCACGAAAGCGCTGGTCACGGGCGGAACCCGGGGAATTGGCCGGGCGATTGCCGAGGAATTCCTCGAACTCGGCGCCGAGGTGTTCATCGTCGCACGCGGCGCGGAGGAGTTGGGCCGACTGATTGGCGAATGGCACGAGGCGGGCAAAAAAGCGGCGGGGATCGTGGCGGACGTGGGAACCGCTGCCGGGCGCGAGGCGGTGAAAGAGACAATCGAAGCCGGATTCGTGGACGGCCTGGACGTGCTGGTAAACAACGCGGGCGGCAACCTGCGCAAGAAGGCGCTCGATTACACGTCGGCGGAAGTCGAACGTCTGCTGGCGAATAACCTGCTCTCCGCCTTCGAACTCAGCCGGTCGCTGCACCCGTTGCTCAAGCGTGCGGCCGCGAAGGGGCGGCCCGGGGGAAGCGCCATCGTGAACGTCGGCTCGGTCGCCGGATTGGTGGCCCTGCGCACCGGCGTGCCCTACGGCATGAGCAAGGCCGCGATGTCGCAGATGACGCGGGGCCTGGCTGGTGAATGGGCGCAGGACCAGATTCGCGTCAACGCGGTTGCTCCCTGGTATATCCGCACGCCATTATCAGAAACGGTTCTCAAAGATGAGACTTACGCGGCGGAAGTCGTACGACGGACCCCGCTGGGGCGGGTAGGAGAGCCGCGCGAGGTGGCCTCGCTCGCGGCCTTCTTGGCGATGGGAGCATCCAGCTACGTCACCGGACAAACAGTCGCGGTGGACGGCGGATTTATGGCCTGGAGCTTTTGAACGCGTCGGCTGGCTAGATTCGTACCGCAAATCACTGCAGATGTGACATTTTTCAAAAATTAGTCGATTTTTATTGGCATTGGTACGCATCCACTTATAAAGCAGGAGCGGATCAGAGACAATCCATCAGCAGGAGGTCGGTGAAGTTAGCCGAGCATCTGCCGCTGTATCCAGTGCAATAATTGTACCTGTTACTTAGTCACACATGAAAAAAATCACGTTTATCCTCTTGGCGGCCTGCGGCCTCCTTACGGTGGGTTCACGGTCAGCGTCCGCGCAAGCGTTCGTCGGCCTGGGCTCACTCGGCAATACCTTGTCGGTGTTCTCGGCTCCGGGGGTCATCCCCAGCCAGTACAGCGTCACCGGCCTCAACCCCGGGGACAGCATCGTCGGCATCGACTTCTTCACCTCCGGCACGGGCCAGCTTTTCGGGATCGGCAGCAGCGGTACGTTGTACACGCTTGCTCCGGCCACCGCCAGCACCTATGCCGCGACGGTCAACGTCGGCAACGCCGTTCCCGGCGCGACCGTGATGGACTTCAATCCATCGGCCGGCCGTCTGCGCGTTTACGCGGGGACGAGCAACTTCCGCCTCACGCCCACCACCGGCCTGGTCACCAACGACGGTGAACTCGCCTATGCGGCGGGCGATCTGAACGCCAGCGCCTTCCCCAACCTGACGGCGGCGGCGTACACCAACAACTTCTCGGGTTCCACCGCGACGTCGTTGTACAGCCTGGACTACGCGTTGGATGCGTTGATCCTCAACACCGGCACCCCGGCTTTCTCCACGCTCACCACCGTGGCGACCCTGACCCTTGGCGGTGTGCGTTTCGACATCGGCTCGGCCACCACTGGGTTCGACATCACCACGATTGGCGGCGTCAACCAGGCGTACCTGAGCAGCCGGAACAATCTTTACACGGTTAACCTCGCCACCGGGGTTTTGACCAGCTTGGGCCAGCAGCGCGGCACCAACATCATCGACGTTGCCTTCGTGCCCGAACCAGGCACCTATGCGATGTTCGCCGCTGGTGGTTTGTTGCTCGGCTTCGTTGTGTTTCGCCGTCGGCAGCACGCGGCCTGATCCAAAACGCGGTGCGGTGGGTTGCCTAGCAATCCCGGCGCTCTTCTGATTTGCCCCACCCCGGTATCCCCGGCGGTGGGGTTTTTCGTGCTCGGATGACTCGATCCACCCCCCGGAAGCTTACCTCGACGGACCCTCTTGGAGCCTATCCCGACCGGGTGAGCGGTTGCGCGTCTCTTTCTGTCATCCTGAGCGCAGCCGAAGGACCGGTAATGATCCAGGTAACGCGCAGCCCAACCTTTCGGATCTTCCGGCTGTAGCCACGGCGCTCCGTCGCCGTGTCTGCGTTCGAGGCGCTCGCCCGCACGGCGACGGAGCGCCGTGGCTACAGCCGGAGGCAGTCCAGGTGCGCCCACGGGATAATTACCGAAGGACCCTCCGGCTGGCGGCAGACACGGCCGATCTGCCTACCGGCGGTCGGAAGGTCCTTCGGCTCCGCTCAGGATGACAGCGCGGAAGAGAGCGCGCGGCTTACCCAATCGGGATGCGTTCAGAACAGGGTAAACGCCACCCAAACCTCCACGAATTGGCCGCTGCCCACGCCCTCCGTCTGGACCTCCGCCAATTTGTCGGCGTTGCCCATGCCGCAACTGTAGACCGGCGATTTGATTTTCGCGTGCGCCAATCCCCGCACCATCGCCTCGGCCAGGGCCTGCGACGCTTCCGCGCCCGCTTCGTCGTAACCCAGGACGAGCAGCAGCGGCGTCCGGCGGAAATTTGGGGAACCGGGTGCGGTCCAATCGAAGCGTGCCGCCAGCGCGGATAACTCGGCGTCCGACGGGAACGCGGGATCGGTCACGGGCACCGTCCCTACCCGGCGCAGTTCGCGCGCATACTTCAACACGTCGCGCACGTCGGGTTGCAGCGTGCTGATCCGCTCCAGCCGCGCGGCCATGCCGCCCGGGCTGACCGGTTGCGCCGGTGGGAGGGTCGCCGGGGTGGGGACCGGCGTCGCTTTCGAGAGGGCGGGAGGGGGCGTGGCCGCCGGGATGGACGCCAACGCGCTGGAGCCGGACTGCGCGCCGTGGTTTTTCTCGTAAAGCACCCCGCCGAAAAATCCGGCGACCCCTCCCGCCGCCAGCAAAACGAGCGTGTTCCAGACCTGGGCGGAATCACTCCGCCGGCGGTGGGGCAGGGCAAGTTGCGCGGGGGTGCGAGTCCACAATTCGCTGTCCATCGGCGCGGATGGACGCCCCTCGGGGGTCGGCGCAACGGGATCGGAGCCTGACGCGCGGATCGGCATGTCCGCACACACTGGCACGGCAGGGCGCAGGGAGGCCAGCACTTTTAGAGTGTCTCGCAAGGCGGGGACGGTCGCCGGACGCTGCGCGGGGTCGCCCGTGAGCACGCGCGCGATCAGCACGGGCAGCGCCCCGAGGTCGGCGGTGATCCCGGCGGAGTCGAGGCGCTGCCAAGACAAGGGAGTTTCCGGTGGCCCACCGGTCAGCGCGAACCACAACACCGCGCCGGTCTGCGCCAGGTCGTCGAGCACCGCCCCGGGAGCGTCGGCACTTAGACTTGCACAGGCGTTCAAAAGCGTCAGCGGTCGCCCGCCGTCGGCGCCGTCCGGGAGCAGGATGTTTTCCGGGGCAAGGTTGCCGTGGGCGCTCCCGCTGGCATGCAGCGTCTCGATGGCATCGAGCAACCGGCAAGCGAGGAGCCAGGCCGCATCGGCGTGCAACGGGCCCTCGCGATCCACACGTCGGGCAAGCGTTTCACCGCCGGGGGGCGGGAGCGACGGTGAGAGACTGGCAGGCATGGCCAAGGGATAATCGCGGGATCACCACGGCGCGCGGGGGACTTTCATCGCGCATTGCAGCCCGACCCCCGGCCCGAGCGCCGCGAGGAGCCCCGCGCCGAAGCCCGCCCATAACCCGTTGAGCAGCGCGCCCGGCAGCGAGTGACCCACCATTAAGCCAACGGCGGCGGAAGTTGCCATGCCC
>CAXUHC010000229.1:0-1251 GCA_964250705.1 uncultured Chthoniobacterales bacterium | reverse complement strand
ATCGGCGCCACCCGCGATTGCCCGAGCCATTGGAACGAACCCGGGCCCACCGGAAACGCGCCGCGCGCCGCGACCATCCCGGCGACCGGGTTCCCCGCCAGCAACCCGGCGGACAGGCTGGCGGCAATCGCCAACATGCACGGCAAGGCCCGGCAGGCGCGCAGCTTCGCCCATTCGAGCCTGGCGAGGCCGCGGATCGTCGACGGCAGCATCGGGAAAATCACGCCACGCTGTCGGGCGAACTCTCGCCCGTAGCTTCGCCGCTGCCGAGCGGCGCGGCGGCGGCGGCCACCTTGTCCGCTCCCGCCTCCGTCTGTTGCACTCGGTAGCCCGCGACAAATTGCTCTCGGAACGCCTGAAACGTCCCGGCATCCAACTCCGCGCGCACCTGCTCCATCAGGTGCAGATAAAAGTGCAGGTTGTGCAGGGAAACGAGCCGCAGCCCGAGGATTTCCTCCGCCTTGAGCAAATGCCGCAGGTACCCCCGGCTGAACTCCCGGCACGCCGGACACTCGCAGCCTTCCTCGATGGGCCCCTGGTCGCGGATGTAACGGTTGTTGCGCAGGTTCAACGTGCCCGCCGCCGTGAACGCCGTGCCGTTGCGGGCGATGCGCGTCGGCAGCACACAGTCGAACATATCGATGCCGCGCGCCACCATTTCGAGCATTTGCGGCGGCGTGCCCAGACCCATCGCGTAACGCGGTTTGCCGTCCGGCAGAAACGGCACGGCGCGTTCGACGGCCAGCATCATTTCGGTTTCCGGCTCGCCCACCGACACGCCGCCAACCGCGTAGCCGTCCCAGTCCATTTCGACGAGTGAGCGGGCGGCCTTTTCGCGCAGATCGGCGAATGTCGCGCCTTGCACGATGCCGAAGCGTAGTTGCGGTTTTCCCGTGGTTTCGCTGTGCGGATGCGCCAACGCCCAGTCGCGGCAACGCCGTGCCCAGCGCGTGGTCAATTCCAGCGACTTGGCGGCGTAGTCGTGCTCGCAGGGGTAGGGGGGGCACTCGTCAAACGCCATGTTGATGTCGCTGCCGAGCACCGACTGGATTTCCATCGCGGTTTCCGGTCCGATGAAGGTCGGCGTGCCGTCGAGATGGTTTTGAAAATTGACGCCCGCCTCCGTGATCTTGCGAATCCTTGCCAAGGAAAACACCTGGTAGCCGCCCGAGTCGGTGAGGATCGGCCCGTCCCAGCGCATGAACGCGTGCAGCCCGCCGAAGCCGCGCATCACGTCGAGGCCGGGACGGA
>CAXUHC010000228.1:2868-7056 GCA_964250705.1 uncultured Chthoniobacterales bacterium | reverse complement strand
CGACCTCGCGCGCCGCAATCAGCGCCGCGAATTGCGCGAGGTGGAAGCACTCGGATGGTTTGAGGGCTTCATGGCCCCGCCAGAGCGCCATCCCGAACTGGAGGAAGCTGTGAAAACCCTCCCGCCCGACCTGCGCGAAGTGCTCATCCTCAAGATTTGGGGCGAGCTGACGTTCAAGCAAATCGGCGAAACGCTCAACGTGCCGTTGAACACCGCCGCGTCCCGCTATCGTTATGCGCTCGATCATCTACGGCTGTCCATGAAGGAGGTGCGGTCATGAACGACAACGAATTGGAGAACCTGTTAGCCGCGTTGCGACCGGCGGCCCTCCCGCCGCAACTGCGGGCTCGTCTGGAAGCTCCGGCCCCCGCGAAACGCCACGCCGTCTCGTGGCGCTGGACGGCCGCGACGCTCGCGCCCCTGGCCGCCGCAGCCTGCTGGTGGCTGATGGCTCCCACGCCGGTCCGCGAGCCGTCGCCTGGCCCTTCCCGCACCGGCGAAATCGCCGGGGCCGGCCGGGCCTTCCACACCTTGGAGAAGACCAGCCGGCTGGTGGAGGTCCGCGACTTGCCCATTCTCAACCCCGGCTCACCCAACCCTATCGGCCTGCGCCTGGTGCAGTGGGAGGATCACATCGCTTACGTCGGGGAAAACCCGCGCGTGATTTTCCACCAGCAGCAGCCGCGGCTGCAATTGGTGGCCGTCTCTTTCAAGACCTACTGATTCCGTTGCCGCCAACCCACTGACAAACGCCCGTGAAACAAACGTCCCTCCCTCCATTTCTCCCTTCCCGGTTGGCCCTGGCGAGCCTGCTCGTCTTGCACGCCGGCGCCGGCGTGGCCGCGGCGCCCGGCCCGGACCCCACGCCGAAGGTGAAGACGGCCGATCATGTCACGGTCATTAAACGCGGCAACGTGGTGATCAACATAGAAAGCCACCGCGCGCCGGCGCGCCCGAGAGCCTGGTGCGGCGTGTCGCCGTCGGAGACGCCGGCCGAAGTGCGGGCGCAATTGCCTTTGGAAGAAGGCGTGGGGGTTCTCGTCCGCAACGTGGTCACAGACAGTCCGGCGCAGAGAGCCGGAGTGCAGGTCAACGATGTCCTCACGAAGTTCAACGATCAAAAGATCAACGATCCACTCCAGTTCAGTCAGTTGGTAGCCGCCCAAAAGGAAGGCGAGGTGGTCCGGCTCACTTATTTCCGGCGAGGCCGCGAGGCCGCGACGGAGGTGACCCTGGGTCAGCCGCCGCCGGAGGAATCCTCCAGCCTCACGCTGCAAACCCTGCGGGATTCGAAAGAGAGTCCAACCGGCGGCGGCCAAATCCTCGCCGCGGGAAATGACGAAACGCTGGCCCAGATCGAGCAAGCGCTGCAAGCCGCCGGTTGGAACCCGGAAGCGATCAAACAGGTCAAGAAGGATGTCGCCAAGGCGCTCGTCGAATCCCAGAAATCCCTGAGCATCGAAGTGAAGCCGGAATGAAGTAACGCCCCCGGAAATCCGCCTGATGTTAGTGCCATTTTCTTAACCCACCCATCCCAATGCTAAACCAGCCAACGCCAAGATCGTACCATTCCCTGCCCTCTCTTTTTCCTATGCAAAAACTCGCTGTCTGCCCTCTTCTCGCTGCCGTTTCCTGCCTGCTCCTGCCCCACCCCCCCGCCCGGGCGGAGGCCAGCGTCACGGTGGAGCACAACGACAATCAAGCCGCCTCCGACGAACATCGTTTCAAAACCATCCTGCCGCCTCGCTTGAGCGCTGCGACGGGCGCCGTCTTCAAGGTGGTGGACGGCAGCGCCGACGCGAGCAGCGCTTCGCCGGATGTCCTGCAGGACGGCAAGGGAGCCGGCGCCGGAGACGAGCCGCCGTCCAACTTCTTCTTCCAGGCCGGGACCGGCGGGCGGCTGCTGGTCGATCTGGGCAAGGTGATTGCGGTCAAGGAGATCGACACTTACTCCTGGCATTTCAACGTGCGCGCGCCGCAGGTCTACAAGGTCTACGGCAGCGATGGCCGGGGCGGCTTTGAAGCGGCGCCCAAGCGGCCGCAAGACCCCGCGCAGGCGGGTTGGAAGCTCATCGCCGCGGTGGATACCCGGTTGAAGTTTGGCGACGCGAGCGGCCAGTACGCGGTGAAGGTCGCCGACCCTGCCGGGGTGGTCGGCAACTACCGCTATTTGCTCTTCGACGTGTCGCAAACCGAGACGGCCGACAACCTCGGCCAGACGTTTTACAGCGAGATCGACGTGATCGACCGCGACACGCCGGCCAGGGTCGCCGCGGCCCCGCAGGCACCGACGAAGGAGACCAACACGTACAACGAGAAAGGCGTCCAACTCATCTTCACCAACGACGACCCCACCTTCGACCCTGCAGAGAAAGACCGGCTCGTGAAAACTTTTTTCGCCGTGTACCCACGGATGAAGGAGGCTTTTAACAAAGAGGCGCCCGAGTCCGTCGGCATTTCCATCGAGAAGAAACTCACCGGCGTGGCGGGCACGACCGGCAACGTCATCCATTGCAGCTCCACCTATTTCCGCAACAACCCGGAAGATATCGACGTGATCACCCACGAGGGCATGCACGTGGTGCAGGCCTACCAGAAGGGCGGCCCGGGCTGGCTGACCGAAGGCCTAGCCGATTACGCGCGCTTCACGTTCGGGGTGAACAACCGGAAAGCCAACTGGAGCTTGCCGGAGTACGACGCCACACAGTCCTACAAGGACGCTTACCGGGTCACCGCCCGCTTTTTGCTCTGGCTGGAGCAGCGCGTCAAGCCGGGGATCACAATCACGCTGGACAATGCGATGCGCGCCGGGACCTACCGCCCGGAGACATGGAAGGAATTGACCGGCAAGACCGTCGACGAGTTGTGGCAGGATTACGGCAAGAACCCCGCGTTGACGACGGGGTGAACGAACGGACGGACAGGCCGGAAACCGGAGCCCGGCCCGTGCCGGGCTCCGGGAGGCGGCGAGGGGCCGCAGATTACGCAGATTTCCGCAGATTGCAGAAGGAGATGGAGAAGGTTTCTCCGACGCCTTCTTCCCAATCGGCGGAAATCTGCATAATCTGCGGACAAATTCCCAGCCATGCGCGTCCTCGTCGTTGAAGATGATGCCAAGATTGCTTCGTTCGTCGTCAACGGACTCAAGCAAAACGGCTTCGCCGTCGATCACGCCCGCGACGGCGAGTCCGGCCTGGACCTCTCCCTGGCCGTGACTTACGACGCCGCCGTGCTCGACTTGAACCTGCCCAAACTCGACGGCCTCTCGCTCCTGCGCCAGCTCCGGCAGAAAAAGGTCGCCACGCCGGTGCTCATCCTGAGCGCTCGCGCCACCATCGACGACCGCGTCCTCGGCCTGCAATCCGGCGGCGACGATTACCTGACCAAACCCTTCGCGTTCTCCGAACTCCTCGCCCGCGTGCAGGCGCTCATCCGCCGCGCCAGCCGCGCCGTCGACGCCCCCGCCGCCCTCGCCGTTGGCGACCTGAAGATGGACCCCTTCGCCCGCGAGGTCACGCGCGCCGGGCAACCCCTCGACCTCCAGCCGCGCGAATACGCCCTCCTGGAACTCCTCTTGCGCCACGCCGGACGACCCGTCACCAAGACGATGATCCTCGAAGCGGTCTGGGATTTCGGCTTCGACCCGCAGACCAACCTCGTCGACGTGCTCGTCCATCGCCTGCGCGCCAAGGTGGACCGCGATTTTCCCGTCAAACTCATCCACACCGTGCGCGGCGTCGGCTATGTCCTTAAGACGGCGTCTTGAGCAACTCCGGGCCAGCTTCGCGCTGCGGCTGAGCCTGTGGTACGCGCTGTCGTTCACGGCGAGCGCGGCGGTCCTTTTCGGCCTGCTCTATCTGCTGCTCGCGCACCTCTACGAGCGCAACGAAAAGCAGATCATCACCGCGCGGCTCGACCAGTGCGCGGCTTTTTATCACCGGGGCGGCCTCTTCGCCCTGCGCGCTCTGGTGGACCGCAACGACGACAGCGCGACGGCGAACAACACCAGCGCGTTTTTCGTCCGCGTGAACAACGCCCAGGGCCGCATTCTGCTCATGCGCGCGCCGTTCGACTGGGTGCGCCCGGCCACGTCGTCCGCGCAGAACCCGCTCGGCGCGCCCGCGTCGTCGGACTGGCTGCGCATCCCGCGCGACGCTCGCAGCGATTACCTGATCGCCTCGGCCGCCC
>CAXUHC010000228.1:2160-2858 GCA_964250705.1 uncultured Chthoniobacterales bacterium | reverse complement strand
GCGACGGCAACCTCCTGCAAGTGGGCCGCAGCGTGGACCGCGGCACCGCGCTGCTGCGCCCTTTCCTGACCGCCCTGGCCCTCGTTTTCGGTCCCACTTTGCTGCTCGGGTTGACCGGCGGCGGCCTCTTTGCCTACCGCGCGACGGCCCCGCTCCGCGGGGTGCTGGAAACCGCCCGCCGGGTCATCAGCACGGGCAACCTCGCCGAGCGCGTGCCCGAAACCCAGGCCGCCAGCGAACTCGCCGAACTCGCCCGGCAGTTCAACCGCGTGCTGGAGAAAAACGGCGCGCTCATCCGCGCCCTCCGCGAAGCGCTCGATAACGTCGCCCACGACCTGCGCACCCCCCTCACCCGTCTGCGCGCCTCCGCCGAAACCGCGCTCACCGGCGACGCCCCGCCCGCCGCCGCCCGCGAGGCCCTGGCCGATTGCGCCGAGGAGTCCGACCGGGTGTTAACCATGCTCAACGTCCTGCTCGACGTGACCGAGGCCGAGCAAGGCATGATGACCCTGCGCCGCGAGCGGGTCTCCGTGGCGGCGCTCGTGCGGCAGGCCGTGGAAATGTACGACCTCGTCGCCGACGAACGCCGCATCACGGTCCGCACCCGACTCACCGACCCTTGCGAGGCCAACCTCGACCCGGCGCGGCTGCGCCAGGTGTTCGCCAACCTGCTCGACAACGCGCTCAAATACACCCCC
>CAXUHC010000228.1:0-2150 GCA_964250705.1 uncultured Chthoniobacterales bacterium | reverse complement strand
GAAGGCGGCGAGGTCGTCGTCGCTTGCGCGGCCGACGAAACCGGCGGCGTTCGCGTGACGATCCGCGACAACGGCCCGGGCATCCCGCCGGAGGAACAGCCTCGCATCTGGGACCGTCTCTATCGTGGCGACAAGAGCCGCCAGCAGCGCGGCCTGGGGCTGGGGTTGAGCCTGGTCAAAGCGGTGGTCGAAGCACACGGCGGACGCGTCGAGGTGGAAAGCCGCGAGGGGATGGGAGCGGCGTTCACGGTCACGCTGTCATCCGCGGCCCCGCTGCCGCGTCCGGTGGACGTGACGCCATCGTCACATGACGACTGAGAGCCTCGGGTTCTTTATAAAGCTCGCCCGCCTTGATTTCGAATTGTTACATTCAAGCTGGCTTATTTTCGTCGATGCGTGCGTTTTTCGTTCCGATCTCCACCACGCAGCGTGACTTTTGCTTCCGCCTAATTTTCGCCGCTCTTTGCTTTGGCCGATTTCCACGACCGGTGCCGCTGCTCCCGCCGACCGTGCGGAACTGGAGGATCGCGTCAACCGTGGCGAGGTCGTGTCAGTGTTTCCTCGGCGGCGTCCAGCGTCAATAATCCGCCCGGCGCGCCGCCCGTTCCCGGCGCTGGCGGCCCTGGCGGGCCTACGCCGCGTTGCACCTTTGGCAAACCCTCCACGACACCCCATGAATACCGTCCACTATTACTCGGAAATGCCTTCGCCGGTCGGCGCCATCCGCCTGCGCGGGACCGCACGTGGCCTGACCGGTCTCTTCCTGTCCCAGCACCGCCACGGCCCGCCCGATGCCGAGCGCGGCCAGTGGCAACGCGACGACGCGCGCTTCGCGGACGCCCGCGCGCAACTGGACGAATACTTCGCTGGTCAGCGCACGGCGTTCGACCTGCCGCTCGATCCGGACGGCGTCGGCGGCACCGTTTTTCAACGCCGCGTCTGGATGGAATTGTCGCGGATCGCCTACGGCGAAACGATCAGCTACGGCGAACTGGCCCGGCGGATTGGCCAGACGGCGGCGGTGCGGGCGGTGGGCTTGGCCAACGGGCGCAACCCGGTCTCGATCATCGTGCCGTGCCATCGCGTCATCGGCGCCAGCGGCACGCTCACCGGCTACGGCGGCGGCGTGGACCGCAAACGCCTCCTCCTGGACCTGGAAGCACGCCACGCCCCCGGCACGTTGCTCTGAGTTTACACCGTCGAAACGCATCGACCAGGACGGTCAGTGCCAGAGTGATCCCGATGAAGGCAGCGGCAGAGGTCCACACGGTGCGTCTCTATAAACCACGCCGGGCCGGTTTGAAAGGCGCTCTTGCGCCACGCCCCATCCACCTGCCCGCTCCCGGCACGAATCCATCCCGTGAACCTTTCCTCGCCCCGCCTGCTTGCGTTTGCCATGTCCACCTTCTTTTCCCTCGCCGCCGCCCAGGCCCAGGACGGCAACGCCGCCGATAAACCGCTCGGTGCCTACCGCGACAAAAACCGCGTCCTGCTCGTCTTCGCGCCCACGGAACAGGACCCCGCTTACCGCGAACAAACCAGAATCTGGCAAGGTGACAAAGCGGGCTTCGAAGACCGCCAATTGATCGTGCTCCCCGTGCTGGCGGACGCCAAGAAACCGGCCGGCGACCCGCCGGGAACGCTGGCCAAGAGATTCGGTGTCGACCCCAAACTCTTCACGGTAATCCTCATCGGCAAAGACGGCCACGACGCCTACCGCAGCCCGAAGCCCCTCCCCGCCGCCGCTCTCTACGCGACCATCGACGCCATGCCGATGCGCCGGGCCGAGATGAAACGCCAACCAGCCCCGGCCTCCCCTTCACCCACGCCCCGGCCCACCCCCGCCAAGCCCGACCTTGACCACGACGAGTGACGTGCCCGATGTTCGGTGGATGAACCTCGCCGACGAACGCAAGAATTACCTCCGGGGCCAATTGCGGCGCGCCGACCTGCTGCCGGACCCGATCCAGCAGTTCAACCGCTGGATGCAGGCGTCGCAGGCGGCCGCGCTCTCATCGCGTCCGGCACCGGATCCGCATCACAGCACGAACCGCTTCTTCCTCCGACCGCCCCATGACGATTTGGACGTCGCGCGCGCTGAGGCGGCCGAGCGGGGCCTGCCGGTGTTCGCGGTCGTCTACGATGCCGAC
>CAXUHC010000227.1:4828-7078 GCA_964250705.1 uncultured Chthoniobacterales bacterium | reverse complement strand
GAGCGCGAGGCGAGGCGCTGCACGGCCTGCTGGTGGGCGCGCGCGTGGTGCACCTTGTACCCCATGCTTCGGAGTTGTTCGGTGAGGTATTCCAGATAGGCCGGTTCGTGACAGCAGACCAACGCCGACCGGTCCTCACGGCCGATCCGGTCTTCCTGATCGGCGGCCACCGGGGGCTGGGCGGTCGGGATCTGGATGCGCAGGGCGGAGTTCATAGAAATTACTTGGCGAGTTGCAGATTGAGCGACGCCGCCGGAGCCGCGACGGGCACGGGCGCGGGTTCCTCGCCGCGGCTGGACATCCGCAGCCCGCTCGACTGCGGCGCCTGGTTCTCCGTGTGTTTGTGAGCGTCGACGCCGCGCATCACCACCGGCTTGCGCGAGGCGTAGGCCATCGCGGTTTCCTCGTCGATGGCCCCGGCCTTGTAGGAGGCGAGGATCGACTGGTCGAACGTCTGCCAGCCGTAGGTCGCCGAAGCCGCCGTGATGTCGTAAAACGAACGTTCCTCGTTCTCGCCGAGGAGCACGGCCTCGCGGGTGCGCAGGTTGCTGCCCATGATTTCCATGATCAACTGCCGCCCGCCGCCGATCTTCGGGGCGAGCCGCTGGGCGACGATGTAACGCAAGGTCTCGGCGAGCCGCTGGCGCATCTGCGTCTGCTCGGCCTGCTCGAACATGCCGAGGATGCGGTTGATCGACTGGCCGGCGTTGATCGTGTGCAGGGTGCTGACGACCAGGTGCCCGGTTTCGGCGGCGGTGACGGCGATTTCGGTGGTTTCGCGGTCGCGCAACTCACCGACGAAGATAACCTTCGGAGCTTCGCGCAACGCGGCGCGCAGGCCGGTGGCGAAGGTGTTGAAATCGTTGCCCAGTTCGCGCTGGCAGAAGGTCGCCGCCTTGTGCGGGTGCACGAACTCGATGGGGTCTTCCAGGGTGACGATGTGGCCGGGCAGCTTTTCGTTGAACTCGTTGAGCAGGGCGGCAAGCGTCGTCGTTTTGCCCGAGCCGGTCGCGCCGGTGACCAGAACGAGACCCGTTTTTTCGCCGGTCATCCTGGCAAAGATCGGCGGCAGATTGAGCGCGGAGATCGTGGGAATTTTCGTCGCCAGGATGCGCATGACCACGCCGTAGTTTCCGCGCTGACGGAAGATGTTGACGCGCAGACGGCAGCGGTTGCCCACGGCGTAGGAGCAGTCGCAGCTTCCGCTTTCGACGAGGTCGCGCACCAGGCGGGGGTCGTGGCCGACGAGATGGTTGACGATGCGCTCGACGTGGAAGGGGGTCAGCACGGGGACCGGGGGGTCCACGTCCACGGGCTTGAGCTTGCCGAACGCCTCGACCTGGAAGGGGCGGCCCACGATGAAAAACAGATCGGCGATGCCCTCGTGGCTGTCGAGAATGACGTTGAGCAGGTGATCGAAATGCGCCTTTTGCATGTTGGAAGCGTCGTTCCCCCGTGAGGAAGCAGGAACCAGTCCCCGGCGCGCCAAAATTTCAATGTTTCAGGTGTGCCAATATGCCCAGGCGATGAGCACCGCCTGCAACGGCAGCCGCCCCCACAAGGCAGCGGGCGGAATCTTCGGGAAAAGCTCGGGGTGCAGCGCCATGTGGACGTTCGCCGGGAATACCGCGACGAGCAGCGCGATCAAACCCCAGGCCGCCAGCGGCGCGAACCGCGTGAACATCAGCGCACCCAGGGCGATCTCGCAGAAGCCGCTCACGTACACCAGCAGCAGCGGGGCGGGCAGCACGGGCGGCATGATTTTGACGTAAGGCGCCGGGGCCAGGAAATGCAGGCTTCCAGCCACGATAAACGCTGTGCCGAGCAGGATTTTGAAGGCGAGCTTGAGCATCGTTCCCGGTTTCAGGCTGGAGGACGCGAATACCAGAGCGAACACGCCGCCCGGCTGCGGACGGCGCCGGGGCGCATCATCATCAGGCAGCGCCAGAGCAGGCCCCATTGACCGTACCAACCGACCTTGCGCGCGGAGGTGATCACCGGCGTTTCGGTCAGGATTCGAAAGCGCAGACCACGCTGCCTGGCCCAACGCTTGAGACGATGGGAAAAGAAGATTTCCTCGCCGGCGTAGACGGTTTCGTCGAAGCCGCCGCAGTCTTCCCACGCCTGCCGGTAACAGAATACGTAGGACCCGGCGGCCAGGCCGAAGCGCGCCGAGATGCCGTTCCACAAACGCGTCATGTTCGACGCGAAAGGACCGATTTCGGCGAGGTCGAATTGCAGCGATGCCCC
>CAXUHC010000227.1:0-4818 GCA_964250705.1 uncultured Chthoniobacterales bacterium | reverse complement strand
CTCGAAACAGCGGATGGTTTCGGCGAGCAGTTCGGGCGAGAGGAGCGTGTCGGCGTCCAGAAAAATCAGCCACCGGCCTGCCGCCCCGCGCGCGGCGGTGTTCCGGGCGCGCGAAATCTGGTTGTGCTCCTCGTAAACGACCTTTGCCCCACCCGCCGCCGCCACGGCTGCCGTCCCGTCGGTCGAATGGTTGTCGCAAACGACGATTTCGTAGGTTTGGAATCCGACCGCCGCAAAACAGTCGTGCACGCGCTTCAGGACGGCGGGCAAGAGTTGTTCCTCGTTGTAGGCGGGGATGAGCAGGCTGATCACGGGGGGCTCCATGGGGTAGGCACAACTTAGTACACATCCGGGCGCGGACAATTCAAAGGTTGCCGCGCACACCGGCTTGGGTAGTTTGCGGACATGGAAGCCCCGGAAGTGCCGCTCGAGCAATCGCAGGAACACATCCAGCACCGCGCCGAGCACAGCGAGGGCAAGAAATGGGTGCTGGGCGTGGCGCTGAGTTCCGCGCTTTTCGCCGCCCTCGCCGCTGTGGCTTCCCTCCGGGCCGGGTACCACGCGAACGAAGCGCTGCTGGCGCAGATCGAGGCGAACAACCAGATCCTCAAGGAAAGCGACCAATGGACGTTTTACCAGGCCAAAGGCATCAAGGCCGCCGTGCTGGCCAGCCGGATCGAACTGCTCAAGACCTTGGACAAGACGCCTTCCGACGTGGAAATCGCCAAGCTCAAGTCCTACGATGAGGAGCAGAAGACCATCACCCAGGACGCCACCAAATTTGGAGAAAAGGCCGACCGCTTCAAGGAAGAAGGCAAAGTCCACCTGGAGCATCACGAAAAGCTGGCCCGCGCGGTGACGATGTTTCAGGTCTGCATCGCGGTGTCGGCCATCTCGGTGCTCACGCAGCGGCGGACGTTCTGGTGGGTGAGCCTGCTGTTCGGAGCGGTCGGCGTTTACTTCATGGTTTCCGGCTTGTTCATCCACTGAGCCGAGGCTTCCCCGGGCAGCCACCACTCCAACAACGCGACCACGAGGGCCAGCCCCAAGGGCAAAGCGCCCGGCAGCCACAGCCCGGCGGTCTCGAAGAGCGAGAGCGCCGCGAGCGCGTACACCGCCAGCGCCGCCGCGCACCCGGCGACAGCCGTGGAGCGGCGCACCCGCCGCAGCCGCCAGCCCAACAGACCGAACGCGGTGGCGACCCCGGCATCCCATCCCCACCCGGCCCGGCGCAGCGCGGGCACCCGCGACAAGCTCGCCGCCGCTAGGGCAAACACTTCCGTCTGGGAAACCGCCCGGCCATCGGGCAGGCGAAACGCCCGGATCGCCTGGTCCGTGCGGCCCAGCAGCACGATGCCCCCGCGCATCCGCTCGGCGGCGGCCCGTGCTTCCGGGCTCGACTGGCCTGCTGCCACGAGGGTCAGGTCGTCCAGCGTGATCCGATTGATCCGCCGCAGGGCGCGGGGATCGACCAGCGCGCGGCCCGCGCGGTCAATCGGCAGGCGCAGGCGGTCGCCGAGTTGAACGTGCGAGCCCATGACCACGCTGACCTCCGACGGCGCGAGGCGCAGCGAAAGCGTCAGGGTCGCCAGCGCGAACGCCGGCACCACCCGGTCGCGGCAGCGGAACAGCAGCGGCAGATCGCGCACCGGCGCTTTCTCGTCGCCCGGCAGGTTGATCACCCCGCAGCCCGCCGCCTCGGCCACGAGCCTGGGATCGGCCCCGCCGACCACTTCCGGAAACTCCGGCACCGCCAGCGTGCTCCCACGCACGTCGGCGACGGGCGTCAGGGTCGCCGGATCGCGCGAGTTTTCCACGCTGCTGCCCAGGCGCGCGGCCAGCAGCAGCCTCGGCACCGCGAGCGCCTGGTCCTGTAAAATCTGGTCGCTGCCCGGCGAAACCTGCGCCCAATCGAGCACGGGCGCGACCGCCACCACCGCCGGATCGTACGGCCTGACCGCCTGCAAGAACGACGCGTATTCGAGCGGGCCGAGCGGCAGCCGGCCCGGCGCTTCCGCCACGGTGTCATCGATTTCCACCAGGGTGACGACCCCGGTCGGCGCCTGCCGCGCCACCCGCGAATTTTCCGACAACCAGTCGTAAAATCCCCGGTCCACCCCGGCGAGCGACCCCGCCGGCTGCCGGCTCTCGCGGGTCAGGAGCAGGCCCGCCAGGCAGAAGATGATCAGGTAGGACGGCGCGGAACGGGACACAATCGCAAGACTCAGGACTCAGGACTCAAGATTCAAGGAAGATTCAAGGTTCAAGTTTCAAGGCGGAAAACGCCGGGATGGCGTGTTCGCGCTGGACGCGTCCGGCGTCTTCTTGAATCTTGACTCTTGATTCTTGAATCTTCCCGCCGCAGGCGGGCGGTTCTTCCTTGAATCTTGGTTCTTGAGTCTTGAGTCTTCCCCCGTGTCCACTTCCGTTTCTCAACAAACGCTCACCCGCTCGGCCAGCCTCGCAGGCGTCTCTCTCCACACGGGTGAAAACGTCACGCTCACGCTGCGGCCAGCCGGCCCGGACAGCGGCCTCAAGTTCAAGCGCATCGACCTGCCAGACGAGCCGGTGCTCGACGCCAGGATCGATCACGTCAAAACCGTGGAACGTGCCACGACCCTCGGCGACGGCGGCGTGAAGGTGCACACCGTCGAACACATCTTGAGCGCGCTCATGGGGCTGGGCATCGACAACGCGATCATCGAGATGAACGCCAACGAGCCGCCCATCGGCGACGGCAGCGCGCGGCCTTACGTCGAGTTGATCCACCGGTGCGGCCTGACCCCGCAAGACGTGCCGCGCCGGGTGTTCGAGGTCCGCGAACCCCTGCACATCGAGACCAAGGGCGGCTCGCTGCTGACCATCGTGCCCGACGACGCGTTTCGCATCTCCTGCACGCAGGTCGGCCCCGGCGGACGCTTCACGCAATACCACACCCAGGAAATCACGCCGGAAACCTACGAAAAGGAAATCGCCCCGGCGCGGACGTTCACGTTTTACGAGGACATCGAGCCGCTCTTGGAGAAGGGACTCATCAAGGGCGGCAGCATGGAAAACGCCGTCATCGTGCGCGGCGAGAGCGTGCTCAGCAAGGAGCCGATGCGCTTTCCCGACGAGTTCGTGCGGCACAAGATACTCGACATTGTCGGCGACGTGGCCCTGCTCGGGCGGCGGGTGAAGGGGCACATCATCGCGGTCAAGCCGGGCCACGGGGCCAACGCCGAGCTGACCCGCGCGCTGGCCAAGCAACAGGCGCAACTCGCCGCGCTGATTCCCGCCGGCAAGCTCACCGCCGGCGAGGGCGCGCTCGACATCAACGAGGTCATGCGCCTGCTGCCGCACCGCTACCCGTTCCTGATGATTGACCGGGTGATCCACACCGAAGGGCAGACGAAGATTACCGCCGTCAAACAGGTGACGATCAACGAGCCGTTTTTCCAGGGCCATTTCCCAGGGCATCCCGTGATGCCGGGCGTGTTGCAGGTCGAGGCGATGGCGCAAGCGGCCAGCCTGCTCATGCTGCGCCAGCCCGAGCACACCGGCAAGCTGGGGTATTTCATGAGCGCGGACGCCATCAAGTTCCGCAAACCCGTCCTGCCCGGCGACACCCTGTTTATCCACGTCGAGGTCACCAAGGCGCGCCGTGGAATCCTGCGGGCGACCTGCCATTGCACCGTCAACGAACTCGTCGTCAGCGAAGGGGAAATTTCCATCAACATCTTCAACCGCTGAGCCGTATGTCCACCTCGCAGGTCCACCCCACGGCAATCATCGCGCCGGGCGCGAAGCTTGGCGACGGCGTGACGGTCGGCCCGTTCTGCGTGGTGGGAGAGGGCGTCACGCTCGGCGCCCGCTGCCGGCTGCATGCTCACGTAGCACTGGCGGGACCGAGCACCATCGGGCCGGAGAATGAGTTTTACCCGTTTGCGTGCGTCGGCCAGCGGTCGCAGGACTTGAAATATACCGGCGAGCCGACCCATCTGGAAATCGGCGCGGGCAACACGTTCCGCGAGTTCGTGACCGTGCATCGGGCGACGGCACCCGGCGGGGTGACGAGAATCGGCAACCGGGGCAACTTCCTTGCGTACAGCCATATCGCGCACGATTGCCTCGTGGGCGACGACGTGATTTTCTCGAACAACGGCACGCTGGCCGGACACGTCGAGGTCGGCGACCACGCCGTCATCGGCGGGTTGACCGCGGTGCACCAGTTCTGCCGCATCGGGCGCTTCGCCATTACCGGGGGCTGCTCGAAGATCGTGCAGGACGTGCCGCCGTTCATGATGGTGGACGGCAATCCGGCCCAGGTCCGCCATATCAATCAGGTCGGCATGGAGCGTGCCGGCATCGAAAAAGAAACGATCCGCGCGGTCAAAGAGGCGTTCCGCATCCTTTACCGCGCGGATTTGAACACGGCGCAGGCGCTGGAGCGGTTGGGCAGCGAATTGGCGGAGTCGCCCGAGATTGCCCACCTCACGGAATTTGTCGCCACGTCCAAACGTGGAATCATCCGGTGAGGCCATCCCTAGAGCCTGTCCCGCTTGGGTAAGCGATTCCGCGTCTCTTTCTGTCATCCTGAACGCAGCCGGAGGACCGGTAATCATCCAGTGGGCGCACATGGACTGCCTCCGGCTGTAGCCACGGCGATCTGTCGCCGTGCGGGAGAGCGCAGACACGGCGACGGAGCGCCGTGGCTACAGCCGGAAAATCCGAAATGCTGGGCTGTACGTTACCTGGATAATTACCGGAGGACCTTCCGACCTTCGGCAGACACCGCGGCTTGCCTACCGGCGGCCGGAAGGTCCTTCGGCTCTCGCT
>CAXUHC010000226.1:3190-7095 GCA_964250705.1 uncultured Chthoniobacterales bacterium | reverse complement strand
ATGCGCGAGGCAGATTACCGCCGCGGGCGTGAACGTCGTGAACTCCGCGCGTCGGCGCGCGTCGCGCCCCGCGCCGCCCGGTCGGGGGTACTGCGCGGCGCGGTCCCGGGGCCGGGTGGAACCGTCGAGGTAGCAGAACGGCGTCGCCTGCGTTTCGAGGTGCGCGGAGAGGATCTTCAGCATCGACACGAACTGGCTGAAGATCAGGACCCGGTGGCCGCCCTGGCGAACTTCTTCCAGAAGTTCGTCCAGTAAACCGAGCTTTGCGGAAAAGGATGAAGATTGAAGGTTGAAGGATGAAGGGCCGGAGGGGGCGTCGTCCGTTTCGTCGGCGTCGTCGGGGAGGTTTGTAGATTTCGGGAGGGCGTCGGGTGCGATGCCGAGCAGACGGAGGTCGCAACAGGCCTGGCGCAGACGCAGGAGCGCCGTGAGGACGAGCATCCGGCCCGCGCCCTGGTTTTTGTCGCGGCGGGCGGTGTCGAGTTTGAGGCGGGATTGTTCGAGGAGTTGACGGTAGACCTCGGTTTGCGCCGGGGTGAGGTCGCAGAAGGCGGTTTGCTCGATGCGCGCGGGGAGGTCCTTGGCCACGTCTTTTTTTAATCGACGCAGGAGGACGGGGCGCAGGCGGCGCGTGAGGCGTTCGCGGGCGGCTTCGGCGGCGGGGTCGCCGGGACGCGCGAGGGGCAGTTCGTAGCGTTCGCGGAAATCCCGGCGCTGGCCGAGGTAGCCGGGCAGCGCGAAGTGCATGATCGACCACAGGTCGCGCACGGAGTTTTCCATGGGGGTGCCCGTCAACACGAAGCGGTGCGAGGAGCGGAGCGCGCAGGCGGCCTGGGCGACCTGGCTGTCGGGGTTCTTGATGTGGTGGGCCTCGTCGAGACCGACGCTCAGGAACATGTGGGCGCGGTATCGGTCGAGGTCGCGCCGCAGGAGGGCGTAGCTGGTGATGACGAGGTCGGCGGCGGGGATTTGCGCGAAGAGCGGGGCGCGGTCGGGGCCGTCGATGGCGAGGGTGCGGAGTTCGGGCGTGAAGCGGGCGGCCTCGCGCCGCCAGTTATCGACGAGGGAGGTCGGACAGACGATCAGAGAAGGATGAAGGTTGAAGGTTGAAGGTTGAAGGGCGGAGGCGGAAGAGCGGAGCGCAGAGAGGTAGGCGAGTGCCTGGAGGGTTTTGCCGAGGCCCATTTCGTCGGCCAGGATACCGCCGAGTCCGTTGACGGCGAGGAGTTGGAGCCAGCGGACGCCTTCTAATTGATAAGGGCGGAGGATGGCGGCCAGCGCGGGGGCGAGCCCTTGCTCGGGCGGGCGTTGGAGGCGGCCGCGCTGGTTGCGCCATTGTTCCCATGAGGGGGCGGTGGCGACGCCCCATTTTTCGAGGGAGCTCTCGACGTAGGCGCCCTGGGATTTGCGCAGGCGGTAGACGCCGGGCGAGGATTGGGACGGGTCGCAGTCGCGCAGGACTTCCTGGAGGTCGTGGAGGGTTTCGGCGGGGATAACAGCGAGCTTGCCGTTGCGCAGCCGGGTGTGGCCCGCGCCCATTTGGAGGAGGCGCTGGATTTCCCCGGCGGGGAAGCGTTCGCCGCTGCTGCCGTTGAGCGCGATTTCCATCTCGAACCAATCCTCGCCCGAGCCCCGCACGGCGACCTCGGGAGTGATAATTTCGATCTGCTTGCTGACGTGGGTAAACCGCGCGCCGACCGTGACCTGCCAGCCGGGAAGCTTTTGCAGGCCGGGCATCCCGAGCGCGAAGAAGCGCAGGATGGCGTCCTCGCCGCGCAGGAAGTAATGGCCCGTGGTGTCGGGGCCGGTGAAGCCCCAACCGGTGAGGCGTTCGCGGGCGGCGCGTTCGGCGGGGACGTTGCGGGTATGGAGGTGGCCGGGCTGGCCGCCGGGCGGCGCGTAGGTGAAGGTCTCGCGTTCGGGGGTGACACCGACCGTGATGATGCGCTGGTTCGGGTACGTGGCCTGGAGCCGCGCGCCGAGCTGGTTGAGCGAGCCTTCGATGGAAAGCGCGAATTGCGGCTGGCCGGGTTCGACGCCGGAAAGCGCGGGGGCGGCGGGCGCGGACGAAGCGAGAGCGGCAGGAGGCGGCGCATCGGCGCGAAGCTCAAAAAACGGCTCCAGTTGCGGCCATTCCACGTTGAGGAACGCCGCCGCGTTCGCCGCAGGCATGCGGATGGATTTGTCGGTCAGGAGCGTCTGGTAAGCGGCGGGCAGGCCCGGGCTGATCGGCTGGAGCGTCGTCTGGCTGGCACCGGGACGCAGCAGCCAGGCGCGCCCCCCGGCGGAAAGTACGCGGCTGTCGGCGGGCCACTGGACGCCGAGTTCCAACGTGCCGTCCGGCGAAAACGTGGCACGCAACGGTGGGCGGAGCGGTGCAGGGTCAATCACGATCCTCCCCGCGCGGCCCAGCGTGAGCCGGGGATGCCCGGCCAGAACATCGAGCATTTGCAGAAACCGGTCGCGGTCAACGAACGCCATGCCGGCGGGCAAGGCGCCAATGAGTGTGGCGAGTCGCTCGACCAAGCGAAAGTCTTCCGGCAGGAGCGCGCCGGTCGTGAACCCGGGCGCGCCGAGCATCCCGCGCTTGCCGTGGAGGGCGATTTCCAATCCCACGAGAAGCTGGTTTTTACTCCAAGCGGCGGACAGTTCCGGCGCCAGGATCACGTAAAGGCGAGCCTCGGCATGGGAATCTTCGACGTAGGGCAAGGCTGGCGTGCCGAGCGAGACCGGTCTGACCGCGCCCCCCTGCCCTCGCTGCCCGGCGGCAGACGCCGCGGGGGCGCGCGGCGCTTGTCCGGCGAGAATCGCCAGCCCCACGGCCAGCGAGTGCGCGCAGATGGTTCCGTATTCCCGCGACGAGCGGCAGGTGCAAAGATTCTCCACGTTGGTAGCCGTGAGGATTTTCAACCCCGAGCGATATTCCCTGCCATCTGCTTGGACGACCCCCTGCAAAAGCGGCGGCGACCATTGGGCCGCGCTGACTTTTCCGGTCTCGCGCAGGGCCTTCGCGTGGCGGATCGCCTCCCAGCCGCCCGCGGTGATCAAAATTTTCTCGGTCAGCTGGACGGGCGAAACAGGAGGAGGCATGAAGCGGCTCGGAAGAAAAAACGTGTCAAGGTGGTTGTGAGCATTCAGACTTTGCTCTACTTCTCTGCTCCCGGCAAACGTCGTCCCATGCAAATGAAGCTCATCGCCATCGCCAACCAGAAAGGCGGGGTGGGTAAAACCACCACGGCGGTCAGCCTGTCGGCGTGCCTGGCGACGCTCGGTTGGCGCGTTTTGCTCATCGACCTCGACCCGCAGGCCAACGCCACCAGCGCGCTCGGGCTCGAAAGCGCCGAAGGTTTGAGTCTTTACCGCGCCCTGGTCGGCGAGACCGAGATGGCCGAGCAGGTTCTCCCCACCCGCATCGACAACCTTTTCGTCATTCCAGCCGATTTGGACCTGGCGGGCGCGGAAGTCGAAGTGGCGCGATTGGACGATCATCTCGTCCGCCTGCGCGAGATCGTGCAGCCCATCCGGGAAGATGCGCCCTTCGATTTCGTCCTGATGGACTGCCCGCCTTCGCTGGGCATCCTGATGACGAACGCGCTCGCGGCGGCGGACGAACTGCTCGTGCCGATCCAGTGCGAGTATTTCGCGCTGGAAGGGCTTTCCAAGATCGTCCAACTGGTCGAGCAAATCCGGCACGTCGGCGCGAACCCGGCCCTTTCCATCGGGGGCATCCTGATGACGATGTTCGACTCGCGCACCAACCTCAGCGGGCAGGTCGTCAACGAAGTGCGCAAACATTTCGAGGCCATCACCTACCAGACGACCATCCCCCGGACCGTGCGTCTGGCGGAGGCTCCGAGCTTTGGCAAGACCATCCTCGAATACGATGCGAGCGGCGTGGGCGCGAA
>CAXUHC010000226.1:0-3180 GCA_964250705.1 uncultured Chthoniobacterales bacterium | reverse complement strand
CACCCGGTCGTCCGCATCTGCCGGAGCACTGCAACCCCGTCGACGTCATTGCTTGCGACATCCAGGACGATGCAGGGGTAATCACGCGAACGAGGATCCGCGAGCAATGCGGAGCATGTTGCGTAGGATCGGACGTCATACCGTTCCGATCGCAGCATGATCTGCCGGGCGCGCCCGTGGCCCACGCGGAGCGGCAGCGTGTGCAGCATGCCCAGATCCGCCACCAGGCCGACCCGGCGCTTGGCCTGCCGCAGTGCGGCAACAAGCACCACGCGGCCGGTCTCCGGCGTCAGCGCGGCGAGAGCGTGGCGGTCAGCACGCCGGACGACGCGCCGTTCCCACCAGCAGAGACTTGATCCGGCGCGGCCTTTTGCGATGTTGAGCACCGGAAATCCGTCTTTGTCCCTTGTCTCGCCATCGCTCCATCGAACTCTCCGCGCCCCTGTTACTGGAGGGGTATCGGCGAGGGCTGTTCCCGATGGCCCTCGACGACGGGGAGATCGGCTGGTTTTCGCCGGACCCTCGCGGCATCATCCCGCTGGAGAAAGAACATTTTCACATCCCCCACGGCACGAGGCGCGTCCTCAAAAAGCGGCCCTTCACCTACCGGATCAACGGCAATTTTGAAGCGGTGATCCGCGCCTGCGCCCGCCGGGACGACACCTGGATCAGCGAGGAGATCATCCGCAGCTACCGGGACCTCCACATGCTCGGCTACGCGCACAGCATGGAATGTTGGCTGGAGAACGAACTCGTCGGCGGCCTGTACGGGGTGGCCTTGGGCGGGGCGTTCTTCGGCGAGTCCATGTTTCACACGGTCACGGATGCCTCCAAGCTCGCGCTGGTGGCATTGGTGGAGCGCCTCTGGCTGCGCGGTTACAGCCTGTTGGATATCCAGTGGACCACGCCGCATCTGAAAACCTTCGGAGCGCAGGAGATTCCGAGGACGGAGTATCTCCAGCGGCTCTCCACGAGCCTGCGGCAGCCGCGCGAGTTTGTCTAGGACGAGGAGCATGGACACCGCCTCTGTTCCCGCGGTCGCGACCCGTTCGGTCTGGAGCGCGTTGCGAGGCCTACATCACGCTTACCACCGGTGGTTTTACTTGGCAGCCGCAGTGGGGCTGGGGACCGCGCTCTGGCCGCAATTGATGGCGCCGCGACATTTTTTCTTTGAGACGGTGCGCATCCGCAACGGGTTCTGGGTGAGCCGATGCGAGGTCACGCAGGCGCAATACGAAGCCGTCACGGGCGAGAACCCCAGCGAGTTTCGTGATCCCGATAAACCCGTCGAGTGCGTGAGCTGGGACGATGCCGAAGCCTTCTGCGTTAGGCTGACGGATCAGGAGCACAAGGCTGGCCGCTTGCCAGCGACCCTGGTCTACTGGTTGCCGACCGATGCCGAGTGGGACCAGTTCGCCGGCACGACACCCGTCGAAGGGGCGGTGACCTCTTTGATCCACCGGCAGGAAAGCACCGAAAGGGTCGGCACGCATTCACCCAACCCACGGGGTCTCTGCGACGTGGTCGGCAACGTTTGGGAATGGACCGCTGACTGGTACAACAACGACATCCGCTGGAAGGATTCCAACCGCGACCTGCCTACCATCCCCTCCGACGCCGAAGCAACCGCGCAAGGCCCGGAAGAAACCTACAAGGTGCTGCGTGGCGGTGCCTGGGACACGGGGCCAGCGGATCGCTTCGACCTCGCGAGCCGATTGCGTTACGCGCCGGGCATGAGCAACTACCGGACAGGCTTCCGCTGCGTGGTGACCCGAAACACCGGCTCGACGCGGTGAGGCCAGCCTAAACCGGCCGTTTCGGCAGCCCGCGCAGCAGGTGGTAAATCGTCTCCAGACGCCCGACTTCCGCTCCGGCGTTGAACGCCCGCCGGTACGCCTCGCCCCAGATGGCTTCCAGTTCCAGTTCCCTTCCCGCGAGGTAATCCAGCAACGTGCTCGGCAGATACCGTCCCATTTCAGCCGTCCGTTTGAATTGCAAATCCGCAAAATCGCCCGGGATGGCGTGTCCCAGCTTGCGACCCGCCGCGGTGATCTCGTCCATCAGCCTGCGGGCCAGATATGCCAGGCCCTCGTCGGCGAGCAGTTCTGCCGTAGAGATCGGCGGTGCCCCGGGTGATCGCTGGGCGGTTGCCAACAACGTCAGCCCGTTGAACGGGATGTTCCAGACGAGCTTGCGCCAGCGCGCTTCCGGCAGGTCGGCAACCACGCGTGCCGTGACGCCACACCGCTTGAACTCCCAGGCGATATCGTGCGTGCGCGGCAGCGGGTAGCCGCCGAACTCTCCGAGCGCGATGTTGCCGTAACCTTGATGCTCAATCACGCCCGGCGCCGTTTTGTTGAGGCAGACAAAGCACAGGCCGCCGAGCACACGTTGCGCGCCGAACCTTTCCGCGAGAAACTCCTCGTTGCCTAGCCCGTTTTGGAGGGTCAACAACACGGTGCCCGGCCCGAGCAGCGGCGGCAGCAGGTCAGCCAGCGCGTCGTTCGCGGTCGCCTTGAGCGCGATCAGCACGAGATCGACCGGGCCGATGTCCGCCGTGGCGGCATGGGCATTGACCTTGGCGACGCGGAAACTCTCCTTCTTACTTTGCACCTGCCAACCGAACCGCCGGAGCGCGGCGCGGTCCGCTTCGGACCGGACAAGAAAATGCACGTCGCGTCCGTAGTAGGCGAGTTTCGCGCCGTAGAAACCGCCCACCGCGCCCGCACCCACCACGGCAACACGATAACCGGGCAAGACATGTCGGGAAGGCATATTTTCGGGTGCGGCCTACTCCGCTGTTTTCCAGGGTCGGGGCGACCGCTTGGCTCCGAAAAAATCGCCGCCCTTGGCCACCGGGTCGTCCGTCCCCCAAGGGATCGTTTTATCACGCTTGGCCAGCAACGGGATGTGCTTCGAGCAGTGGATGTAGGCCTCTTCCACGTTTACTAGCACCCACCGCTCCGGGCGAGGCCCGCCGATGGCCCCGGCGCTCGCCGACCGCGCGGCCAGGCACAAGCTGGGAGAATACGGAGCGTCCGGGGAGAGCAGTTCGCCGTTTTCCACGATGCGGGCGCTGCCGTTGACGTGGCAACCCACGGTGGACCCGAAGAAATCCACCAGCAGTAGACCGATGCGCGGGTTCTCGGTCAGGTTTCCCAGGCTGGCCATCACCCCGTT
>CAXUHC010000225.1:0-7148 GCA_964250705.1 uncultured Chthoniobacterales bacterium | reverse complement strand
GGTCGGTCGCCGCCCGCACGAAAGGCACCCCGCAGGGTGGACCCTTGAGTCCGCTGCTGGCCAACATCTACCTGGATCGTTTCGACCGGGAGATGGAGGCTCGCGGTCTCGCCTTCGTGCGGTACGCGGACGACATCGCTATCTTCGTGCACAGCCAACGGGCGGCGGAGCGCGTCAAGGAGAGCGTGGTCAAATGGTTGGAGGAAAACCTGAAGGTACCAGTCAACCGGGAAAAGAGCGGCGCTGGCCTCTGTGAGGACAGCAGCCTGCTCGGCTTCCGCATCCACCGGAATGGACGCATCGGCATCGCGCCCAAAGCCTACGAAAAGCTCAAAGCGCGGGTGAGGGAAATGTGGAATGCCCGCCTGAGCTTGACCAGTGTAGAGCGCCGCGTGCAAGAACAATCTCCACCCTCAGCAGGCTCGGGTCGTATTCTTCTTAACCCGGCGCTCATGTGGCCGCCTCGGAGGTAAAAATCGAATTTCGCGCGCGAAATCCTGTTTCTGGAAAACAGGCTGTTTCAACGGTGGATCACGCTGCCTACCTGCCGCGACCCCTCGGGCCTGGACCGTCGTAGGTCTCGGGAGTGTCCTGCTCGGACGCGGGATCGGCCATCGACGAATACAGCCGGGAGTGCCTCGCACTCCACGTCGCCCGCAAGCTCACCGCCGCCGACCTCATCGAGGCCATGGAAAAGCTGGTCACCCAGCGAGGGGTACCCGCTCACATCCGCAGCGATAACGGCAGCGAGTTCGTCGCCCGCACCCTACAAGGCTGGTTGGCTGATCGTCAGGTGAAAACCCTCTACATCGAACCAAGCAGTCCGTGGCAGAACGGACATGTGGAGAGCTTCCACGGCTCGTTGCGTGACGAGTGCCTGGACCGGGAGATCATGCTCAGTGTCGCGGAGGCCCGCGTCGTCATCGAGGACCACCGATGGTACTACAATGAGGCGCGTCCGCATGGCGGCATCGGCTACCGCACACCAGCACAAGCCTGCCGCGAAGCCCAAGGCCTGGCTGCCTGTCCTGCCAGCATCTTACACCAAGAGCTTGATCCAACCTCCGAAACTGATACCTGTACGATCTAATCCAGCCTCTCACTCGTTCTGGACCAAACTCGGGGACTCGATCACCAAGAGGAATTATATGCTCGACTGGCCAAAACTTCTCGACATTTTCTGATGCTGCGCACGGTACCATGATATGAAGGCACAACCCGAATATGGCGATTCCGCCAACGTCACGGTCCGATATGACCATGACAAAGCTATTATTCGTCTCAACGATGACATTGACGCGCAATCGATCTTTTCGCTCTGCGACGAAGTAGAACTCGCCGCCGATTATTACCACTACTCGTTCGTCGACATTCACATCAACTCCCAGGGCGGCAGTGTTCCAGCACTAGAATATTTCTTGACCCAGATGCACCAGTGGCGCCGCCGCCACAACCTCACCATCGGCACCCTGGCTATTTCCCAGGTCGCCAGCGCCGCCGCTGTAATCTTGAGCCTAGGCGACGTAGGCTACCGGCGTGCTTACCCGAGCGCGGAGATCCTCTATCATAATGCCCGCATTGCCACTCCCAACGCGTTCCTGACCCGTTCCGCCCTCCAAGTTCTAAGCAAGCAGGTCGGCAAGCTCGATGAGCGTATGCTCAACGAGGTGGTCGAACACGTTTTCCAGATTAAGGTGATGGCCGAGCGCAGCGTCGAGAGCGTGGAAAGCGAGGCCGTTGCGCAGGCTTACCGCTGGACACGGATGGCAGGTATCCGCACCCAAACCACCGATTTCACCCAAATGACCGATCCCGCCGAAATGCTTTGCGAAATCGTGTGTGCGGAAGGAGAACCCCACCTTTCTCGCCTCCAACTCGAGGGTGCCTACCGCACTCTCTGGACGCTCGACCATAGTATCTCGCCCCAGGTCGCCTGCGAATTCTTGCTCATTGACCGCGTGCTCACATGATGTCGTTTGACAATCACTTCGAGCCGGGCGGCTCGATCACAGTGCGGCGAACGGCGGTCTCTTTGGACCCACTCGCTTTAGCGGCGACGCCTCCCGCCCTCCCCGCCCCGATCAATTCCCCGCTGGAATGGACTGATTTACACCCGGTTTTTGTGGTCCCCGAATGGCAGGCGCTTTCGGCGGAGCGGTTGCCTGCCAGTAACGCCAGCCGTCACTTTCTGGTGCTCGGGGAGACCGGTTCAGGGAAAACCAAATCCGCCATCACGCCGTTGATCCGTGCCGCGCTCGAGTACCCGCGCCCGGAGGCCTACGACGATTATGTCCGGGCTGCGGTCAAGATCGGCCAGGCCATCGAGTCGGCAGACGACCTGCGAGTCAGCGCGCTCATCATCGACCCGAAACACGAACTTGGGACGTTCGCCCAAGAGGTCTGTGACCGGTTGAGAACGCCGGAACGCCTCGTGACCATCAGCCCGGACCAAGGGGATCTGGTGCTGCATCTTTTTGAAGGCCAGTCCGCCACCACGATTGATGCGACCGACGCCACGCAGCGAATCGTTGACCTTTCGGACTTTTACCACCGCCAGCTTGCCGCCAGCAACCAGGATGCGTTCTGGCTCGACCAAGCGATGCTGATCATTTCCTCGCTGCTGACCGTCGATTTGCACGTGTACGCGCGGGCTGGTGTCGAAGGGGTCGAAGATCTCTGGTACGCCGCCCAGCAGGGGATTCTGCGGCAACTGTCCGCCGACCCAGTCCCCGTACCCAACGCTCCACCATCCCCGGCTTCCGCAATCACTCCCGAGAGCTTCCTCTCCCAGCCGCTATATTACAGTCGCGACAATTATGTGCTGGCGTTTTACACGCTGATTAATCTGGCCAGCATCACGCACCGTGCCGGTGCGCCCAACCCGGTACTTACTGGCTATCTGCAAGCGTGCGAGCGGGTACAGGTTCCCCCTCAGGCGCTGCTGCAACTGCAAAACCTGAGCACCCTGGCGGAGGTGACGTTCGGTTCCATCGTCGCGTTTGCGAACGGAGTGCTCCAGGAGCTTTCCTCGCTCGAGCTGTCGCGTCACCTTTCGCTCAATCCGTTTGAACCACCGGCCACGAAGCGGTTTCTTTCCATCGAGCAGGCGATGAACGAGGGCAAGTGTTTGGTTTACAGCGTGCTAAGCGACTCACCGATCACCGAACTCGTGGGCCGAGCGCTCAAAGCCAAGTTTTTCGAGGTTTCCTTCCGGCGCGTCAACCGGGTACGACCCTGCTATTACATCTGTGACGAGTTTCAGCGTTTTATCACCAGCGACCGGGTCAGCGGCGAGCAAAGTTATCTGGATCGCTGCCGGGCGTTTCGCGGCGTGTGCGTACTGGCCACCCAGTCGCTGGCGTCGCTGCGGTACGCGCTCGCCACCAGCGGAGGAGCTGATCTGGCCGGCGGGCTCCATTCGCTCGATGTCCTGATGAATAACACAGGCAACAAGCTGTTTTTCCGAAACACCGATGTGACCACCCAACAGTGGCTCAAGCAGGTGTTCCCATTGCCCCATGCACCGAACAAGCCGCATGTCATTGAGGTACGGCCAACTTCCACCCTCCAGGTCGGCGAGGCCTATTATCTCTGGAGCAACGGTAAGCTTGGCCGGAGCCGCATTCGGCTACGCACTCCGGCGTGAACGGCGGTCATGAAGATGCTCCCCTGCATAGGAGGTGGTCGGAGCACAGGCCGCTCGGTCGGGTATCTGGCGCTAATTCGTCTGCTCTTGCCCGGTGGAAATGACCGGCTGATCGTCGAACATACGAATCTCTCCCATCACCGAGATGCGAAACGCGGCACGCATCAACGCTTGTCGGTGTAAAACCGTCGCCATGACGCCGGGGTGATCATTCGCACTCCCGGCCGGTTCGAGCTTCACCGCCAACATCTCTGGTGGATCCCCGGGCCAGGCGGAGTCTGGGGCATCAGGCGAAGCCGTCAACGTGCGGTGATCAATAATGACGAAAGGCTCCCCGTCGGCGCGCACGTAGAAACAGAAAAACCGCAGGTAGGCCTCGACCTGCACGACTGGCAGGCATAGACGCTCCTTGGCATTGGCGGCGATGATGGCTCCCACCGCTCCATTGAGCGGGTAGGCTGACTTGGCCCCGAGCAACAGCCAGACAAACCGCGTGATCCCGGAAAGTTGGTTGGAACGGGCACCATGCGGGATCAACGCAGCTAGGCTTAACGATGAGTAAAAAGGGAGTGACCAAACCCCAGCCAGAACCAGGTCAGGCAACATGCCCTTGTTGACCAGCCTCGCCCGGTGGTTAGCAAGATGATCGGCGGCTTGACGAACATCCATTTCTTTCGACAGGTAGAGGTTCCAATACGCGAATTGCCAAGCCAGATCGTGCACATTAATATCGACCAGTTTGTCCACGATCCTCGCAGGCAGGCCTGGAGTGGAGACGAAAAGACCCGATGGAGTTTTTGGGGCGGGTGTTTGCTTGAACCGACGCAGCCGGTTTTTCAAAGGTGGCGCGCAGGAGGCCAAACGGGTGAATGGAACGCGATCCCCATCCAGTTGCTCGATGATGGCGACAGCGGTTTCCAAAAGTCTGGCGGTGGCAATCCTGTCCTGAAGGGACAGCATGTTTTCGGTCGCCATTTTTACGCTGGCGATCATCTCAATGACCTCGGCGATGACTCGATGATCCGCTTGGGTGTGCGAGCGCAACACGCCCAATTGTGCCCAGGCGTCGAACGCTTCTTGGTAAGCTTGCACGGCGGCGGCCAGGTCTGGTTGAACCACCGAGAATCGCCCGACCGCTGCCGACACCGCGAGAATGTCATGCAGGCACTCGCAATTCTCCGGCTGCTGCGTCCAAGATGCGCGCAAAGTTTCCAAACGGACTTTGTGAGCGGCGAGTTCAGTCATGATTGTCCCGTAGCCAACCAACTGTCGAAGCGTTTGGCGAACCTGCGGCCGGAGCGTGCTGACCTCGGTGGAGGCCACGTCGTTTTCGCGCAGCCATTCCAGAATCTTGCTTGCCGTTTCGAGCGGTGCCTCCGCTCTGGCCTTGGAAACACGTCCAGCTATTTTCACCGTTTCCGTGATGGCGTCGAGCACCTCCTGGTCGTGGTGCGGATCGAGTTCCACGGTGAGCAGTTCGTGGTAGAGCGAAAGAGCTTCCGCGTATTCTGCGATAGCAGCGGCGTAGTTCGCCAACTGGCCGTGAAGCCGAGCAATACCGACCAAGGCCGACACGACCTGCCGTAAGCAGTCCAAGTTGCCTGGCTGTTGATCCCGCTGCTGCTGGGCGGATTCCAATGCTCGCTGCTGCTCGGCAATCGCTTGCCCTAGTTCTGTTCGCTGCACGGGTTTTGCTTTCACGATAAAGTGCTTCGCCCAACGGCCGGACAATCCTCGTCGTAGGAAGGCCATGGTTCCAGTCCTCTCATTGCCGTGACTTATCGCAAATGCTCTTCCCGCACTTTCTCCAAGGCATAAGTACGCCCATGCGTCTCGAAGTGCGGAATCAACGCTGGCACGTCGATGGGCACGGCTCCACCATATCGGGTGAGTATCGCTGCAAAACCGGACTCGGAGAAATCCGTATCGTACCGCACGTAGGAGAATTTCCGCTCGGGGAGTTCTGAAACGCTACTCAGAGGGTCTTCTCTGGTGAGTGGAATCAAATCGCCTACCTCCCGGTCGATTGGCGCGCCATACAGGCAGCGCCCCAACAGGCGGCAGAGAAAATCCTGCTGTTGAGTGGCACCATCAATCATGGCAGCGATGGTTTTGCCGACCACGATGGGAAGGCTGCCCTGCCAATTCCAACGTTCCCGGCCCTGGTTCGCATAGCGCACGCGGCTGCGGCCCGTGCCCACCGACAGCACGTACAAGCGTTGCTCACCCGTGAGCCAGCGGACGCCGTAGGCGGGCTCCGTGGCCATCAAGGCAGCGATGAGCGCCGGATTGTTGTACGGAGTGACGCCTCCATCGACGAAACGGAAGTCGCGTCCGCCGACAGCGATCCGCTCCGGAGCAAAAAACGTCGGCGCTGCCGTGCTGGCGCGCACCAGCTGCCACAATGGGATTCGCAGGTTGGAGTCGGCCCGGTCGGTGGCATTGTATTTGAGCGCCGGATGGCTACACAGAGGCCAAGCCGAACCGGTCGACACGTTGCGCATGACCGCTAGGTACAACGTTCGCAGCCGCGCGCTGCCCAACGCCGCTTCGCTGCCATCTGGCTCGAGGAAAAATTCACGCAGGTAGTGCGTGAGAGGGTCCTCGTCATACCGAGCACGGAGGAGCCACTGGAGCGGGTTTCGGTAACGCTGGAACATCAATCGGGCGGCCTGATGGTAATGTTCCTGGATCGTCGCTACCGATAGCCCCCAGGCAAGGAAAGCACCGATAATTGCCCCGGTGCTGGTGCCCGCAATCAGATCGAAGTAGTCCGCGAGTACGGCATCCGGCTGCCCCAACCGCTGCCGGACAAGATTCTCGATCCGTGCCAGGACTTCCAAGGTGAAAAAAGCCCGTAGTCCCCCGCCATCCAGAGAGAGAATACGACGGCTTGCCGAACGGTTTTTAAACGCCGATTTATGATCCATGAGAGAAGGCCAGGCCAGCCAAACATGACAACGGCTGGAGTTCCAGCACAGTTCTGCAACTGCTTTATACGGTAGATACCCGGATGTATTCCTCGGATTCGCTCCCCGCTGCCGCCTGTAGTCTATTTTAGTACAAGATCGGGAATTTTCATCGACTGACTAAGTTTCCGACTTGCAACGGTTAAGCAGCGTCGGCAGTATCCGCGCGTATGCCACCACAGGAACCCGGAAAGAAGGTCAAAGGAGTAGTCGACATCGTGTTTTTGGTCGATGTCACCGGCAGCATGCAGCATTGCATCGATGCACTGAAGCAAAACATTTCAGCTTTCATCGACACGCTGACTACAAAATCCGCCAACAACGAGAGCCCGGTCAAACACTGGCGCGCCAAGGTGGTTGGCTTCCGGGATTACGTGGTCGATAAAGTGCCGTTTGTGGATCAGCCTTTCACCGAGGATGCCGCTGTGCTGCGGCAGCAACTCAACGCCCTCCACGCGGAAGGCGGCGGTGATGAACCCGAATCCCTGCTCGATGGTCTTTACCGGGTCGTGACCATGCCTGCGACGGATGCT
>CAXUHC010000224.1:5440-7157 GCA_964250705.1 uncultured Chthoniobacterales bacterium | reverse complement strand
ACCGTGGCCACAGCCCCGGAGGCGATCCCATATGCGCCAACTGGATCATTACCGGTCCTTCGACTGCGCTCAGGATGACAGAAGTTTTTTTGCTGCATCACAAGCGTGACAACGATGTGATCTGCCAAGGCATCCGCCCTTTCGTCCCCTACGTTCCGATTACTACATCATATGAGCGCAACGATCTCGGCGGCAGCAAGCGGCACCTTCTCTCTCGGCGGCGATCTGCCCGTCACCCGGCTTGGCTACGGTGCCATGCGACTCATGGGCAAAGGAATCTGGGGTGAACCGGCGGACCCGGAAGCGGCGAAAGCGGTGCTGCGGCGGGTAGTGGAACTGGGGGTTGATTTCATCGACACGGCGGATTCCTACGGGCCAGAGGTCGGCGAACGGATGATCGCGGAGGCGTTGCACCCGTACCCGGAAGGACTCGTGATCGCCACAAAAGGCGGTCTGACGCGCCAGGGGCCCAACCGCTGGATGCCGGTGGGTCGGCCTGAATATTTGCAGCAGTGCGTGGAAATGAGCCTGCGCCGGTTGAAGGTCGAGCGCATCGACCTCTACCAGCTTCATCGCATCGACCCGAAAGTGCCGGTCGAGGAAAGCCTCGGGGTGCTGAAACGAATGCAGCAACAGGGAAAAATCCGGCACGTCGGTTTGTCCGAGGTGACCGCCGAGGAAATCGAGCGCGCGGCGAAGACGGTACCCATCGTCAGCGTGCAGAACGAATACAACATCGGCAACCGCAAAAGCGAGGCGACGCTGAAGTATTGCGAGGAAAATCAGCTGGGATTCATCCCGTGGTTTCCCGTCGCGGCGGGAAACCTGGCGAAACCGGGTGGGGTGCTCGACGAGGCGGCGGATCGTCACGACGCGACCGTCGCGCAACTGGCGTTGGCGTGGCTGCTGCACCGTTCGCCGGTCATGCTGCCGATCCCGGGCACGAGTTCGGTTGAACATCTGGACGAGAACGTTGCGTCGGCGGATTTACAGTTGAGCGAGGAAGAATGGGCGGCCATCGAGGCGGCGGCGGTGAAGAAGCCCTGAGCCGATGTTCGCAACCGTAGAAACCCAGGCGGAGAACAAGACGGAGTTTTACGCTGAATTGCTCGGGCAGTTGCGCGCGTTGGTGAGCGGCGAGCGGGATTGGCTGGCGAATTTCGCCAACGCGTCATCATTGATCTTCCACTCGCTGCCGGAGCTGAATTGGGCAGGATTTTATCTGTTGAAAGGCGGGGAATTGGTCCTCGGGCCATTTCAAGGCAAACCAGCATGCATCCGCATCGCCGTCGGGCGGGGAGTCTGCGGCGGAGCGGTAGCGCAGGGACGCTCGCTGGTGGTCGCGGACGTGCATGCTTTCCCGGGACATATCGCGTGTGACGCAGCGTCGCGGGCGGAACTGGTGGTTCCATTGTGTGTCGGTGGCGAGATCATCGGGGTGCTCGACCTGGATAGTCCGCAGCCGGGGCGTTTTGACGAAGACGACCGGGTGGGATGCGAGCGATTGATGGAGGTGTTGCTGGCAGCGTCGGATTGGTAATGCGACCGGGGCAGCCGCTTCACAAATCAATCACGCAACGGAAACCGTAGATCACGTCGCGCTCGGTGGCGGGAACGGCGTTGCGGTAGCTGGCTTGCAGGATGCTCGGGCCGTAGTCAGCCCACGATCCCCCGCGCAGAACTCCCCAATGGCGGAGCGCACCGTTGCTCTTGTAGT
>CAXUHC010000224.1:0-5430 GCA_964250705.1 uncultured Chthoniobacterales bacterium | reverse complement strand
CGTTGCCCGCCATGTCGTAGAGACCAAAATTGTTCGCCGCGAAACTGCCCACCGGGGCGGTCTGCGTGTAGACCGCACCCGTCGCGGTGACGCGCGGTTTGCGGGCGTGCTTGCCGCCTTGGGGAGCGGCAAAATTGCCCGCACCGGGCGGAGGCGGCCACTGTTTGCCCCAGGGGTAGACCCCGCGCAAGTGGCCGTCGCGCGCTTCGGGCGTGTCGCCAGGCTCATCGGGCAGACCGGCGGCGCGGCTCCATTCGCGGTCGGTCGGCAACCGGTAACGCTGGCCCGCGCGCAGGCGACCGGCGGCAAGCTCGCGCGTGGTGAGCCACAGGCAAAAAGCGTCGGCGTCGTCGCGGCTCACGTCGACCACCGGATGCAGCGGCCCCTGCTCCAGATCGCCCTTGGGAGCGGTTCGCCCGGTTTCCCGGCAAAACGTCTCGAAATCCGCCACCCGCGTCGGCCAAACTGCGAAAAGCTGCTTCGCACCCACCGGTGCGAACTTCATCCCGAGGCCGTTTTCCCATCCCTGACCGGCGCGCGGGACGTTGGCCGCGACGAGCATGGCGGCGAGTTTCACCGAAGCGCCGGGAGCGATGCGGCCCGTGACGACGGCGGGCTGGTAGCCGTCGAGCTTGAGCGTGTACGACGCCGGGCCGCCCGGCTGCCGGGCCAGGGTGAGCGGAGTCTGCCCGACGGGCTGGTCGCCCTGGAAGACGGTGGCTCCCGGAGGGTCGCTGGCGATTTCCACCCGGCCAAAGGCAGGCGTTTCCAACACGATGCGGAAGCCATGCAGGTCGCTGCGGGTGTTGGGAAACGCCTCGGCGCGCGAGGAGGCAAGCAGCAAATCGGAGCTAGCGTTGCCCCAGCTCCCGCCGCGCAACACCCGCGTCTCGCCGCCGGGGGCGAAGCGTTCCTCGCACCATTCCCAGGCGTTGCCGCCGAGATCGTAGAGCCCGAGCGCGTTGGCGGGGAAGCTGCCGACCGGGGAGGTGCGCGTCCAGTTGTCGGCGTAGCCGCCCGGCACGGTGCGCCAGGTCGCGGGCCAATCGCCGCCGGGGCCGCGGAGTTCGAGTCCGGCGTAGTTCCCCACGCCGGGCGGAGGCGGCCACTGTTTGCCCCACGGGTAGAAGTTCCTGATTTTACCCGAGCGGGATTGTGGGTTGGGGCCGGCTTCTTCAGGCAGGCCGACCGCGCGGCTCCACTCGGCGTCCGTGGGGAGACGGTAGAGCTGGTCCTCGTCGAGCGCGCCGGACTCGTGTTCGCGCTGGGTCAGCCAGTCGCAGAACGCGTAGGCGTCCTTCCAGCTGATGCCGACCACCGGATGATCGGGAGTCTGGGGAAAACCGGGGTCGCGCCAGTTCACCCCGCGCGGCACCGTGTCGCTCGACTGGAAGGTGGTCATGCCGCTGGTGGCGTCGTAGCCGGTGGCGTCCGCGAATGCGGCGAAATCGTGGACGCGGGTTTTCCAGGTGCTGACGAGCACCCCGGTGCCGCCGAGCGGGACAAAACGCATCCCCAGGCTGTTTTCCCAGCGGGCATCCGCGCTGGGCGCACGGACGTTGTGGACCACGGAGGCGGCAGGGCGAGCAGGCGCGGGCGTCGGCGGGGTGGTGGCGGCGGCGGCGGGGAGGGGACTGGTTGGGGAAAACGCTGGACGCGACGCAGGCTGCGCAGAACGGGCCGGATGCCGGGTGACGCCCAGCCAGACGGTTGTGCACGCCACCGCGAGGGCGGTACCCAACGCGATCCAATGGGTCGACCTGCCAGGAAGCGGAGGACGGCCCGAACTCAGCCGTCCCAGGTCGGTGGCGAGGTCCGTGGCGGAGCCATACCTCCGGGCGGGACGCGGATCGCACGCGCGCAGGAGCACGCCGTTGAGCCGTTGCAGGCGCTTGGCGTAGGCGGGGCCAAAGCCGTCCGCGCCGAGGTCGCTGCCCACCGCCGGGAAGTCGAGCCGGTCACGGCCCATGCTCGATTCGTAGAGCACCTTTCCCAAGCTATACAGATCGGCGGACACGCCGCCCGGGCCTTCCGGCGGGACGTAGCCTTCCGTGCCGACAAACGAGCGCTGGCCATGCGCGGCGACGAGGCCGATGTCCGCCAGCTTGGGCACGCCGCCCACGAAGATGATGTTGTCCGGCTTGATGTCGCGGTGGCTCAGACCGTGGGCATGGAGCGCGCCGAGGGCTTCGGCGAGGGAGATGCCCAGGGAAAAACACTCGTCCACGGGCAGGCGGCGGCGGTCGTGGAGGGCGGCGCGCAGGGTGCGGGGCGAATAGGCGACGGGGTCGGCGAGCGGCCGGCCGGTGGCGCGGTCGTCGGCCAGCTCCATGACGTAATAGAAGAAGCTGCGTTCGTCGTGCCGCCCGACCTGGAGGATGTCCACGAAACCGGCGTGGGATCGGCTGATCGGCTCGAAGGCCATCATCCCGTCGAACTCGCGGCGGAAGGAGCGTTCGCTATCGAAGTGGTCGCGCCAGACGATCTTGATGGCGCGCCAGGCTCCGGTGGCCACGGCACGCGCGAGCCAGATTTCGCCGTAGGAGCCGCGCCCGATGCGGCGGAGCACCTCGTGGTCGGGCACGACCGGACGCCGGCGCTCGTCGCCGACCGGAGCGGCAAGAGGAGACGGGAGCGTGTCGGCGGCGGGCGGCGAGGTGGTCAAGCGCCCCGGATGTTACCCGAGGCGCGGACGGAAGGGAAGCTTCCAATGAGTTCGCAGGCGTCGCAAGTTTTTGGGGGGGATGCCACATAATAACCCATTAAAAGACTATATTATCCTGCCTCGCGTTCCATCGCGGCGACCGTTTTCCTGAGGAGGGCGCTGACGCGGTGTTTGGCCAGGTAGACCCGCGCGAGGTTGACGCCGAGTTCGCGCGAAACGCGGGCTGCCGGCCAGCCACGGGTCACGTAGCAGTCGAAAATCTGGAACTGCCGGGGATCGACCTGTGGTTTGACGCGGGCGAGCGCGGCGGCCAGGAGGTCCGCGCGCCACTCGCTTTCCCAGAGCGTTTCCAGGTCGAAACCAGCCGGGTCGGCGAGGCGTTCGATGGCGGCGGGGCCGGAGCCGTCGTCTTCCGACAAGGCGGCGTGGGTTTCGAGACGGCCCTGCCGGGCGCGGCGGCGAAACTGGTCGGCGATGCGCCAGCGGGCGGTTTGCAGCAGCCAGCCCTTGAACGATCCGACCGCCGGATCGTAGCGCAACCCGGCGATGTTGCGCGCCACGGTGATGACGGTTTCCTGCACGGCATCCTGCGCCTCGCCGTCGTCGAGACCGGCGGCGCGGGCCACCCGGTAGAGCAGGCCGCCGTAGCGGTCGAAAAACGTGTGCCAGCTTGCCTGGTCATCCAGGTTATTGAGCCGTTCGACGAGGCTGCGGCGGGTGGAATGCAACGGGTCGGGGTCCATCGGAACGTCCAGGCAAATGCAGAGGGTGTGGGCGGGGCGTCTTGGATGGGAGAGCGGCGTGTTAACGCGAAGACGCGAAGACGCGAAGGCTCGCGAAGGGGGTAGAGAGGAAGGACGGAGAGATTTGGATGCCAGGTCGCTCATGCGTCCGGGTACGCTCGGCACGGGAACAATCTTTCAAGAAATGTTGCCTTAAAATTGCCCTGCAACGCGAATCGTTTTATGACCATGCACATGCGTGCCGTTCTTTTTCCGTTTCGCCTTGTTCTTGCCGCCGGGGTTTGGCTGCTGCTGTCCGCGACCGGACTGGCGCAGGGAGACACTTTTCTGCGGGACTATGCCCAGACGCGCGGCTTCATGCTCGGTCGTCCGGTGAACGCCACGCCGACGCCGGCTGGGAAAAGCGTGCTTTTCCTGCGCGCGGTGTCCGCCCGGGAACCGAGCCAGGAGCTTTACGAATTCGACGTGGCCAGCGGACAGACCCGGCGGCTGCTCTCGCCGCAGGACGCGCTCAAAGGCGCCAGCGACAAACTCTCGCCCGAGGAGAAAGCCCGGCGTGAGCGGCAGAGGATCAGCGTCGGCGGGTTCACGGCGTTCAGTGTTTCCAGGGACGGCGCACGCGTGCTGCTCCAGCTGGCGGGGAAACTCCATGTGCTCACACGCGCGAGCGGTGAGGTCACCGAACTGGCCACCGGGGCGGGGACGATCCTCGACCCGAAATTTTCACCCGACAGCCGGAGCGTTTCCTACGTGCGCGATCAGGACGTGTGCGTTTTCGACCTGGCGACCGGCAAGGAGCGCGCCGTGACCGTCGGCGGCACGGAGACGATTTCGCACGGGCTGGCGGAGTTCGTCGCGCAGGAGGAAATGGCGCGGTTTTCCGGTTACTGGTGGTCGCCGGATTCGCGGCGCATCGTGTACCAGGAGAACGATGCCTCGAAGGTGGAAAGCTGGTTCGCCAGCGACCCGGCGCAACCGGGCAACGCGCCGCTGCGTTCGTTTTATCCGAGGCCGGGCAAGGAAAACGTCGCGGTCCGGCTGGGGGTCGTGGCCGTCAACGATGGTGAACGGGCCGCTCCGGTCTGGCTCGACTGGGAGCGCGCGAAATATCCGTATCTCGGCAAGGTGACGTGGAGCGAGCACGGCCCGTTGACGCTGACCCTGCTTTCCCGCGACCAGACCGACCTCGCCTTGCTCGCCTGCGATCCCGAAACAGGCAAGACGACGCCGCTGCTCACCGAGCATGACGACGCGTGGGTCAACCTGGACCAGAACGTGCCCCGGTGGTTGCCGGACTCTGCCGGCGGGGGCTTCCTTTGGACGACCGAACGCCCGGGCCGGTGGCAACTGGAGCGTCGCGGGCGGGACGGCAGCCCCGGCGCGGTGCTCGTGCCGCCCAACGCAGGGTTCCGGGACCTGGTGGGCGTGGCCGGGGGGCGGGTCTATTACACCGCGAGCGTCGATCCGACCCAGGCGCGCCTGGGCCACGTCCCGCTGACCGGCGGCAGCCCGGACGCGGCCCCGACCGAACTCACCCGCGAGGGCGGGCTGCACCGGGGGCGGCTCGGCGACAACGAGGCGGTGCTGGTCGACGTTTCGCAGGACCTGGGCGCGATGCCGCGCGTGATGGTGCGGCGGCTGCCCGAGGGCGCGGTGGCCGGTGAATTGCCGTCGGCAGCGGTGGAGCCGCCGTTTACCCCGCGCACGGAGGTCGTGCAACTCGGGCCGAGGGAAGGGTTCAAATGCGCGGTGGTGCGCCCGCGAGATTTTCACCCGGCGGCGGGGACCAAGCTTCCGGTGGTCGTGGATGTTTACGGCGGTCCCAGCCACCAGCAGGTTACGGCGTCGATGGGAGCCTATTTGCTCGACCAGTGGCTGGCGGATCAGGGGTTCATCATCGTGCTGGCCGACGGGCGCGGCACGCCGGGGCGAGGACGGGATTGGGAACGCGCCATCGCGGGGCATTTCGGCAGCGTGCCGCTGGACGATCAGATCGAAGCGTTGAAGCTGCTCGGCGCGAAG
>CAXUHC010000223.1:0-7158 GCA_964250705.1 uncultured Chthoniobacterales bacterium | reverse complement strand
GGATTGATCCCGCCCGCGGCCAGTAAACAACGCTCCCACCCTCGGCAAGCGGGCGTTCCAATGATTTAGCTCACGTTCGGAGGACCACCGGCACTCCGGGGTCCAGTCAAACAATGGAATAAACCGTGGGCCAAACAAGTGCGATTCGGCCTTCACCAGTCCGCACTTGCAGGCGCGGGGTAGAGATGCGTTCCTTTGTCCTCTCCAACCGCCTCCATCTTGACAACGCGCGGGGCCGGATGCGGCTCGACCCGTCGCCGGGCCTCCGGCCGCCGGCCTTGAATCGGGCAGGCGTGGCGCTGTCCAAAGAAGAGCTGGGGGCGTTCGTTGTAGCGCGCGTTCGTCCGGGCTCGCCGGACGTGGGCATCCAGAAAGGGGAACAAGGTCCTCGCCGTCGATCAGCAGCTAGGGCCTATTCACTTCACCTCGCGCTCATCTTCGAGGCTCTCTGATAGCGTGAACAAGCCCTAGCGTGCCAAATGGTAAGCCGAGTGGAAGATCAGCTTGCCCTTTTTACCTTCAACCTGAATGCGGATATTTCCGCCGTCCGATTTGCTGATCGGGCTGGCGCGGCCTTGAACTTCACTGGTGTTGGCGCCGTCCTCGCTCACGGCTTTACCCGTGAAATGAATCGCCGCGCCGCCCGCCAGGCGGTGCAAATCCGCGTCGGAGATCCCGACCGAAAACCGGCCCGTTTCGCTCTTGGAAGTGAACGGGAAAATTTCTACCTTGTACCCGGCGCTCATTTCGTCTTTGCCGCCGACATGGACGAGCGGTGCAATCACCAAGCGGGCGTTACCGAACGGAACACCCGTTTTCGCGGGATCGATCCGCAATTCGCGCACGGCGGTCGGGACTCGCTCCTGTGCACCAGCGAGCGGGGCCGCAGAGAAAATCGCCCCGCAAAGCAGGAAGACGGTGAGGGTGGCGACTGAACGCGGCTTCATCACGCAAATGGATTCGCGCGAGCGGCATCCGGTGGATTGCCCGGCGCGCGGAGTTCCGCGCCGGTGGGCGAAAGCTTGCACCTGTACGGAAACCGGGTAATGTCCGCCGCCGTGGGCCGGTGATTCCGGACATGAATAAACCCCCGCGCGTCGAGCGTCGAAACGGCGAATGAGCATGGGAGCAGAACCTACTTCGAAGCGTATGAATCCGCTGCCCGCGAACGGCGACGGCACCCCCGACGCGAATTCGAACCCCGAACCGCCGGAAAGCCTGTTCGAGCGTTTTAGCTGGCTGTACGCTTTTTTCCGCGAACATCTTTTCCGTGACGACACGGACGGCATCGCCGCCGCGCTCTGGCCGCAGGGAGCGCCACCCGAGGGCAGCCATCTGCTCGAACTAGGGTGCGGCCCGGGTTTTTATTGCTGCCAGTTCGCGGAACGCTTCCGGCAATTGAACGTGCTGGGCATCGACCGTTCCAGGCAGCAACTCCGGCGAGCGCGGAACAACGCTCGTTCGCGCCGCCTCGACAACGTGCGCTTCGAGCAGTCCAACGCGCTGGCCCTGGAGCTGCCCAGCGAGAGCGTGGACGCGCTGCTGGCCGTGCGGCTATTCACGATCCTGCCGCAGCGTGAGGAGGCGCTGGCGGAGATGCACCGGGTCACGCGCACGGGCGGGCGGTGTTTCGTCGCCGAGCCGTGTTCGCGGGTGCGCGCGGCGATCCCCCTGTGGATCATGTGGACGGCGGCAAATCTGATGGCGATGGCCGGCGATTACCGCTCGCGCGCGTTCCGGGAACCGCCGAGCGCGACCGTGCTGACGCCCGCGGAGTTCGGCGGGTTGGTGACCTCGCAGCCCTGGCGTACGGTCTGGCGCTGGCAGGACGCGCACTATCAATACGCCATCTGCGAGAAGGGGCCGCCCACGGTGGAAAATATGGCCGCGCGCTCGGCGAAGTCGAATTCCGAGGATTACACGATCTGAGGGAAAATTCTCAATGGGTAAAGGGGAATTTGTCCGCAGATTACACAGATTTCCGCAGATTGAAGAAGGGGAGGAAGCAACGGAGAAGTGCTTTTCCGTCCTCTCAGCTGCGGAAATCCGCGTGATCTGCGGACAAATCCTCACACCAGCCTGATATTCTCGCGCGCCAGCGTGGCCAGCAGCGTGACGTTCAGCTCGCTGCGCGCCTCGATCCAGTCCTCGTAGCGACCTGTCCACGCGCGCACCACCATGCTCACCCCGGTGGCGGTGATGCCCGTGATATAAACCTCGGGAGCGGGTTTGTCCTCGGTGATCGGCTCCCGGGTGGCGGCGGATCTGAGGATTTGGATGACGTGGTTCGGGTCGGGGACGGGGGCAACGGTCAAGGTCACCTCCACCGCTCGGCGGCGGTCGGAGTACGTCCAGTTCGTCACCTGGTTGGAGATGAGGTTGCCATTGGGCAGGATGATGTCCGACCCCTCGCGCGTGCGGATGATGCTCGCGCGGATGCCGATGCGCCGAACCTCGCCCGTGGCGTCGCCGAACTGGATGACGTCGCCGACTTTCACCGGACGCTCGAACAGCAGAATGATGCCCGAAACAAAATTGTTGATGATGTTTTGCAGGCCGAACCCCAGGCCGACCGAGAACGCGCCGGCGACGATGGTGACCTTCGTCAGATCGACTCCCAGCAGTCCCAGCGCGATGATGAACCCGATCAGCAGAATCAGGTAGTTGAGGATCGTCGAGATGGCGTAGGGCAACCCCGGCGCAAGCTGGACGCGCTCGTACACCTCCTCGCTGAGAAAGAAACGCAGCACCCGCGAAATGACCAAGGACAGCCAGATCGCGGTGGCGAAACCGAGCAGTTTGCCCAGCGAGAGGCTGATCGTGCCGAGCGTGTGCTCGGTTGTCAGCACGCTGACGGTCCCGTCGTAAAGCACGGTGTAGAGCTGGAGCTGCTCCAGCGTGTTCTTCAACCAGAGAAACACCGCGCCGAGGCGGAAAACCGCGTTGATCTGCGCTTGCACCTGGTCGCGGTGGGTTTGCGCGATCCGCGAGGCGGATACCGGCCGCACGCGCAGGGTGATGACGACCAGGCCATCCAACACGCGCAGGAACGCGTAGAGAAATACGATGGTGTACGCGCTCCGCAACGCCGCCGTGCCGTAAAAGGTACCCAGGCGCGCGTAGCCGAGCGCGTTTGCCCCGAGCGCGCCCAGGAACACCGCGACCGCCAACAAGAACAACGCGGGGACCCACTTCCGAAACTTCGAGATCGGAGTCGGGGCACTGTCATCGGCATGACGATGCTGCAACCGGAACAGGTACACGAAAACACCGGCGGCGGCGGCCATCTCGAAGCAAAACAGCCAGCGGGCCAGCGTCGGCAACGCGGAGAGCGCCAGGCGGACCCGGTCCAGCAGGGTGAAGACCACCAGCGCCCAGAGCACGACGTAGAGCCGGGGAGCCAGCAACCGCCGCAGCAAAACGACCGTGGGCACCAGCGCGAGCATCGAGATGCCTGCCTGGACGAAACTGGGGGTGCCCGCGTAGTGCCCGCCCATGAGGAGAAACGACAACACCAGCGCGGCGGCAACCGGCACGTCGAAGATCGGCGCGGCGCGCTTGAGGTGCGGCTCGTCCTCGGTCCACTGGTGGACGATCCGGCGCAGCCACAGAAAAATGCCCAGCAGCGCCAAGAAAACGACCGTCTGGATCACGAACAGCGTGACGTGAGATTCGACGTAGGCACTGAATTGGTCCGCCTGCTCGGAGTAGGCCGCCTGCCAGCGGCCCGACAGGTTCGGGGCGGGCTGCGCCTCGGGTGTCCAGAGGGGCGCGCTTTCACGTACGAAAAGCGTCTTCATGGCGGACGCCAGCGCCTGCTCCACGATGGCCTGTCCGTCGTCGATCCGGCCCAGGAGCGTGCCGACGCGGTTTTGTAGTTCGAGGATGCGGTTCTGGCGGACCGTGATGCGGGTCTGGGTCACCAGGGCCTCGTACAGAACGGTGCTGATATGGTCGAGCGTGGCGACGGGCGCGTCCGGCGCCTTGGGAGCGTCGCGCGTGGCGAGCCAGAGCGACCTGATGCCTTCGATCTCGCGGGTTTCGGCGTCGAGCTTGCGGCCGTGGTCGCCGAGCACGGCGCTGTGCTCGGTGAGGGTGGCTTCGAGCCGGGCCCAGTCGAGTTTGAGGTTGCGCAGGTTGTCCAGCGAACTGCCGACGTTTGCCGACGCCCGGCTGGTCCGGTCGCGCTGATCGTCAATTTCCTTTTCCAGACCGGGCAGGGAGTTCTGCACCGATTTGACGGCCTCGTCCGCGCTGCCTTCGGCTTCGATGGCTTTGAGCTTGGCGAGGATCTCCTGGGCTCTGGGAGCGATCTCGGCCAATGAGAGGGCCGGCGGAGGCGTCGGCGTGGCGGCCGGGGCAGGGGTAGCGGTGGGGATAGGGCTGGCTGACGGGGCAGGCTTGCCCGGAGGAGACGAGGGAGGCAGCGGCGAAGGGGCCGCCGGGGCAAGACTTGTCGCGAGGCAGACGGCTAAGGCGCACAGCCCGGCCATGATGCGCCGCCACGGAAGTACTTCAGGGTTCATGAGCACGAGGGTATATGGATCAATCGCAGGGACTTGGCGACCGAATTGTCCGGCGGTTCGTCGGGAGTTTTTTCAACGCCTTGACGCCGGGTGCACTCTCAAGGAAATGGCCGAAAAACCGCTGGCAACCCTTCGTTGGCAACTGTTGTCGATCATCGTCCTCTTTGCGGTAGCATGGCAGGCTCCGACGAAGGCGGGAGAACCCACGGCAACGGCGGCGGACGAATACCGACAGGGGCGGACGCTTTTCGATCAGGGACGCTTCGCTGACGCCGCCACCCGTTTTGAGAAAGCACTGGCCCAGGCTCCGTCCACGTCGCTCTACGCGCAGTGGCTCGGGCGTGCCTGCGGATTGCAGGCCGCGCACGCCGGGATTTTTGCCAAGGCGGGCTTGGCCAGCCGTTCCCGCGAAGCGTTGGAACGCGCCGTCTCGCTCGATCCTGCCAATCTCGGCGCACGCTCGGACCTGGCGGCTTTTTACGCCGCCGCGCCCGGCTTCATGGGCGGCGGCGCGGCCAAGGCGCAGGCGCAGGTGGCGGAAATCCGGCGGCGCGATCCGTACCTGGGCCAGTTGCGCGCGACGGACCTCGTCTGGGATGAGGGCCACAGTGCCGAAGCGGAGGCCGGTTATCTCGCCGCCGTCCGCCTGGACCCCAAACGCCCCGAGGCACACGGACGGCTGGGCGAACTTTACCTGGAAGGCCGCCGGTTCACCCCGGCCTTTGCGCAATGGGACGCCATGCTGAGCACGGACCCCGGCCAGCCCCGTGCCCTGTACGGTCTGGGTAAAACCGCCGCCCTCTCCGGCCAGCGGCAAACGGAAGGCGAGACCGCGTTACGGACTTGCCTGCAATCCGCCAAGCCGGACGCCGATGGCCCGCCGTCGGCACGGGCGCACTTTTACCTCGCGCGGTTGCTGGAGAGACGCGGTGCCCGGGCGGACGCGCGCGCGGAATACGAAGCGGCGCTGCGTTTGAGTCCCCAGTTGGACGACGCCCGGCAGGCCCTCTCCGCCTTGGATAAATAGACGGAGAAACCGGGCGGGCGGTGGGTCTTATTGATCCGTCGAAGCCGGGGCGTACGTGCTGCTCTGCTTGCTCGACCATCCGTAGATCGCGGCTTCCGCCTGCTGCGGTCCGGTCAACAATTCTGGCCAAACCAGACATTGGCCGTCGGGTAAATGCTCGTGCACCTCCCACTGGGCCGCGTTTGGTTGCTTGCAGATCAGGTAAAGCGTCGGGCCGTCACTGTGGCGCGCCGGCGCGATCAGCGCCTTGTGTACTCTGGTGTCATTGAAACCCTGTTCCATCAGTAAGTGTTTGAAAAGTGGCTAGTATGCGGAGGAATGATTGATCGACAAGCCCGGAGTTGGACGCAGCCGGATTTGCCGGAGGAACGCGTCAACCCAGGGTGATATTGCCGCAACGAAATCGTCCACCTGCCGCGTGATGGATGTCGGGTGAATTCCTTATAAAAAACTAATTGAGGCCGCCGACGGATTTCAGCCGTTGGGCTGACACCGGCTGCGCCGTGCCGAGTTCCTGGGCGAAGATCGAGACTCGAAACTCCTCCAGCAGCCAACGAAATGCCTCGCGTTGCGGCGGCGGCACACGCGTTTCCCAGTCCGCGAACGGCGCGAGAGCACTGGCCTTTTCGGCGTCCTTGGCCGGGCTGGCGGCGGCGCGTTCCGCGCGGACCGCCACCGCGCGCAGATAACGCGGAACATGGGCCAGTTGGTCAGGTGGCGTGCGCGCGGGGAAGTCGTCGCCGGATAAACGGGCGAGGTCGTCCTGCAGGCCGGGATAACGTTTGGCCGCGGCGAGGATTTGCCGCCGCTGGTCGAGGATTTTGACGATAAGTTCGCCGGTGCGCCGCGCGAGGAGAGGGAGTTCGCGGCGGGCGGCGTTGATCGTGGATTGAAAACGCGCTTCGTCAAGCGGCAGCACCGGTTCCAGCACGAGAGCCGCGTCGACGACGTGTCGCCACGCCGCATCCTGAAGCACCTCGGAGGCGGGTCGGCCAGTGGCGGCAGGTTTCGCGTGTAAGCTGCTCCAGGCATCGAGCACCGAGCGCGGATTGGCCGGGCCGGTCGGTTTGACGTTCCCTCCCTTGCTCAAGAGGCTGCCGAGTTCCTTGCGCACCCAGGCGAGGTCGCGTTCGAGCACGCGTGCCGCCATTCGGCGTACTCCGGCGCGGGAAGCGGCCTCGGCTTCTTCGCGTTTGCGGAAAAGACGCAGATCAACTTCGCCCTCGCGCGCTGCGAGGCCGGGATAAGCCAACAGCGGTGCGCCGCCGATGGTATCGACCACCACGGATTCCGGCAGCGTGCCGAAGCTCCACGTCTTCAACGCCGGACGCTCCCAACGCTGCACGGCGCGGTCCCACGCCTCGGAGCGCACGTCGGATTTTTCCAACGTGGCCTGGATCGCGCCCAGATCGCGGCCCGTGGCGAGAGGTTTGTTGTCGCGGTCCACGACTTCCACGCGCGGCTGCAAATGCGCGGGCAGGCTGCCCGTCGGCCAGTCCGACGCGCGGACCTCTTGGCCGAAACGCCGCGTCAGAAAAGCGGCCAGCGTCGTGAGGAAATCATTTCGTCCCGGCTCGAATTCCGCCGCCAGGGCCAGGTCGCGGC
>CAXUHC010000222.1:4803-7246 GCA_964250705.1 uncultured Chthoniobacterales bacterium | reverse complement strand
AATTACAACCTGGAAATCCAAGCAAAGCAACAGTCAGTCTAACATTACCAATTTTTGCTGTTCACGTGTGGCGGTATTGTGCGGGTCCCGGTGCGCCAGGCGCTGGGCGTGCGGCTGGTTTGCGTTTTAAACCAGCGAGTGAAATAGTTGGGGTCGTCGAACCCGACGCCTTCCGCCACGGCGGCAATCGGGACGGTGCTCGCCAGGAGTTGGCGCGACCGTTGCATCCGCGCCTCATCGCGCATCTCGCCCAACGTCAATCCGCAAGCCTGCTTGAGGGCGCGGTTGAGATAATCGGGATGGTAGCCGACGCTGCGGGCGATGCTGGCCAGTGGCAGGCGGAGTGCCCGGGGGTCGTGCAGCGCGCGCTGCGCGGCGCGGACAATCGCGTTGAGAGAGCCTGCCGCTTCCGCTTTCCAGCTTCTCTCGCTCGGCGAGGTCATGCTGCGTCTGGACCCCGGCGAGGGTCGAGTCCATACCGCCCGGCAGTTCACCGCCTGGGAGGGTGGGGGCGAGTACAACGTGGCGCGGGGGCTGCGACGTTGCTTCGGGTTGAATACCGCGCTGGTCTCGGCGTTCGCCGACAACGCGGTGGGCCGCCTGCTCGAAGACTTCCATCCTCCAGGGCGAGGTGGACATTTCCCTGGTCCGCTGGGTGCCTTACGACGGCATCGGGCGCAACGTGCGCAACGGCCTGAACTTCACGGAGCGCGACTTCGGCGTGCGCGGGGCGGTCGGCACGCCGGACCGGGGCCACACCGCCGCCAGCCTGATGAAACCGGGCGACGTCGACTGGAACCACGTCTTCGGCACGCTGGGCGTCCGCTGGTTTCACACGGGCGGCATCTTCGCCGCGCTCTCGGAGACCACCGCGGCGGTCGTCATCGAAGCGGCCAAGGTAGCCAAACAACACGGCACGGTCGTTTCCTACGACCTCAATTACCGCCCCAGCTTGTGGAAAAGCATCGGCGGCAAGGCGAAGGCGCAGGAGGTCAACCGGGAAATTGCCCGTTACGTGGACGTGATGATCGGCAACGAAGAGGATTTCACGGCCAGCCTGGGCTTCGAGGTCGAGGGCGTCGATGAGAACATCAGCGACGTGCCGCTGGATTCCTTCAAGAGAATGATCGAGCGGGCGCGCGGAGATTTTCCAAATTTCCCAGGCGGTCGCCACGACGCTGCGCGCGGTGCGGAGCGCCACGGTCAACGACTGGAGCGCGGTGCTCTGGCACGACAGCGAGTTTCATGCTTCCCGGGAGTATCCGGGTCTGGAAATCATGGATCGCGTGGGCGGCGGGGATAGCTTTGCCAGCGGGCTGATCTACGGCTTTCTCGCCGGGAAGACGGCGGCGCAGGCAGTCGATTACGGCGCGGCGCATGGCGCGCTGGCCATGACCACCCCTGGGGACACTTCGATGGCGCTCCTGGGCGAAGTGGAAAACCTGCTCAAGGGAGGCAGCGTCCGGGTGGTGCGATGATTTTTATGACCAAATCCCAGATCATCGACCGTATTCTCACCCCCGGCATCGTGGCCGTGATCCGCGTGGACAGCGCCGCCGCGCTGTTGCCGATCTGCGAGGCATTGCTGGCTGGCGGGGTAACCGGCCTCGAAATCACGATGACCTCGCCCGACGCGCTGGCCACCATCGCCGAGGCCGGCAAACGCTTCGGCGACCGTGCGCTGGTCGGCGTCGGGACGGTGCTCGACCCGGAGACCTGCCGCGTTGCGATCCTGGCCGGGGCACAGTTCGTGGTGACCTCGGTCTGCCGCCCGTCCATTGTTGAAATGTGTCTGCGTTATGCCCGGCCCGTGGCGTGCGGGGCTTACACGCCCACCGAAGCCCTGACCGCCCACGAGGCGGGCGCGGACTTCATCAAACTCTTCCCGGCGGACCAACTTGGTCCAAGATACATCCAGAACTTGCTCGCGCCGCTGCCGATGCTGCGCATTATCCCCACGGGCGGGGTGACGGTGGAAACAGCGGGTGATTTCCTGCGGGCGGGTTGCGCGGCGCTGGCCGCCGGGTCGAGTCTCGTGAGCAAGGAATTCGTCAAAAACCAGGACTGGGCGGGGTTGACCGCCCGCGCCAGAGCGTTCGTCGACGCTGTCTCCGCCGTGCGCGCCCCCAGGTAAGAGCATCTCTCCGGGCCAGTCCTTGCATATTCCTCGTTCCCAGATTGCACTTGCTCGGGAAGTTGTGCTTCCTTTCCGCCGTGTTGGATCGACCATGCCCCATCCACCGCCCCGCCCCGCCGTTGACAAAAACTCCGACATCCTGAGCGAAGCGCGTAGCGCAGTCGAAGGACCGCCGCCGCTAAGGTCAGCGTGGACCCCGCCCACCCTGCGGACGTGGCCGCCATACTCGCGTTGGCCAGCCCATTCCCGAGCGTCTGGAGGCCCCGGCACGCGGCCTCGCCACCCGCCGGACGAATGCGGTGATTG
>CAXUHC010000222.1:329-4793 GCA_964250705.1 uncultured Chthoniobacterales bacterium | reverse complement strand
AGCAGCGCCGCCAGCACCAGCAGCCACCCCAGACGCTCAAAAGCCTCCGGGCGCACGCTCCAAAGAGTCAGGTGGGCGTCGTCTTTTAGCTTCTTGAAGTGGTAGATTTGCCCCTCCTGCGGAAAGTTGACCGCCAGGGAAATCCGACCCACCGAGCGGAGGGTCTGCGTCCGCGTCGCAGCCCTGGTGCCCGGAGCACTGGTGGCAGATGGCAGTCCGGGAATGGCGGGCAGTTCCAGCGCAGTCGATTCTTGCGCGTTGGTCTCAGGCGGGGGTGTCGCAGCCGTTTTGACGCCCGTCGGTGCAACCGTTGCACGGGCGGTGCTCAGGCGACCACGATCCGTCCCATCAGCTTTGCCAGACAGTTCCTTTTTTGCTTCTTCCAGTTTGGACAAAGGCGGCGTTGCGGGCAGGTCGACCGTGACCGAGTCATTGAGCGCGAGTTGTCTTTTCAGGTTGGTTGCCGATCCCGAGGCCGACTGCACGTTGAAGTCAAAGGCACGCGTACGGTTTTGGCCGAGGGTGCGGTTATCGCGCCAGCTTTGTGGCAGCTGGGCGGGTGCCGAGAGGTTGATGGACGGCCCGTTGATCGGACTACCGTAATTGATCGAACTGCCGAAGTCGCCCGCTGCTGACGGGTACCTTGCCGAAAAGCCGCCGTTGATATCGTAGGTTTGGCCGACCCCCGAAGTGCCGCCACCATGAAAAATCTTGCCGTCAATTCCTGGCGCTTGCGGAGCCGCGATGTTGGACGCGTTGAGCGAGTTGAGCTCGTTCTGGATCAGGCGCTGCTTCCTGGTGACCACGGCGTTCTGGCTCGTGGCATCGGGCTGTTTTAACAACGCCGACGAAACATCTCCTACCTGGCCGCGCCGACGGTCGTCGCCCTGCTGGGCCTTGCTCTTCACGTCGGCGGCGAGCGAGTTGAAATTGTTCAACGCCAGTTGTTGCTCCTGCCGGGTGGCGCTCGCCGACTGGTAGGTCGCCGAGAGGCTGCGCAGATCGGAAAGGGCGCTTTCGAGCTTTTCGGTTTCGTTGAGCGCCGCCACGACCGGCTCGACGTTCCCGCCGCTGCTCAATAGGCGGGCGTCGCCCGGCAGGAACACGTCCCAAAGTGTTTTCTCCACCGGGATGCCGGGCAGCTTCGGGTCGTCCAGTTGCCAGCGGCCCCAGGTCCGGCGAGGCCGGTCGCCGGTGTCGGGTGCGGGACGGCGGTAGACTAGTTCCACATCGTAGGACAATTCTCCGGGCCGGGTCCTGAGCAGCGGCACGAGCAGCGTATGGGCCTGCCCGGCGTCTACCCGGACGGTCTCACCCGCCACCCGTGCCCCGACGAACTCCACTCCGGGCGGCAATTCCACCGGAAGAAATTGCAGCCGCCGGTTTTGCAGCCGGTAAGTCGCCCGATGCCATTCCTCGCCGTCGGCGCGTAGGGTGCTGGTCAGCTCGGCGTAGGCGACCAGCGCGGCGCGGCCCGCCGTCTTTTCGAGGTTTGTCACGGCGATCCCCAGCGACCACGGCACGCCGGGAGGGACGCGGAAAAAGCGGGTCCCGGCGACAATCTGCGCGGGCAGGAACGGCACGTCCTTTTCAATCGCCGGATCCAGGCCGCGCGGATCGAGCGTCATCTCGCCCGACGACGCATTTTCCACCAGCAGAAACGCGGACGCCTCCCGCGCGCCGGGGAACCGCAGGTCCGGCAGCGCCGCCTTGCCGCCTGCGTCCAGCGGCAGTTCCAGCGCCACGGTGAACGCCGCCTCGCCGCCGCCGTACAATGGGTTTTGCCACAGGACGCGGTAAGTCTGCCGTTCCTGCCCGGCGGGGGTGGGCAACGAAACGGTTTCGCGCACGTCCGGCCCGCTGACGCTCGCCTCGGGCAACCCCGCCGGGAGCGAAAACTCCAGCGCGTCGAGCGCACCCTGCCTCGCCTCCACGTTCACGCGGATTTCCAGCGCCGCCGTGCCCTCGCGCACCGTCGCCTGCGTGACGGTCTGCGTCTGCCAGAGCGCGGGCAGAAGTTCCAGCGTCGCGCCGACCTCGAAGCCGTTCCGGTAGCGGAACGCGCGCTGGCGTTCCAGCGGGGCCTTCACCTGGAACTCGGCCGCCGCCTTGCCGGGGTCGATCTCGCTCAGGTCGCGTGCCCGCGCGCCGGTGGGCAGGGTCAAGCCAACGCGGAACGAACGGTCCGCCGCCACCACGCTCTCCCCGTCGGTTTCCTCGAATCCGAGCGCGCTCAGCGGGGGCAGGACGATGGTTCCCGGCGTGGGTTCGAGACTCTGCACGAGGTAGACGATGAACGAAACCTCGCCCGGCCCGAAACGCAGCGAGAGCCGGTCGCCGTCGCGCCACCATTGGCTGACCACACCGCCCGCCACCGCCTGCACGGTTGCTCCCGCCGGCAGTTGCAGGTCCGCCGTCTGGATCGGCGCGCCGCCCGCCTCCGGGCTGAGCCGCACGGACGCCGTCCACTCGATCTTCCCGCGTCCCGGTTGGTAGAGATAGTCGATGCGCGCGGTGCGTTTCTCCTGCCGGGTGTCCACGCTGTAGACGAGCCTCGGCGAACCATCGCTCTGGAACGCGCCGAACACGCGGCCATCGTCACCGGGCCGGGCGGTCCATTCCATGCGGCGTGCGCCCTCGGGCGGACCATCGGGCAAGGTGATCTCCAGCGCACCGTCGGTCAGCAGGGCAGCGGTTTGTTCGATGCGTCCGGCCAAGGCGGAAACGGTTGGGAAGGTGCGCCGGTGCGTGGCGTCCGGCAGGAGGGGGCGGTCCGCCTCCAGCGAGAGTGTGTAAGCGTCGCGCGCCGGGAGGTCGAGCGCGAGGTCGAGCGTTTGCCGGTCGCCGCCGGTGGACAGGCGCCATTCCCGGACCCCCGGCGCGTTTAGCCCCGTGAGCGTGAGACCGGGGTCGAGGTAGATCGTGAAATGATCCTGCGTCCGGCCCGGAAACGGGAAGCTGATTTCCGAGCGGACGGCCTCCTGCCGTGCGCCGACGACCAGCCGTGAGGCGACCCGCGCCAGTGCCGGTTGCCCGTTCGCCTGGGCGAGGGGAGGAGCGTCGCGGAACACCAACCGGATCGTGGTTGCGCCGCCTGCCGCTACCAGGTAGCGGCGGCCCTCCGGCACGAGGTCTTCGATCACGCCGCCGCCACCCGGCGCGTTATGGCGGAACTCCGCCCGCAGGTCCGCGCGCGGCAGGAGAAGCGTTACCAGCGTGGCTGCCGTGGGTGGGACGGACCACGAGAGTTCGCTCCCCGCCGCCGACGTCCCGGCGGGCAGGCGCAAGGTGGCGGTGAGATGGTGTGAGCCGGGTGTGCCGATCCACAGGACGCCGCCGTCCGAGAGCGAGACCGGCGCGCCATCAAGGATAAGCGCACCGTCGAGCTTGAGCGGCACGTCCACCCAGCCCTCGCCGAAGGTCTGGAAGTCGAGCGCGGCGCTGATTTCCAGCGTGTCGCCGACCAGCCGGTGTTCAGGGTGTAGCGTTCGCCGCCGGGCGGCGGCTCGGGAGCGGCGGGGCGGCGGTGGCGTTTGGCGGCGTCCCAGAGTGCGAGGAACCGCTCGTAGGGCAGGTAATACCGGGCAGGCTGCTGCGCGGCGGCGGGTTTCGTCGCGTCGTAGGGCACGATGACGGTTTCCGGCGCGGGCACGGGCGTCGGGGTCGGCGCAGCCTTGGGCGCGGCGTGCGCGCCGCTGGGCAGCAGCGCGGCAGCGCACAGGATTGCCAGCGTGACCGGGCGTGGCCGACGCAGCAAGAAACGGGAGGCTGTCCAGCCGAGCACCGCCCATAGCCATCCGGCGAGGAGCGCGTTGCAGGGAGTCAGCGCGGACGGCGCGGCGACCAGCGGCCAGAACGTTAGCGCGAGCCCGACCCAGAGCGTCCGCCGCCACGGGTGCGCCCAGCCCGCCGCACCGAGCAGGAACGCCGCCGCGCCGAGCGTCAGCCAGACCCAACGCCAGCGCGCGGCGGCCCGCCAGTCGGTGTAGCGAAACGCCAGGGTACCCGGTTCGCCGCCGCCCGCGAAGGTGTAGGTGACGCCGTTGTCGGGCAGGTCGAGTCGGATGGGTAGCAGCCCGGCCACGCGTGCCTCCGGCTCGCGTTTGCCGAAGACTTGAAATTGCGGGCCGGTAACTACTCCCCCCACGCTGTCCACACCCGCCGTTTTCGGCTTCCCAGCGGTGCCGAAGAGCAGCGCGTCGATGGCGTTGGCCCCGATGCCGCCGGTGTTGCCGCGGCGGTCGCGCGCCAGGTTGTCCGCCATCTGCTTGATGGCCTCGGGCGTGTTGCGCAGCACGATCTTGCCGGTGCCGGGAAGGTAGGTGGCGCTTGCCCCCGGCGGAAAGGCGTAGCCTTGCGCTTCGAGGAGCGACTTGGCATCCTGCCGTTGGATCGTTACCGAGCCCACGCCGGTGACATCCCGTCCGGCATTGATTTCCGGCGTGGGGGCCAGGAAACCCGGCG
>CAXUHC010000222.1:0-319 GCA_964250705.1 uncultured Chthoniobacterales bacterium | reverse complement strand
TTTGGCCGGTTGTGAATTCGTGGCCGTTCAGTGTCACCAGACCACCGTGCTGGGAGAGAGAGGCCGGAGGGTGTTCCGCAGCCAAAGCTTCCATCAGATCAAGGTTCTCCTGCGTGTTGCGAATCACGAGCTTGCCCTTGTCCGGCAAGTAATCCGCGCTTGCGCCTGGCGGAAAGGTCACGCCCTGTGCTTCCAGAAATGCCCTGGCGTCCTGGTGCTGGATGGTCACGGAGCCTGCGCCCGTCACGTCGCGCGGGCCGGTGGCGCCGCCGCCCCGGGCCGAGACGGCGGCCTGGTCGAGCGCGCCGCCGCCGAGGCC
>CAXUHC010000221.1:0-7289 GCA_964250705.1 uncultured Chthoniobacterales bacterium | reverse complement strand
CCGCACGCAGTTGCCGCTCCTTCTTCTCGAACTGGTCTGCCCTCATGGAGCCGACAAAACACGACCTGCACATAATTACCACTGTGATACTAGGATTACAGTGGTAGAGGGCCAATTTGAGGGCAAAACGGCGGTTTTCCGGTCCGGAATCGGTGGGAGAAGCAGCTTTTTGCATTTTTCTTGACCCGAGAACGCCGTCTCCCGGTCGCCGCCGCCTCGAAATACCACTGTGATACTAGTGCCGACCCCTTTGCCCCCAGATGGTAATCCGGGTGTAGAGGCATTCAAGTGGTCAGGGCACGGATCGACCCGCGCCGTGCGCGCCGGAGGCCTAGGAGCAGGAGTCCAGCGCCCACCATCATGGCGTAGGCGGAGGGCTCAGGCACGGCGTTGGCAGTGATGCGGTAAGCGAGGTCCGCATTGATGGCTGACTCATTGCCGGGTAAGCCAAAGCCGCTGCCCGGGTTCTCCTGGTGGCCGTTGGCGCCTCCCGGATTCGAGCCTGTCAGTCCTGTGCTGCCGTAGATGCCCAACTGACCGCCCGCGTCAAAGTTCAAGTCGGCGAGAACGGATAAGTAGAAGGTGCCCGTGCGGGGCAACAGGATGCTCACGGGCAGGGAGACCAGGGCACTGTCGAGATCCCCGCTAAAAGATGTGGTCACCGTCGCCGAGGCCGGACTGATCAGCGCGTGGGCGATGTCGCCGTTGAGACTGGCCTTCGCTGCCGCCAGCGAACTGTAGATGTTCACCTCGTAGCCGGTGATGTTGCCGTAGGAGCTGAAGCCGTTGGAACCCTCCATGGCGGCGGTGACGTTGGTGAGGTTGAAGATGGACGAGACGCTGAAGTCATCCACCGCAGAGATGCTGAAGGTGGGAAAATCGTCGAACACCTGGGAAGTATAGGCGTTTCGCCCCGTGAAGAAGGTTCCCGAGGAGCCGATTTGGTCCACGATGGTGACGGCCCGGAGACGGGGGGCGGAAGCAGTCGCAAAACCCAGGGCGAGAGCGATGATCAGTGGAAAATTAGATTTCATGCTTGAGATGGATGGTGAGGTGATTGGAGGATTGAATAGATAACTTTGTGGCCATAAGCCGCCTCGGGATTTGGCCCGGGACGGTCGATTTTTCTGCGTTGCCGAGGCGAGTCTTTCTCGTCCTCGGTGTTAATATCAATGTGAGCGACGCCTTTCTCGGTGCGTCCTGCCTGCCGTGGTTAGTTGCCCTCAGGGCTGGCTTGAGGCTTGAGGGACCCTCAGCCGATAGACCACGCCGCGGCCGTTGGCGCCGCCCTGCTGGGTGGTGCCGTAAAGGCGGCCGTCCAGACCCTGGCACAGCGTGCCCAGGGGACTACCCCCGTCCGTGCCGCCAAAGCTGCGGAGGATGCTCAGCACACCCGCCGACGTGATCCGATAGACCGTGCCGGAGCCGCCCGTGCCACCTTGACCCAGCGTGCCGTAAAAACTGCCGTCGCGGCCCTGGATCAGCGGGTTGGCCGGGGGGAAGCTCCCATCCGTGGCGGTGTTGAAGTTATAGAGGGTGACCAGCGTGCCGCTGTCCGCATTCGGCTGGATCTCGGACTTCACTCCGTCCTTCACGGGCAGACCTTGCCGGTTGGTCTTGCCGATCGCCGGCGTGAAGCGGAACACCGTGCCGCTACTACCAGGGCTATCAGAACTGCTCGTCGTGCCGTAGAAGCTGCCGTCCGAGCCCAGCACCAGCGCACTGGGGCGAGTTCCGCTGCCGGCGACAAAGTTATAGAGGGTCGTCGCCACACCCCCTGGCGTGTAGCGGAAAATCGAGCCGCGGTTGTTGGCCCCGATGCCGGTCGTGCCGTAGAAGTTGCCGTCCGAGCCCAGCGTGAGCCCGGTGAGGCCGTTGTAACTGGAGGCGGTGAAGGTGTACGGGGTCGTCAGGTCCCCCGCCGGCGTGAGGCGGAAGATCGCGCCGGGGGTGGAATTAGGGCCGGAGCGAGTCGCGCCGTAGAAGTTGCCGTCCCGGCCCAGCACCAGCGCCCCGACGGGGGTGTACCCGTCATCCGCGTTGCCACTGAAGCTGTGGAGGGTGGTCAGCACCCCCCCCGGCGTGATCCGGAACACGGTGCCGCCGCCGCCCGCGCCGCCCTGTGGGGTGGTGCCGTAGAGGTTGCCGTCGGCGCCCTGGACCAGCGAGGCGTTGGGATAACCACCATCCGTGGCGTTGGCGAAGCTGTGCAAGGTGGTCAGCTCACCCGCCGCGTTCATCCGGAAGATCGTGCCATAGTTATACAGGCCGTCCAGGTTGGTGGTGCCATAGAAGTTGCCGTCGGACCCTTGCACCAGTCCAGCGGTGGGAATGACCCCGTCCGCGGAGCGGCGGAAGTTGTAGAGAACCGTCACCGCACCCGCGGGGGTGGCCGAGAAGACCGTGCCATAGCCGAAGCTGCCGGCCTGCCGGGCGACGCCGTAGAAGTTGCCGTCCTGGCCCAGCGCCAGCGTGGTCGAAGCGCTGTTTCCCTCCGTGTTGACGGCAAAGCTGTGGATGGTGGTCAGCCCGCCCGTAGCGTTAAACCGGTAGATCGTGCCGTAACCGTTGCCGCCAAGCACCTGGGTGACGCCGTAGAAGTTGCCGTCCAGACCCACGGCCAAACCGGCGTAGGGGAGCCCCCCGTTCGCGCCGCCGGTAAAGGTGTGGAGGGTGGTCAGCTGGCCCGCGAGGGTCAGGCGGAAGATCGTGCCGTAGAGGCCGTCGCCGCCCCGCGTGGCCGTGCCGTAGAAGTTGCCGTCGCTGCCCTGCGTCAGCGCGGAGGAGGGATAGCTTCCGTTCGTGCCGTCGTCAAAGACGTGGAGCACGGTCAACCCGCCCGCCGGCGTCAGCCGGAACAGGGTGCCCTGGTTGTTTGCGCCGCCGAGCCGGGCGACGCCGTAGAAGTTGCCGTCCTGGCCCAGCGCCAGCCTGGCGGGGTTGGCCCCTTCGTTGGCGTTAAACAGGTGGATGGTCGTCAGCACGCCTGCCGGCGTGATGGCAAACGCGGTCCCACCGTTCGACGTCCCGCCTCTTCTGGTCGTGCCGTAGAAGTTGCCGTTGGCGCCCACCGCCAGCCCGGCTTCGGGGTCTCCCCCATCCGTGCCGCCGGTAAAACTGTAGAGGGTGGTCAGCACGCCCGTCGGCGTGATGGCAAAGACCGTGCCGCCGCCGCGCGCCCCGCCCCCCGCGGTCGTGCCGTAGAGTTTGCCGTCGGAGCCGACCAGCAGCTCGGCATTGGGGGAGGAGCCGCTGCTGAAGTTAAAGAGCGTGGTCAACACGCCCGCCGGCGTGATGGAGAAGACCGTGCCGCCGTCGCTCAACCCACCGCTGGAGGTCGTGCCATAGAGGTTGCCCCCGGGACCCCGCACCAGACCGGCGGAGGGAGAGATGCCGTTGGGGGGACCGTTGAAGCTGTGCAGGGTAGTCAGGCTGCCCGCCTGCACCCTCGTGACGGCGAGACCCGACGCCAGGACAACGGCCGCTAGCAGCAGCACGAACAAATGTCTGGCCGGCCAGACGCGTGACAAACGATGTGATGTCGGTGGAAATATAGGTATGGCCATAGAGTTGAGCATAAATGGTAAGCGATAGTTCTCCTCAGGCGTCATCCGCCCTTCGTCAGGCGTTCAGCGCGCGTACCGAATGCGGTTTCAGCCGCCGGAAGTCAAGAAAAATCCGGCAATGCACAAGAATTTCACGTTCCGGTGACCGCAAGGACAACGCCAGCGAGCGCGGCCCGGGGTGCCTTGGAGCGACCCTGGAGCGGCACGCTGCCTTCCACGGCAAAGACCGCCCTGCGCCAAGCCCAAACGATGACCCGGAAAGGCCTCGCTCCAGTCGTGCATCTCACAGTCAAACTCTACCAAAACTGAGTACCACTGTAATATTAGAGCGCGTCACAATCGGGTAAACCCCGCGCTTTCTTCCGCGCTGTCATCCTGAGCGTAGCCGAAGGATGACAGAAAGAGACGCGCAACCGCTTACCCAACCGGGATAGGTTTTAATCACGAGACGCGTCATGCTGCGGAATGTGATTTTTTTTCACAAAAATGAAGATATGTTCTTGCCATTCACTTGCCGATGTAGTATTTCAGGGGTGTTGGTAAACTACGGATTGTGGTGAGTATGAAATCAAACGGCTTTGGCGAAGACCTGCCTCTGGGCTCCATCGGTGAATCCACCTTTGGCGGCAGCACGCCCGAGCCGCGTCATCCGTTGCCCGCCGACGGCCTGATCGCCGCTGATACGATCCCTGTTGCTGGCGAGGACGACCCTGCCGCTGCTCTCCCTCCCGATGGTCCGACGGACACCATCCACGCCCCGCCGCCCGACGACCCGCCGTTTCGGGCGTTGATGGATCGTAATTTTCTTTCCTACGCGAGCTACGTCATCCGGGATCGCGCCATTCCTGCCCTCGAAGACGGCCTCAAGCCGGTCCAGCGCCGCATCCTCCATTCCCTCCACAAAAACGACGACGGCAAGTTCATCAAGGTGGCCAACATCGTCGGGTACACGATGCAGTTCCACCCGCACGGCGATGTTTCCATTGCGGACGCCCTGGTAGTGCTCCAGCAGAAGCGTTACCTCATCGAAGGCCAGGGCAACTTCGGCAACATCTACACCGGCGACCCCGCCGCCGCCTCGCGTTACATCGAATGCCGCCTGACTGATCTCGCGCGCAACGAGATTTTCAACGACAAACTCACGCAGACGATCCCCAGCTACGATGGGCGCAACCAGGAGCCCGTCACCCTGCCTTCCAAACTGCCGTTGCTGCTGATGCTCGGTGCGGAGGGCATCGCCGTTGGCCTGAGCACGCGGATGCTGCCGCACAATTTCTGCGAGCTGATCGAAGGTCAGATCGCCATTTTGCAGGGCAAGCCGTTCGAGCTGCTGCCCGACTTCCCGCAGGGCGGCATCATGGACGCCACGGGCTACGCCAAGGGCACGGGCAAGGTCAAGCTGCGCGCGGTGATCGAGGCGAAGCCCCACGTCCCGGGCACCCTCGTCATCCGCGAACTTCCGGCGGGCACGACCACGGACTCGCTCATCGCCTCCATTGAAGACGCGGCGCGCAAGAAAAAGATCAAGATTAAGAGCATCGACGACTTCACGGCGGAAAACGTCGAAATCGAGATCAAGCTGACCCCCGGCGAAGACCCGAAAAAGACCATCGCCGCGCTGTATCTTTTCACCGAATGCGAGCAATCCGTCTCGGCGCGTCCGGTCATCATTAAGGGCGACCGTCCGGTGGAGATGGACGTGGAGGAGGTCCTCCGTGCCAACACGGTGCAACTCCTCGCCTTGCTCAAAGCGGAACTGGAACTGCGGCAGGGAGAATTGGAAGACCTGATCCACTCCAAGACCCTGGCGCAGATTTTCATCGAAAACCGGATTTATAAGAGCATCGAGAAGTGCGAGACGTACGAGGCGGTGCAGCGTGCGGTGCTCGCGGGTGTGAACCGGTTCCGCGACCAGCTTCGCCGCGATGTCACTGCGGACGATGTGGAAGCCCTCCTCGGTCTGCGCATCAAACGGATTTCAGCGTTCGATATCGCCCAGAACCGGCGCGACATCGACGACTTGCTTGCGGAACTCGACGAGACACAGAAAAACCTCAAGGGGCTGACGCGCCACGCGATCAACTACCTCAAGAATCTGCTCAAAACCTACGGCAAGCAGTATCCCCGGCTCACCCGCACGGCGACGTTTGAGGACGCCGACGCCCGGCAGGTGGCGGCCAAGAACCTGGCCATCGCTTACGATCCGGTGAAGGGCTATCTGGGCTACGCGGTCAAGGGCGACGGGTTGGAACCGGCTTACCGGGTCTCCGAGCTGGATCGGGTGTTGACCGTCAAGGTGAACGGCACCTACAAAGTCGTGCCGCCGCCGGAAAAACTCTTTGTGGACCGCGACCTCTACCACCACGCGCCGTTTTTGCGCGACCAGGTTTACACGCTGGTGTATTCCACGCCGTCGGCAACCTACCTGAAACGGTTCACGTTCGGCGGCACGATTCTCAACAAGGATTACGCGTGCGCCCCGGCCAAGGCAAAAGTCCTGCTGCTGACGGCAGAACCCCTCGAACGGGTTTACATCAAATACAAACCGCTCAAGCCCGGGAAGCGGGGCGGTCTGGGCAAGGCGCAACCACCGGACGAACAGATCGTCGAACTAGCCGAGTTGCCTTTGCAGACACCGAAAACCCTGGGCACGCTGCTCAGCCATCGTTCGGTCGACTGGCTCAAGACGACTCGCCCCCGCGGCTGGAACGAGGAAGGCAGCGCGCCGATGGGTCCGTTGTTCCATTGAAAGAAAAGTCGGCCGGTTGCTAACCGTTTGGAATTGCCTAGAGTTGCCCGCATGAAAATCGCCTCCCGACTGCCGGTATTGACCCTGTTTGCCACTTGTGCATTCGCCGAGGACCCGATGGAAGCCATTAAACAAGCCACCAGGGCGCAGGCCGACGCACCGGCCTACCGCATGAAGATCGTGTCCACCGATCCTGCGACCAAGCAGGGCGCGACGATCACGATGGAAAACGTCAACCCGGACAAAATGCACATGAAAATGGAGGCTAGCGGGCAGACGACGATGGAAATCGTCAGCGACGGCCAAAAGACCTTCATGGCCCAGGGTGGTGGGAAGATGACCGAAGCCCCGGCGCAGATGGGCGCGATGATCGTGGAATCGCGCAAGCAGCAATCGCTCGACGCAATCACCAAGTTGGCGAAAGACGTGAAGCTGGTCGGCCATGAGAGCATCAGTGGCACGCCGACGAGCGTTTACACCTTTTCGGCGGACATGATGGGGATGCATTCCACGACGAAGCTGTGGATCTCCGACAAAGACCACCGTCCGCTCAAGGCCGAAGGCGAGAGCAAGGGTGACCAGGGCGGGCAACAGATCGATCAACAGATGACCATCACTTTCGAATACGATCCGAGTATCAAGGTGACCCTGCCGACGACTTAACTGCCGGTCTCCATCTCGTTTCTTGGCTTAGACAACAGGGACGGCCCCGTGGGGAGCCGTCCTGTTGTTTTGCCGCCATCCCCTTTTCGTCATGCGTGTTCTCTTTCTGGATTGTTTCTCGGGTATCAGCGGCGATATGACTGTCGGCGCACTGTGCGACCTGGGGGTCAAGCCATCCACTTTCGAATGGGAATTGGCCAAGGTGGAGATCGGCGATTTCCACATGCACTTCGAGCGGGGCCAGCGCCAAAACGTTGACGGAGTGAAGTTCGGGATTCACGCGGGTTCGGTTCATACCCACGATCAGGACG
>CAXUHC010000220.1:2241-7314 GCA_964250705.1 uncultured Chthoniobacterales bacterium | reverse complement strand
TGCGCGTGGCGGGCGACGAGTTGGACGAGGCCATCGTCAACTACGTCAAGCGCGCCTACAACCTGATGATCGGCGAGCGCACGGCGGAGGAAATCAAGATCAAGATCGGCAGCGCGTATCCGCCCGAGCACGCGGAAAAGGAAACAAGCATGGAGATCAAGGGCCGCGACCTGGTGGCCGGTCTGCCCAAGACGCTGACCATCACCAGCCAGGAAGTCCGCGAGGCGTTGATGGAGCCGGTCAACACCATCGTCGAGAGCGTGCGCATCACGCTGGAGCGTTGCCCGCCGGAACTGGCGAGCGACTTGGTGGACCGGGGTCTGGTCCTCGCGGGCGGCGGCGCGCTGCTGCGCGGCCTGGACGAACTGCTCAAAAAGGAAACCGGTTTGCCGGTGCACGTGGCCGAGGACCCGCTCTCGGCCGTGGCGGAGGGCACGGGCAAAGTGCTCAACGAGATCAAGTTCCTGCGGCAGGTCGCGTCAAGCGATCGTTCGTGGCGCTAACCGGGGGTAGCAAAGGATGAAGGATGAAGGATGAAGGATGAAGGCAGAGCAGAAAGCGGAAGACTCTGAATTCTTGAACTTCGCTCCGGCAACGGTGGTCTGTTCCTCCGCCTTCATCCTTCCGCCTTCATCCTTCATCCTTTCCTAGATGTCCCGCGTTTCGATCATGGCGCTCGTCGTCTTCGTCGTGCTGACCGCGCTGGTGTTGCTGATGCGGGTCCCGGTGGCGCGACGATTGCAAATCGGCGCGATGGAGTTGGTGCGTCCGTTGCACCAGTCCACCGGCGGGGTGCGGCGGCTGGGCGCGGCGGTCAAGGGCCTCCAGAGTCTCGAAGAACTGGAGACCGACAACAAGGCTCTCACCATCGAAAATCAGAAGCTGCGCGCCACCAACCAGATGATGAACGACCTGCAGGCGGAGAACAACCGCTTGCGGCAGGCGCTCGATTTCCGGGACCGCTCCAAGTATGAACTGATTCCGGCGCGCATCATCGCCCGTTCCTCGACCTCGTGGTGGAGCACGGTCCAGATCGACCGCGGCGAGCAGGACAAACTGGACAGCGACATGCCCGTGGTCACCGACGTCGGGTTGGTCGGCAAAACCACGACCGTCGCGGGCAACACGGCGTTCGTGCTGTTGATTTCCGATGAAAACTGCAAGGTCTTCGCCAAGGTGGAAGGCTCCCGGGAAAAAGGGATTCTCAGCGGGGAACGCACCGCGCCGAACGCCCAGCCCGAGCTTTCGCTGAGCTTTCTGTCCCGGGGGGCGCAACTCCAGCCCGGCCAGAAGGTCTACAGCAACGGGGTGAGCGGCGGGGTGTTTCCCGGCGACCTGCTGCTGGGCACGGTCAAGGATTTCCAGGGCCGCGAACTGGACACCCACGCCACCGTCCTCCCGGCGGTGGACCTTTCCAAGCTCGAAAACGTGTTCGTCGTCAAGGGCTACCGGCCCGTGGCAGTGCCGGCGGCGACGCCCAGGAAGTGAGGCCGCTGCTTATGACGCCCGCCTTCTTTGCGCTGGTGCTGCTGGTGGACCTGCTGGCGGTGGCGTTTCAGCCGTATTGCCCGCCCCTCGGGCAGTTTTCCGGGGCGGTGGTGCTGATGTTCCCGGTCGTGCTGGCCTACGGGGCGCTGGCGCTGCCGTTCGCCGGGGCGCTGGCGCTCGCGTTCTGCAATGGACTCCTCTGGGACGCGCTGACCGTGCAGATCAACAATCCCGACATGTATTTGCGGGGGTCCGCCGTGGAGGAACTGCCGATGGGTTGGTCCATCGCGCTGTTCGGGGCTCTGGCGGTGCTGGTCCACGGGCTGCGCCCGCTGTTTTTGCGCGGACGGTGGGATTTGCACTGCGTGGCCAGCGGATTTTGCACGGTGGTCATCCTGGTGATGCAGTACGGCCTCATCACGTTCAAACGCGGCTGGGTGACCCCGCCGCACGACCTCTGGGCGCGCCTGCTGCTGCCGGGAGTGTTTGCGATGCTGCTGTCGCCGGTGGTGTATTTCGCGTTCTATTTCGCGGCGGAACTGCTGAATTACCCCGTGCGGATTTACGAGGACGAGCAGCAGCGGCAACGCCGTGCCCGCGCCCGGGCCGCCGGGCGGTGACGACCGTGGCAGCACGGCTGACGGAGAGAGACAGCAAGCGAACCATAAGCGGGGCTGCCGGGTCGTGCTACCATTCACCGCAGTTTCCGCACTTCGATACGGTCGAAGGCACGTTGCGCCGCGAGCAACCCAGCCAGGCCAAGACCCAGGAGCAGAGCAGTGCCGCCGATCTCGGGCACAGCGTTGGTCACCGGTGAGCCGGTGACTTGGAAGTTGACTGCATCCGATGTACTAGTCACATAATTGGTGGCGGTCGAACGGGAATACACACGTGAGCTTGTATAGGTGGTTCCGCTCAAAACCGTGGAGCCGGGGATCAACGTATCTTCATAGAAGTAATAAGCGGTGTTGGGCGCGAGCGTCAGAGTCGAATCGAAGGTGTAATAATTACCGCTGGCCGCCGCTTGGCCCAGAAAGCCCGGAGCCGAAGAACTCAAACCTGCGGGAGTGCCAACGTAGGCTTGGCTGAAAAGATAACCGGTGCCGATGGCGTAAGGGGAAAGGACAGGATAGATCGAAGCGTCGTAAGCAAACAGGTTGAAGACGATATGGTTCGCCAGCTTCGTGGAGGTGGTGATGAAAGACTGGCCGATGGCTTGGGGGCCGTTGTTGATGTAACCGTTCGTCGTGTAGGATGCCAAGACGTCGGCACGGGAGGAATTTGCGCTGCCACCCAGCAGTGCCATTGCCAACGCCAAGGGCGCTAAAGAAGAGCCAGAAAAAAGCAACCGTAACTTCATGAATAATAGAAGTTTGAGCAATTTGCAAAACCGGCTGGACCGGGGTTTGGAGACAACGAAGCTTTTGCAAGCATAACCTGTACTCGTTGTGGTCCCATCAGTTTGAATCGCCCGCCTGTTATTCATAAGCCACTGCATGACAATGTAATGTATAAGTATTTTAATTTTTGAGGACGGCACGCGTCACGGCCCGCATAGAATATTTTGTAAGTTTTTCCGTCGTATTCCTTGCGATTGATCTCATCGCGGCAGAACAAAATTTATGAATCTTGCTCTCGCTCAGTCATTTGCTATTGAATCAACGTTCCTCGGCGCGCAACGTAAGAAATTCCGACAATAACCCCCCAAAAAAGCGTTGCTTCGTTCGCCACGGCGAGAAGGGTTGTTCACATCTTGTTCGCTGGAGTGCGTTTCGGATTTGGTGTTGATGTGAAGAGTTGGAAGGCGACCGTCGCAAATGGTCGTCACATTCCGCCCTCCAGGCATTGCCCGCCATTCTTTCCGTTTCGCTTCTCCCCGGCGGCTCTGCTTTCCCGCTGGCTTTCTCTGGAGCGTGCGTTTATGTTTCCCGTTTAAATCGCCCGCCGCTGTCCGTTCCATGGCCCTGTTCAAGACTGAATCCCGCATCCAGATCATCGGGCTCTTCTTTCTGCTGGGCATCTCGGCGGTCATCGGCAAGCTCTGGTACGTCCAGGTCATCAGGAATGATTTCTACAAGACCAAGATTCGCGGCTCGGGCGAGGTGACGGTCCGCATCCCCAGCGTCCGGGGCGAAATCCGCGACAAAAACGGCCTCGTGCTCGTCGGCAACCGCCCGAGTTTCTCGGTCGACTTCATGCTCGACGAGATGGTCAAGGGCTACGGCGAGGCGTTCGGCAAGAAGAACGTCCCTCGCGCCAGGCATATCTTCACGGTGGGCGGGGTTTACAAGGAAACCCAGGAGCCGGATGTCGCCAAGATCGTGCAGGAAACCGTCCTGCCCCGGCTCAACCAACTCGGCCTGCACGACGACATCAGCGTCAGGCAGCTCGTCAAACACTTTTACACCGACCGCCTGGTGCCCTTCACCTACATGGAGGACATCCCGTTCGCCGACATGGCGAAACTCAGCGAGCGCGACCTCGGGCTGCCCGGGGTCGACACCCCGCAGCGGGCCGTGCGCGAATACCCCTTCGGCGCGCTGGCCGCCCACGTCCTGGGCTACGTCGGCCAGGAGAACAATACCGACGAAGAGGAAGCCAGGAACTACACCTATTACCAGCCCGACGTGGACGGCAAGACCAACGTCGAGCAGGCCATGGACAAGTGGCTGCGCGGCAAGCCCGGCAAGCGCATCATCAAGAAAAACGCCAAGGGCGTCATCGAAGGCGATCTGCCGGGCGTGCCGCCCGTCACCGGCAACGACGTTTACCTGACCATCGACGCGCGCATCCAGGCCATCACGGAGGACGCCATGCGCGTGGTGGGCCGGGGAGCGGCGGTCGTGGTCGATCCCGACACGGGCAACGTGCTGGCGATGGCGTCGGTGCCGTCGTTCGATCCCAACACGTTCATTCCGAGCGTCTCGACCGAGGATTGGAACACACTCATCAAGGACGAGACCGACCCGATGACCAACCGGGCCATCCTTTCCTACGCGCCCGGCTCGACCTTCAAGACCATCACCGCGCTCGCGGGGCTCATCACCGGCAAGGGCAACAACAAATACACCTGCTCGGGCGGCTACACCTACGGCGGCAAGTACATGCACTGCTGGATCGGGCAGAAGGGCGGCAGCCACGGCACGCTCGACCTCGAAGGCGGCCTCAAGAATTCCTGCAACGTTTACTTTTTTCAGTACGGCAACGCCGCCGGGGTCGATGCCATCGACAAGGTGGCCAGTCTCGTCGGCATCGGCCAGAAAACCGGCATCGAGCTTTCCAACGAGGCGGCGGGCATCCTGCCGGGCAAGGAGTGGTTCGCCGTCCACGCCCCGCGCGAACGCTGGAGCGACGGCCACACCGCCAATCTCTCCATCGGCCAGGGCTACGTGCAGGCCAGCCCGCTGCAAATGGCGCTGGTCGCCGGGATGTTCGCCAACGGCGGCACCTGTTATTACCCCCGCCTGATCGACCGCGTCGTGGACCGGGGCGGGCAGGATGCGGTGGACCCCGACACCGGCAAGCTCGTCGCCCAGGGGCCGCGCGTGCGCGCCAACCTCGAAACCGATCTCGGCCTCAAGCCCG
>CAXUHC010000220.1:0-2231 GCA_964250705.1 uncultured Chthoniobacterales bacterium | reverse complement strand
ATCGAGCACATCCGCCACGGCATGTGGCGCGTGGTCAACGACGGGGGCGGCACCGCGCCGCACGCCAAGCTCCGGTACGGCGGCGAAATCGCGGGCAAGACCGGCACCGCCGAGTTCTGGCGCAAGGGGGTCAAGGACAACCATACCTGGTTCATCAGCTTCGCGCCGTACCAGAAGCCGAAGTACGCGATCTGCGTGTTCCTCCAGGGGGCCAAGGGCGGCGGGGTGACGGCTGGCCCCATCGCGTCGCACATCATGGAGCAATTGCTCGAATTGGACGACGGCAAGCTCGCGGTGAACGTCCGGCCCTTGGCGCCCGCCAAAGGCAGCTTCGCGTTCATCAACAACGTCGAGTACGTCAACAATGTCCCGGTGGTGCAAACCGCCGCGAACGCCCAGGAAGCCGAGAAGAAGAAATTCACCAACAAGAAGAGCGCCGCCGACAACGACATGGCGATGGACGACGACGAGACCCCGCCGCCGACCGACGGCGACTCCACCGACCACGACGCCGATCACGACCATGTGGCCGCCGCCAAGCCCAAGGTGCGCGAAAGCGACGACGACCGGGGGTCCACCAAGAGCGCTAGCAGCAGTAACAACAACAACGGCGACACGCCGCTCATGAAGTCCATGAGGAAATTTTTCCGCCGCGACACCAGCGGCGACAACGGCCCGGATGACACCGAGGCCCAGACCAAAACCTTACGCAAACAACAAAAAGCTCAACAACGCCAACTTTCCGCCAGCCAGCCGCCTCCGCCGCCGACCCCACCTCCGAAGCGCAAAAAGTTCCTGGGACTATTCTAGTGCCAGCTTCTCACCCGCCCACCGCCCTCCGGTGACGGGTAACCTCGGTCGTTTGCTCCCCGGGCCGAGCCGGATTCCCGGCTCCTGGCAGGCATTCACCTATCCATTCGATGACCACGGCTTCCATTCAACCTCCGTCATCCTGAGCGCAGGCCGCCCAGGATGACAGGATTTTAAACCGAACGCCACCCCTCTGAATTTCCGCATTTTCCCTCAAACAAATGGGTTCCTCCCTCCCACCTTTCTCCCACCCTTTCACCCTACAAATCCTTTCCATGATTGAAAAAGTTAAACGCATGCTCGGCCTCGCGAAGAAGAAACAGAGCAACCTCCTCCTGATCAACGTCGAGAAGCTCGAACGCCGCGTCGCCCTGCTCGAAGACGGCGTGCTCGAAGAATACAACGTCGAACGCGTCACCGACCGCAACATCGTCGGCGGCATTTTCAAAGGCCGCGTCAAGAACATCGAATCCGGCCTCAAGGCGATGTTCGTGGACATCGGCTACGAGAAAAACGCGTTCCTCCATTTCTGGGACGCGCTTCCCGGCCTGGACGAAACCAAGGTCGAACGCATCGACCGCGGCGAGAAGGACAAGGGCGGCAAGAAAAACCAGGCGCCGAAGAAGCCCACCGCCAAGGACATTCCAACCCTCTACCCGGTCGGCAGCGAGGTGCTGGTGCAGGTCACCAAAGGACCCATCGGCACCAAGGGGCCGCGCGTCACGACGAACCTCTCGCTCGCAGGCCGGTATCTCGTGCTGATGCCTTACAGCGACGGCAGCGGCATCTCGCGCAAGATCGAGGACCCCAAGGAACGCGACCGCCTGCGCAAGATCCTGCGCGCGCTCGACATTCCCGAGGGTATGGGGGTCATCATGCGCACCGCCGGGGAAGGCCAGCGCGCGCGGTTTTTCGTGCGCGACCTGAGCCTGCTGCTTGAACAATGGAACGGCATCGCGGAGGGGAACGCGGCCAAGCGCGCCCCGGCCTGCCTGTTCGAGGAACCGAACCTGATTGAGCGCACCGTGCGCGATTTCCTCACCGACGAGGTGGACAAGGTCATCTGCGACGACCAGGGGAGCGTCGAGCACATGAAGGAGCTGGTCGGTCAGATTTCCTCACGCTCGAAGCACCGCATCGAACACCACGCCGAGCACGTCCCGATCTTCGACCGGTACAACGTCCAGCGGCAGATCGACGACGCGTTCCACCGGCAGGTCTGGCTGAAATGCGGCGGCTACATCGTGTTCGACGAGACCGAGGCGCTCATCGCCATCGACGTGAACACGGGCCGCAACAAGGGCAGCAAGGACATGGATAAAACCATCCTGCAAACCAACCTGGAAGCCGCCGACGAGATCGCCCGCCAGATGCGCCTGCGCAACGTGGGCGGCCTGATCATCGGCGACTTCATCGACATG
>CAXUHC010000219.1:0-7325 GCA_964250705.1 uncultured Chthoniobacterales bacterium | reverse complement strand
CCTCGGCATGGAGCGAGGCGAGCAACGGCAGCCCCTCGGCCAGACGATCCGAGTTGGTCTGCAAGTGACGCACGCGGCTGGCGATTCCGTTGCTGAAGAGTTGCACGGCTAAAACCACTCCGATTAGGCCCACGATCACTCCACCGGCATTGGCAACGGAACGCCAGCGTTCGACCCGCTGAAGCTGCGCCGTGCGTTCGGTCTGCAACTGTTGCTCCTCGGCATCCAGCGCGCCGATTTTCTGGCGCAAGGTATCCAGCTGGCGCCTGGCCTCTACCAAGCCCGCCGTCTGGCCTGCCGGCGCAGGGTTGGCCGTCCCTGCGCCGGGCTTTTCTACGAGTGCCGAAAGCTGCGTGATCTGGTCATTGACGAGCGACTGGATGCCACGCAAATGAGCCGTCTGCGACGGACTGTCCCTGGCCAGTTTCAAGAGGCGTAAAAGTGAGCCGGGCAGGGTTTGTTTGGCTGAGCGATACGGCTCCAGAAATTCCTCGTTCTGGTCGGACAGGTAGCTGCGGACGCCTCTCCCGGCATCGGTCACACGATCCAGGAGCCGGTCGAGTTCCGAGCGCATCTGCGTCGAGTGCTGCACCCAGCTCTGTGCTTTGTCCTGCTCCCGATTGACGAGGTAGGAGACGACAAAGCTGATGAGCATCGCGCCAAGCGGGATGCTCACCACGACGAACCCTTTGGTGCGGAGCGATATATTCGACCACCACTGAGAAGTCGGCATTTTACCCAACATCATCATAGTGCACAAGGAACGGGCAGGGCTGCGACGGCGCGCTGCCGGATACAGGCTTGGCAGCGGGTGAATTCTCTCTCTCCCTACCCCGAGGGCGTGGGGAAACGTGGTCTCGTGCGGGTTCTGAGAACAGACCAGACCATAAAGCCAGGACCGTGCTAGCGCACGGGGGGGAACATACCCCAGAACTTCGCTTGTGATGCACGGAGGAAACGAATTCTTTCCTCCGGCAATCTATTTTCCGCACCCGGCGCTCGGGCGCGCGGCTTCTTCTGCGCGACCATCGGAGCGATGGCCCGGACCGGGCCGCGCACGTCTGCCCGTCAACTCAGAGCAACTCTGCGTAACGTGTCGTCAAGCACATCCAAAAGGTTAGAAGCCTGGAACGGTTTGACGATGTACGCATCCGCGCCACGACCCAGCAGATGCTCCCGGCTGTGGCCGGTCGCGTCCGCGCTGAGTACGAGCACCGGGATCTTCCGCGTGAGGGGGTCTGCGCGGAGCGCCTCCATGACATCGGCGCCAGGCATCCCGGGCATTTGGAGATCGAGCAGAATGACGTTCGGCTTTTCGCGACGCGCCATGTCCAGGCCGGTCACGCCGTCTTGGGCCGACAGAAGTCGCCAGTGCGGTCGGAGACGAGAAAACAGCATCCGCACCACCTGGACGTTGGAGAAATTGTCTTCGATGTAGAGCAATGTGACGGGGGAAGACGCACCGCCGGGTTGAGGAAGGGGCCCGCTGGAAGGAGCGGCGTCCCCGGGAAGCGATGCCTCTGTTTCCGCCCGGGGCAGTTCGATCCAAAACGTGCTGCCGCGTCCGGGCTCGCTCTGCACACCCATGCTACCGTTCATCGCTTCCACGATCCCCCGTGAAACGACGAGGCCGAGCCCCGTGCCTTCCACCGCGCTCGATTCGTACTCCAACCGCTCGAACGGCACGAAAAGACGCGTCAGGCCTTCGGCAGATATTCCCGGCCCCGTATCACGTACGTTGAGCCGCGACCGGTTCGCCGGGATGGCTTCGAAGTCGATGTGCACTTGCCCGCCCTCGCGGTTGTACTTGATCGCATTGGAAAGCAGGTTCAGCAGGACCTGCCGCAGCCTCAGTTCGTCGCACCAGAGATTTCCCAGGGCGCCGGGATTTTTCAACGTCAAGGTGATCTGCCTGGCTTGCGCCAGCCGAGCGACCAAACGAATGCATTCTTCGACGACCATGGAAGCATCCACCCTGGCCAGCGCCACGCGCAATTCGCCGCTCTCGGCACGAGAAAGGTCGAGCACCTCGTCGACGAGCGCCAGCAGGTGACGCCCGCCTTTCAAGATGTAGCTGAGGGCCACCACGTCCTGCTCGGCGAGCGCGCTAAACTCCAGCACCTGGCCAAAGCCGAGGATGGCGTTGAGGGGGGTGCGCAATTCGTGGCTCATGCGGGAAAGGAACTGGCTCTTGACCGCGTTGGCCCGCTCGGCCTCCGTCCGGGCGCCCTCCGCCTCTCCCTGGGCCGCTTCGGCCTCCCTCTGAGCTGTTTCGGCTTCTTGGCGGGCTTGCTCCGCCACTGCGTGGGCGTGTTCGGCTTGTTCCTTGGATCGGCGCAGGATCTCCGCGGTGCGCTCGCGCTCGCGCAACTTCTCCTCCGCTTCGGCCAGCCGCCGCTGCCAGCGGCGGCGGACTCCGTGCAGCAGGATGCCCAACAGGACCAGCGCGATCCCCACGATCAGAGCGCGGAACCAACCGGCCTGGTACAGGAATGGCCGCAGGTGAAAGGCCATCGCCGCCCCCTGCGTATTCCAAATCCCGTCGGCGTTGGCGGCCTGGACGTGAAAACGGTAGAAGCCCGGTGGCAGGTTCGTGTAGTGCGCCACCCTTTCCGTCCCCGCCTCTGTCCAACCGGCGTCAAACCCTTCCAGCCGGTAGCGGAAACGATTCGCCTCGGGATGCACCAAACTCAGGGCCGTATAGTGGAAATCCATTTTTTGCGTGCCGGGGGCCAATTCGAAGAGGGGATTATCCTCCCGGCCCCCCGTGGCTTTTGTCGCCTCCGCGCGCGCGACCTGGCCATCGGCCAGAAGTTCCTCCACGTGCACAGGCGGCGGCACGGCATTGACCGACACGCGCGCCGGGTCCACCATGGCCGCCCCCTTGATCGTGGCGAACCAGAGCCGGCCGAGCCGGTCGCGGCAGGCGACCGGCTGGAAGCCGCCGTTGCCCTCGCGCGAGCGCATCCCGTCAGCCATCCCGTAGGCGACGTGCGGGATCGAGGGGATTTCCCTGCGGTCGAAGCGCGCGAGGTCCGCGAGCGCGACGCGGGAGACGCCTTTGTTGGAACTCATCCACAGGGAGCCCCCGGCATCTCCGAGCATGCCCCACGCCGTGTTGTCGAAGAGGCCTTCGCGCACGGTGTAGCGGGTGATCCGCACCCCGCCGTCATCGGCGATGCGCAGGCGGTGCAGCCCGGAATAAGTTCCCACGAAAAGGTCGCCCGGGCCGGTGGGGTCCTCGAATAAGGAGAGCGCCGCACCTGTCAGCCGCCCGGGGCCGAAGTTTGGAACGGTCGTGATCCGCCCGTCCGGCCACCGCCGGCTCAGTCCTCCGGTCGTGCCTATCCAAAGGTTGCCGCGACGGTCGCTGTGCAGGGCGTACACCACGTTGGAGGCGAGCCCGGTGTCGGCGGTCAGATGCGCCCGCACCTCGCCGCCTCGGACTTGGTAGACCCCGCTGTCCGTGCCCACCCAGAGACCCCCGGCCGCGTCCCGGCAAAGCGCGCTTACCGTGCTGCGGTCCAGGTCCTCGCGCAAGGGTAAAAGTTCCACCTTGCCATCGCGCCAACGCATCAGGCCCATATTCGTGCCGATCAGCAAGGTGTCATCGTCGTCACCGCGCGCCAGGCTGAGCACGCGGTTGTTGCCTGGCCGACGCGAGGAGGGAGCCAGGGGATAATTGATCGCCCGATCCTCTCCGGGGGCCAGCATGCCTAGGCCGTTCTCATGGCCCATCCAGAGCCGCCCGCGCGCGTCCTCGAACACCGAACGCACGTCCTCGCCGCCGAGTCCTTCGGGGGGGCCGTAGTTGACGAAGCGCACGTCCCCGAGCACCTGCAGCCCGCCCTGGGTGGCAATCCACAGGTTGCCCTCCCGGTCCTCGCAAAGGTCATTGACCGAATTGTGGACCAGGCCGTTTTCCATGGTGAGCGCCGTGGGGGGCGGTCCGGTACTGGGGTCCTCCCTGCCCTGGAGGCGAAAGATCCCGGCGCCGTCGGTGCCTACCCAGAGCATCCCGGCACGATCTTCGAGCAGCGCGAGCGCCACGCACTTCGCCAACGCCGGGTGGACACGGAAGGTGCCGTCCCGGGCCAGCCGGCCGATGCCGGCGTCACGGGCGGCCACCCAGAACCCGCCCTTCCGGGCCTGCATGACGTGATCCACCCTTTTGCCCCCCCAGCCGGGCAGCAGGTCAAAGCGACGGCCCGCGTCGTCGTTCCCGTCCCCTTGCTGCTGGTAGAGTCCACCCACTGTCCCCAGCCACAGGCGCCCGGCCTCGTCCCGGCACACCGCGCGAATCCTTTCACCCGGCCAACCCGGGGTTCCTTCGAGAGGACCGCTCACCTTCCCGTCGGGATTGATCCGAATGAGCCCGCGGACCGTCCGGACCCAGGACGCTCCGTCCACCGGGTCCTGGAAGATGATCTTTCCAGACTGGTTGGCGGGGGAGTCGGCAGATGGGGAAGCCTGCATCCTCCCGGCCGCCAGCCGGCGGAAGCCACCGGCGGTGCCCAGGATCAGTTCGCCGGGGCGGCGGGAGTCTTCCCTCACGCTATTGATGAAGTTGATCACGGTACCCGGATCGTCTTTCTGGTCGAAAACCTGGCTGCGCACCCCGTCGAAACGCACCACGCCCTCTTCCGTGCCGAGCCAGAGATAACCATCGCTTCCCTGGGTGACGCCAAGGACGTTGGTGCTGGGCAAGCCGTTCTCCGGCCCCCAACTCCGGCGCTGGTATTGAGTGAGCGCGCGGGCCGGGTCCAGGGCCAGCGCGCGGGGGGTGGGAACCGCCAGGACACCCCCGAGCGACAGCGCCGCGGCCAGCCAGCGGGCCGGGATGAGGCCGACCCGCGATCTAAGGGCGCGGCAGAGTGAGCCCGCCAGGCACGCTGCTCCCCAGCGGGGGTAGACGGTATCTCTGTTGCAAGAGTGATTCATTACGAACTGACCTTGGCGGGGCGGAAAAGCGGACCCTGTTGCCAAGCTAGATTGGTGCCGGGGAATTGTAAGGAGTTAACCCCATCGCGCCCCGCCGTCAGCAGGAGTCCCGGTTGGCAACAAACCGCGTCATTCCCGCGGGCGTCCCTCCCGTGCCTTTGCCCGCCTCCCCCGGAGCTGCCGCCCATCGGGCTACGAAAGTTGTTCGCCGGAGCGCTGGGATCGCGTGTGCAGGGCGGAGGGGGACGCTTCGACCAACTTCCAAACGGCTGATCAAACACAGTCCTCAATCCACCGTCATATCACATACCATCGCTTCCGCATCAACCCCGTTACCGTGCGACATCAAACTGGGATTGGACAATCCGGAGCGTGACTGCTGCCTCTAAAACGAAATTAATCCACTGCCGGTTGCAAGATGCTGGCCTCCGACAATCGGGTGGCTTCCTGCCGGTGACGGTCGGCCCCTTCCAGCCGTCCGAGCCGCGCGCTGATGCGCGCGAGATGGTGAAGGCCTGGGGGTCCGAGTAAGTGTGGCGGTCCCGGGCGCTGAACTTCGGGAGGACATCAACGAGCGCACGTCGGCGGGAGTCAGGGCAATGCCATTCGCGTTGGCCGCGCTGAGGATGAGAGCGGCGCAACCGGATTCGGGTAGCCGTCGCCGTCCGTATCGTAGGTGCTGGGATTGGCGGGCCCGGGGGCCGGAACGTTGATCTCGGGCGGGAAAAACGTGGTGCTGATGCCGTCCACCGTGGAGAGCAGCGGCTGTTTGCGCGTGACCGGCGTAGCCAGACGGTTGCCCGCCGCGTCGAAATAAATCGTGGCCGGCCCGTTGGAACTGAAGGGCTCGATGGCCGGGGTGAACGCCGGGTTGGCCGCGCGGTAGCCGGCGTCGTACACGTAGACCGCCGTCCCGGCGCACGTCGCCGCGCAACTGTGGCCGTAGCTATTCACGCTGTTGGGTCCGACGAAATCGGCGTTGAGTTGCGAGGAACTCGTTTCAACCGCCCAACGGATGTGGGTGTCGTGGAACAGAGAAGCAAACTTTCCGGGGCGAGGTAGCACCGGAAGAACAGATCAATCTTTCCTGGCGAATCCTGCGGTCAGGACCACAGGACTCGCGTCGGGGTTGGGAGACACCACTATCTCAGGCCGTGAGTCGGCGGCGGCGAACCAAGGTCACCACGCTGCCAATCAGGCCGAGACCAGCCAGCGCCAGCGTGGAAGGCTCGGGCACGGCTGCGGGCGCGTTCGGATAATTCAGGACGAAGCTGAAACTATTGATGCCGTATGGGCTGATAGGGGGAGCACCGGCGTCGTAGGAGGTGGCGATCTGTTCGCTGGCCGTAAACGACTGAAAATCTTCTCCGATCCTGAAATCGGGACCGAGACCCAGCGTGCCGCCGACGTAAGTGAGGCTCCCTGACAGATTGAGAATCCCGGTGAACCGTTGCAATAACAGCGCGTCCGAGCCGGTGTAGATATCACCGATGTGGAACGACAAGCTGCTGATCGTAGTGCCCTGGTAGGTATCGGTCGTGATGAAGCCGACCGGCGTGCTGACCTTGATCGTGTCGGTAGTCCTCGTAGCGCCGATCACCTCACTGGATGTAATTGTGATGTTTTGGCCGTTGACCCCGATCCCCGGGTAGGTTCTGGTCGTACCGAAGGTCACGTCCTGATTCGGAAAGAGCGAGACGCCCCCACCGTCCGGGCCAGCCCCGTAGACGCCGAAGCTGAAGGTGTCGCCCGGCACGACAGCGGCGGACGCGGTCAGGCCCGACAAAGCCAGCAGCGCAACGGCGCAACCGGCGGATAATAACGAGGTCTTTTTCATCATAACGAAGTGATTTTTATAGGTAATGGATGGTTCTGCTGCGACGCGGTGACGCAACCGTTCACCCGTACTACAGGTTTTTTTCGACGAGTGTTCCGGGCAACCGTGAACTATTTTGGTTTCAGGCACTTTTCAACGGCGGCAGATCGATCACCGCCTGTTTTGCTTCCAACGTTCGGTGCGGCAGCCAACCGCCAGCGGGCGATGGGTGTCAGTGCGCGGTCGCGGCCAGCCGTGCGACCAACGCATCGAAGCGGGGATTGCCTTGCAGCGGGTCCCAGAGGGGGTTCAACCGAAAGTCGCCGTAAGTGGGCTGACTTGGCAGTTGATAGCCAGCCGGCCGGTTGATCCACTTCTCGAGCACGGCACAAGCGAGGTCGGGCTGGTCCGTCCAGGCGTAGACCACGGCCAGGTTGCAGGCGAGGATGGGCGCTTCCTGGGCGGACCGGCTGCCCGGCCCCAATTCGCAAGCGTGCAGCGCCTCGCGCACCGCCGCTTCCCGGTCGCCCAGGCCGGCGTCGATCATCGCCAGCAGGCTCAGGGTCCG
>CAXUHC010000218.1:0-7325 GCA_964250705.1 uncultured Chthoniobacterales bacterium | reverse complement strand
TCCAGTTCCACGAACGCACCGTAAGGCACGAGGTTGGTGATCTTGCCCTTGACGCGCTTGCCGATGGGGAAACGCTCCTCGATCTTGTCCCACGGGTTGCTCTGGAGCTGCTTGAGGCCGAGCGACACGCGCTCCTTCTCCTTGTTGATGTCGAGCACCTTGACGGTGACTTCCTGGCCCGTCTTGAGCATCTCGCTGGGATGGTTCAGGCGGCCCCACGTCATGTCGGTAATGTGCAGCAGGCCGTCGATGCCGGTCAGATCGATGAACGCGCCGAAGTCGGTCAGGTTCTTGACGGTGCCGGTGACGACGTCGCCCACGCTGACGCTATCCAGGAACGCCTGGCGCTTAGCGTTGCGCTCGGCCTCGATGAGTTCGCGGCGCGAGAGGACGACGTTCTTGCGGTCGTCGTTGATCTTGACGATCTTGAAATCGTAAGTGTTGCCGACGAAGCCGTTGAGGTCCTTCGGCGGGGTGATGTCGATCTGGCTGCCGGGCAGGAACGCCTCGACGCCGATGTTGACCATGAGGCCGCCCTTGACGACGCTCTTGACCTTGCCCTTGATGAGGCCGTCGCCGTGGAACACGGCGACGATTTTCTCCCAGTTCTGGCGATGCAGAGCCTTTTCGCGCGAGAGCACGACCATGCCCTCGTCGTTTTCGAGACGTTCCAAGAGAACGTCCACTTCGTCGCCGATGTCGATGTGATCGAGGTCGTCGAACTCGGACAGCGAGATAACGCCCTCCGATTTATAGCCGATGTCGACGAGGGCTTCCCGGGGGCGGAGTTCGAGAATATGGCCCTTGATAATGGTGCCTTCGCGGAAGTCCTTCATGGACCGCGCGATGAGTTCCTGCATTCCAGTCATAACGGAGGTTTAGGGATCACGACCGGGGCGGCGGCATGCGATGGCAGCGGCAGCGCGCTCCGGCGGGTTTGGGGTTGCGGTTGCTAACGGGTTAATTTTTTTTGCGTCTTGAATCAGAATGGACAAAAACGCAAAGGATTGGCATCGTACCGGTTTTTACGGGCTTCGCAAGCGGGATATTGGGTTTATTTGCGGGCGGTGTCGAGTATTCCAACCATCACGGAAACGAGCCTGCTTTGGTAAACGACCGACCAAATCCTTCACTAATGCGTTGACGGGTTATCGCTAACCCCTAAAATCATGGCGCACCATGAGCAACGTACTTCTTGCCAAAACAGCGTTTTGCCTCGGCTTAGCCATCGGGTTGCTCGCGTTTCCCAGCCGGGCACCGGCGCAAACGGGCGACAAGCACGCGCTACTGCTCGTCCCGATCACGTACACAGAGGTTTCCCCGGCTGCGGGCTTTGACGAATTGACGAAACCGCATTGGCTGATGGTGCCGCAGTACGGCAACAACTTTGCCAAGGCGATCACGCCTGCCTCGGCGACAATGGGCATCAGTTTCACCGTCAGGCCTGATTCCACGGTGAACTCGGTCTCGCCCGCGACCACCAGCATATCACCGCAGATGATCACCGTGCACGGAGAGACTTTGGGTGACACCCATCAGATTGGTATCGGGATAGGAGCCAAAGCGGGCGTGGGTGGAGAACTGAACGTGTCGATCAAGAAGCTGAAGACGGTGACAGTTGCGTTGCACGCCATCACCCTGCAAAAAGGCGATACCTATGGACCCACGCCGAATGCGCTGACTGCGCAGCAGGCGCAGGCTTACCTGAACCAAGTCTATGGGCCGCAAACCAACACATATTTTACTGTTACGCGAAAAGATTACGTTCTCCAATATGATCTCGGCGGGGGATCAAATGGCGCGCCAAATGGCAAATTGGATGTCAGGTCAACCCAACCTTTTACGGGAGAACAACTAGTATTGGAACAGTTTGCAAAAGACGGCTATGCAAATTACAACATTTACTTTGTCCACGATTATCTTGGCGACGGCAGCACGGCTTCCATCGGCAAATCCGTTACTGATCTCAATACTGCTTACATCAAAGATTATTCTGGACATACTGCCGCGGCAACTGTTTTGGCCCACGAGTTGGGCCATCTTCTTGGAATTACATACCATGCTGATTTAAATCTTACGGTTAATCCTTGGTACTTGCCAGGTACCAATCCCACAGTGCGCTTGATGTATAGCGCTATTGATGGACCCACCACAAATCCGAAGATATTGGTTAAAGCTGAGTGGGATACTATCGGTCAGTCACATTAGCAGAACCCTTGATTCATCATATGCGAATGCTGATTACTGCCATCGTCTTGTTGCCCGGTCTTCTTTGCTTGACCTCCTCATTAGCCCAGTCATTTACTGACCCTAGTTTGGAAAAGAAAGAACAAGCCGCCCAACGGGCCTCGCCGGACTGGAAAGCTAGTTGGGCAGTGGAAAACCGTGTGCGGACTGGCGACAAGCAATCGCTGAACGATTTGGCCGGAATGGACCCGGTGGTTGCCATTCCGGCCCTAGCCGCTTACGCCAAAGACCGCTCTACCGATGCCGAAGCGGCTGCCATCGCACAAACCGCGCTCAAAAAAGTACGAGGCGTGCGGGATTACTTCCGTCCACTCATCGCGCGTTTGCATGCACAGGCTGGCGGAGAGTTTGACACCATACGACAGTTCGAAATACTTACTTTGCTTGGCACCAAGGAGGCGGTGGCAGCAGCGGCCCCGTTCCTGTTCGATAATTCAGAGTTCAAGAACCCTGAACCCAATAGCGATGTGAGTGTTTCCTCGATCAGATATCAAGCCGTCTCCGCTTTAATGAAAATGCAGTTGCCAAATGCACCGACGAATAAGCCCTTTTATGCGGCGAACGACGAGGACATCAAGAAGTGGCGCGAGTGGTGGTTGGCCCATAAAGCTGAGTATGAAAATTGAGACAGCACACGGCTTTCGCGCCCGCCGGATTAAACCGTGGTGTCGTCACTGCCGCCGCTTTCTGGCGTGTCCTTCGCCGAGAAATCCGGCACCGGGAACGTCCGCAGCTTGTTGCGCACGATGTCTGCCCGCAGGCCATCGCGCTCCTCGGCGCTGAGCTTCTGCTGGGAGTTCTGCTGCAAGTGCGCGGGCTGCGTTTCCATGAAGAGCGCATCCGTCGGCAGGCGGAACTCGGGCGCGAAGAACCCCAGGTCCACGCCCAGGCGGATAAACGACAGGAAGTTCAACGCCTCCTTGCTGTTCATCGAATGCGCGTGCGACAGAATCCCATACGCCCGGCCAATCTGGTCGATCAGCATCGTGCGCTTCTTTTCCAACAGGTTCTGCCGCGCGGCCTGTTCGTGCTCGATGACCTGTTCGATCACCTTGCCCAGACGGTTAATGATATCCTCTTCCTTCTCGCCTAGCGTGGTCTGATTGGATACCTGGAACAGGTTGCCCATCGCCTCGGTGCCCTCCCCGTACAGACCGCGCACCGCGAGGCCGATCTTGTTCACGGCCTGGATCACCTTGTTGATGTTCTCGTCCAGCACGAGCGCGGGCAAATGCAACATGGCGGACGCGCGCATCCCCGTGCCGACGTTGGTCGGGCAGGCGGTCAGGTAACCGAGCTGTTCGCTGAACGCGAAATCTAGGCTGTTTTCCAGCGCGGTATCGACCTTGTTGATGAGCTTATACGCGTTCTTGAGCTGAAAGCCGCAACGGATCGCCTGCATCCGCAGATGATCCTCCTCGTTGATCATGATGCTCAGCGTCTGGTGCCGGTTCATGACCACCGCGCTGCCAACCCCCTTGGCGGCGTGCTCACGGCTGATGAGATGCCGCTCGACAAGCACCTGCTTCTCCAGCGCCGAGAGCGACTGAAGCGGTTCCGTGAACGCGTCGTCCATGTCAGGCAGAGCCTCGACTTCGGGCTTGAGTTGCTCCAGGATGGCGATGCGCTCCGCCTTCTTCGCCCAGCCGGGAAACGGCAGATCACGCAGATTCCGCGCGAGCCGCACGCGGCTGCTGATGACGATATCGTGCTGCGGCCCATCGGCGCGCAGCCATTCGCCGGGGCTGGCAATGAGGCCGGAAAATTTCATAGCAAAATGACCGCCGGTTAGTTTGCGGTCTGGCCGCTCTGAGTACTCAATTTCCTGATCTGGTCGCGCAAAGACGCCGCGCTCTCGTAGTCTTCCTCACGCACGGCTTTTTGCAGGTCGTCTTGCAAACCTTGCATGCGCTCGGTCAGTTCGTGCTGGCGCGCGATCCGCATCGGCAGCTTGCCCGTATGGCGGGTGCCCTTGTGCATCGCCTTGAGCAAATTGCCCAGATGGTCTGAGAACGTCCGGTAACATTCGCTGCAACCCAGGCGGCCCGTTTTTTTGAAGTCCGCCTGCGTAAACCCGCACACCGGGCATTTCGTGGCCGCCGTCTCCGTGCTGCCGCTGGAGCCGTGCCCGGGGCTGCTGTCCGACAACGCCGGCTTTTCGGTCTCGGTGCTCGTCCCCAGACCGGCGAGCAGTTCGGTCAACGCGAAGCCCGTGGGATCATCCACGCCGCGGTCATTCGAGCAGGCCTTGCAGAGGTTGACCTTCTGCATCTTACCTTCGACGATCTGCGTCAAAAAGACTTCGGCCTCCTTGGCCTTGCAGACATCACAGTGCATGTGGGTTTCCACGGGGGAAAATCGCGCTAGGTTGGTGAAATCAGTACCGTCCCGCTGCCGACAGCAGCGTGGGTTCCGAGACGGCCTCAACACCACTCCCATCCTTAGCAGAAGCAATGCCGTTATCGTCCTTGAATATCGGCGTTCCGGTGCTCCGCGTCAAATCGCGGAACTTCTCCAGCAACGCCTGGGTGATTGGTCCCGGCTTACCGTCGGCGATGACCCGGGAGTCAATCTTCACGACGCCGACCATCTCCGCGCCGGTGCCGGTCAGAAAACACTCGTCGGCCACAAACGCATCGTAACGGGTCAGTTCCGTCTCCTTGATCGGGATGCCCAGTTCTTCCGCGAGGTCGAGCACGGTGCCGCGCGTGATGCCGCGCAAGTTCCCGGCGCTGACCGGCGGGGTGTAAAGAATCCCTTTTTTGATGACGAAAAAATTATCGGCGGTGCATTCCGCGATGTACCCCTGGTCGTTGAGCATCAGCGCCTCGGCGGCATTGGCCTGGAGCGCCTCGATCTTCGCCATGATGTTGTTGAGATAGTTCAGGCTCTTGACCGCCGGGGACATGGCCGCCGAATTCACGCGGCGCGTTGCGCAGGTAATGATGTCCAATCCCTTCTGGTAAAGCTCCTCGGGGTAAAGCTTGATCTTGGCGGAAATGATGATGATGGACCCTTTTGGACACAGGTTGGGGTTTAGCCCCAGGTCGCCCACGCCGCGCGTGACGACGAGCCGGATGTACCCGTCGCGTTCGCCGTTGGCACGCACGGTGTCGAGGAGCGCCTGCGTCAGGTCGGGCTGCGACATGGGGATCGTCAGACAGATCGCCTTGGCCGAATCGTACAGGCGGTCCATGTGTTCTTCTAGCTTGAAGACGCGGCCATTGTAAAAGCGGATGCCCTCGAACACGCCGTCGCCGTAGAGGAGCCCGTGATCGAACACGCTGATCTTGGCGTCGGCTTCGTCGCGGAGTTCACCGTCGATGTAGATTTTCATAGGCGTCAGAGATGGGGCAAAGCAGACACCGCAGGCTCGTCAGAACCGACCAGCAAGCCATCACGCATTTCCAGGGTACGATCCCCGCGCGCGGCAAGATTCAGGTCATGGGTGACCACCAGGAGAGTTTTGCGCTTTTCGCGCACGAGTGCAAGGAGCAGGTCCATGATGGCCTGGCCGGATCGGCTGTCCAGATTGCCGGTGGGTTCGTCGGCGAAGATCACGCCCGGGTCGTTGATGAGCGCGCGGGCAATGGCGACGCGTTGCTGCTCGCCGCCGGAGAGTTCGAGCGGCAGATGGTGCGTCCGCTCGCCGAGACCGACTTCGCGCAGGCTTTCGGCGGCGCGTTCGGCACGCTCGCGGTCGTGCTGACCGCTGATCATCGACGGCAGCAGCACGTTTTCCAGGGCGGTCAGTTCCGGCAACAGGAAGTACCCCTGAAAGATAAAACCCATCCGCGTATTCCGCAGCCGGGATTGCGCGCGGCGGCTGAGATCATAAACGGATTGGTTTTCAAACCACACGCGCCCGCCGGCGGGCCGTTCCAGCCCGGCCAAGGTGTAAAGGAGAGTGGTCTTGCCCGCGCCCGATGCCCCGACCAGAAAGACCGCCTCACCGGACTGGATTTCGAGCGTGATGCCGCGCAGCACGTCAAGCTTGCGCGTGCCGATGGTGAAAGATTGGCTCAGGCTTTCCGCACGGATGACGGGAGCGGGGTTGGCAGTGGTCGGGTCGATGCCAGGAACGTAAAGAGCCAACGCCCGGATGCAAGGTCTCGCTCGAATGCCCGGCGGGCAATGGATGGTCGAGCAGTACGTGTTGCCAGCGGACGCCAGGAAATACCAATTGGAGGCTCGTTTGCCGGAGGGCGCACGTCTGACGAGCAATGTGCTGCAAGGATTGGCGATTCCGGTGGACGTCCTGTTCGAGCAGCGGAAAAACCGGCAAGCTTTGCGGGCGCTGCGGCAACAGACACAGCAGTTTCGCCAGCCGATTTTTCTCGTTTCCGGCGGTCATTCGAGAACGAGGAAACGAAGCGTCCTCCGCACGATGGGTGGTGGCAAAACCAGCCAGGCAACACTCATTCCATCATTACCCTTCCTTCGGGCTGCATTCTTTGTATTTGTCTTCTGCGAGGTACTCTTACGTAATCGCCTCCTGCTCGTGCCACTGCGCGATGACGCTGGTGGAAATGGATTGGTCGACGGCGGGGATTTTGATTTCGATGCTCGTTGGACGGGAGATGATCTTCACCGGAAAGGCGCGGGCGGCAACGGACAAAACTTTCCCGGAGATTTCTGTGCCGGTCCAGACAAAAGCCGCCTCGGGCTTCGCTTCTCTCCCTGAATACTCTTAAATGCCTGCCTTTTGGAAATCCTCCCTGAATTCAGTCCCTGGCCCTCGTGGCTCGCGGCGCGCGCCGAGCGGTTCCTGTTGTTTGCCCGCGATCAGACGCGGTGCGAGGCCGACGCGCACGATGTCTTTCAGGAGGCGCTCGTGGAAGGCTGGCGCCGCCTCGGCGATGCGCCCCCGGACGACGCGTTGGTCTTCGCCACCATCCGCCGCCGGGCAATCGACCTCGCGCGCCGCAATCAGCGCCGCGAATTGCGCGAGGTGGAAGCACTCGGGTGGTTTGAGGACTCCGCGACCGCGACCGAGAGCCATCCTGAACTGGAGGAAGCCGTGAAAAGTCTCCCGCCCGACCTGCGCGAAGTGCTCATGGCGTACCAATTTATATATA
>CAXUHC010000217.1:1905-7344 GCA_964250705.1 uncultured Chthoniobacterales bacterium | reverse complement strand
GCTCGTGCAGGCGCGCTGCAAAATGGCTGCAAAGCGTGGTTTTTATCAAAGCACCACCATTTTCTATCAGAGCGGGCGCGGCACTACCCCACTGCAAAACAACCCTCTTCCTCTTCCCTTCTTTCCCCTCCTCCCCCCTCTTCTCTGCGGCCCTCCTGTCTTTCTCTGCGTTAAACCTCCCGCATCCTCCCGCTCACGCGCGCCGCGCTCAACCCGGTCCCGGCCAGCGCCGGACTCCCCGCCTCCCTTCCCACCACGCCCGCGCGCGTCACTCCCAGCCAGCGCCCGACGCCCTCGTCCCCTGCCTCCGGCGGCCCGAACCTCAGCACGGTCGTCCCGGTCGCCACCCGCATCTCCTCCGCGACCACCAGCGCGCGCATCGTCGCCCAGTCCGCCGCTCCGCTGCCCGCGAGATTGAGCACGCACCCCACCCCCGCGCCGGTCGCCCCCAACTCCCCCGCCCGCTCCACCAGCACGACACTCCCGCTGTACGGCACCGCCGTGAGCGCGGCGAGGAACCCCGCCGCCAGACTCGCCTCGGGCAGCCCCAGCATGACGGCGTTCACCGCCGCCGCGGCGTTCGCCACGGCCGCCCCTACCGTGCGCAGCGGCATCGTCCCCACGACCGCGCCGAACTCCCGGCCCGTCGCCCCGGCGGGCGCGGCGTCCGTCACGACATCGAGCACCGTCCCTCCCGCCCCCGCGACGTCCACCTCGTAATGCAGCACGACCGCCGGGGCCGTCAGGTCGGGCCGCGCGGTGATCCCCCGCACCTCCGCTAGCGGCGCGCGCCCCACGTTCAGCGTCACCGCCGGCAACGCCGCGCGTCGGCGGCAGTGCCACGTCGGCACGGGCGCGGCGGCGTAATCGAACCACGCCGCGCAGTCCGGGTGCCACCGCAGCATCGCCTGGATCACCTCGGCGCAGGTCACCTCGCGCACCTCGTCTAGCGGCGCATACAACGCCGGGTCGATCACCCCCGCCTGCAACGGCGCGCCTGCCGCCATCGCATCCCGCAACATCTGTGTGATCACCCCGCCGGTGGTCAGCCGCGAACCATCCGCCTGCTGTCCCAGAATGAGACGGCTCGTCCATGCCGATCCCTCCCCTCCCCGCACGCTCCACTCCTGTCGGGCGACGAGTTGTTCGAGAAACCACCACGGCCCGCTCAGCCGGTAAACCTGTCCTTCCGCTCCCGCGCCCCCGCTGGCGGGCACCCCCGTGACGCGCCCGGCGAACCACGTCACCCCGCCCCGGGCAATGGTCACGGTTTCTCCGTGCGCAAAGACCGTGGGTTCCCCCACCGCCCTTCCCTCGACGTGCACGCAGCAAACGTCCGTCCCCTGGCTGACCCTCCGGCGCACCAGATCGGTCACCCCGATTTCCGCCGCCGCCCGGGTCACTCCTCCGCAGCTCAGCGTCCAGTCATCCATCAGGTCATCACTCATAAATCGTCATTGAAAAAGTTATCCTCGTCCGCGGGTTGCCCTTGGAAACGCGCTTGCTCGGGAAGTTCCGCTTCCCTAACTCCCGCTTCCTTGAACCTTGAATCTTGAACTTTCCTTGAATCTTGGTTCTTGAATCTTGGCACTTCCCGCCGTCCGGTGGGGCTACAACCTTTGTCTCCACGACCGCGCGTTGCCCGCCCCATGATCCCCCGGCACCACCACGCGCACGCCGTCCACCGCCTCGCCGTCCGGCTCCAGCACCCACCCGGTCAGCCCGTGCCGGGCCTCGCGCATCATCAGTGCGTAATACGTCGGCAGCGCCGCCGTCGCCAACCCGTCGAGACCGGCGCTCCCGCCGCCGTTGGTCCCTGTGATCCCCGGCGCAAAATGGAGCACCGCCGCCTGCGGCGCGTACCGCAAATCGGCCTGCGCGAGCGTCAATCCCGCGCCCGGATTGGACGGCGGCGGCAGTGCCGACGCAAACGCGCCGTCATCGACCATCGTCAACCGGCCTGCCCCGCACACCAGCGGGTCACCGGCCGTCGTCAGCGCGGTCACGACCAGCCAGAAATCCGCGCGGTCCGCGCCGCCCAGCGCGATATTCATCTCCGCGCTGCTGAACACGAAAAGCGCGTGCTGCATCGACCCGTCGGCCCACGTCGCCTCGTTCAGCGAAGCGTCGAGCGCGCTCCCCGCGAGCGTCCGCGAAAACACCCGCGCGCCGTCCCGCTCCCCTTCCGGCGACGCCTGGAGCGTGACGCTCGCGAGGTTGCTCACGTCGACGAGCGCGCCGCCCCGCGCCAGCGCGACCTCGAACTGCGTGGCCGCCGCGACCCATCCCTGGGGCGTGGCGTGGGTAAAGGCATCGAGCAGCGGACCCCGGCGGCGTTCATCGGCGCGGAGTCGAATTCCCTGACGGACAAGTTGAAGAGACATAGGAAGAAAGGATGAAAGATGAAGGATGAAGGTGGAAACGGGAGCGAACGATGGAATCGAATTCAGGAATCAGGGAAGCACCAGGGAAGCTGCCAAACAGCTTCTTCCTCTGCCTTCGGCCTTCATCCTTCATCCTTTCCCCGGCTCCCCGCCGGTGATGGCGCCGCAGACGAGGGTGTATTTGTGCGTGGTCTGGTTCCCGTGGCGGGTGCCGAGATCGGCGGTCACGGCAGCGGCGGCGGCGGTGTATTGCACCTGCGGCCCTTCGAGGTCTTCGCACAGGAAGACCGCCTGCCCACTCTCGGGCAACGTCGCCGCGTGGGCAAAGAGGAACCCTTCCGCCGCGCCGTGGCTGGGGTGTTCACGGGTGACGGCGAACGCGATGGTGTTCACCCGTCCGCCGAGCGGCAGCACGCTGGCCGTTGCCGCGTGCAGCCCCCGGCTGATTTGCACGGGCTGTTGGCCGTCGATGCTCAATTCGCCGGGCGACTCCGTGCCGCCCGCTGCGAGACAAAAATGGTCGATCAAGATTTTCATAGGGCAATTCTCCGGGCTGTAGCCACGGCGCTCTGTCGCCGTGGCTGCTACGTCGGTTGCGCGAGACGCATGGGCTTTTTCTTCAACCCGGCTTGCAACGCAAACACCGTCTCGTACACCAGCAGCCGGGTGTCCGGGACGAGCCGGATTTCCTCCAGAAAGAGCGTGCCCCCCGCCCCCGCCGGGACGAACCCATGCAGGAACCAGGCGGCGGCTTCCGCCACGAGGCTGGCTGGCTGACCCGTCCCCGAGGCAGACCGGTTGAGCGCGACGTTTTCTTGGGTGCGCACGACGAGTTGTACCCGATCAAAAGTCGGCCTGATTTTATCCTGGGTCGAAGCCCGGGCGGAGGGCGTCAGCACGGTGCAAACGATCCCCAATTGTCCCAGGCTCTGCCGCACGCGGCTCGCCAGATCGCCGGTTTGCTCGGCGAGCACGGCCACGGGTTTCGGCGTCCCCGCCGCCGCGTCGGAAAAGAACGCCTGCGCCGCGAGCCGTGCCCCGGCCTGCTGCTGAATATTGGTCAGGAGCGACATAAAATGAAAGATTGGTTTAGTGGTGAGGGGTGGCCGCTTTTTGCCTTTTCTCTGTCATCCTGAGCGTAGCCGAAGGACCCTCCACCGTTGATCGTCCCCTCCATGTTGGAAGGTCCTTCGGCTCCGTTACACTCCGCTCAGGATGACAGACTTAGAGCGAGGGATTTGCGTCTCAAATTCCCCGCAATTCCTCGCGGCTGTGGCCGCAGTTCCCCGGCGCGACGGTTTCCCCGCCCGGACCCGGCTGCATCTCCGCCGCTCCGGCGGGCACGTCAGCCTGCTCGAAGCGTTGTTTCCGCTCGCCGATCCGCTGCAAGCGCAGCAAATCCGCCTGCCGCGTGGCGCGCTGATCGACGCTCAGGTCCATCCCCACGCGTTCCATGAGCGCGAACACCGCCGACCTCGCGGCCAGCGAGCGCAAACCGCGCGGCACCTTGGCGGTGTCCGCGTCGAGCACGTTCCCCGTGGAGATCGCCCCGCGCACACCGGCCACCGCGTCGGCAATCGCCTCCGAGACGGGATCGTGCGTCCCCGTGGCCGCCGTCTGCGCGGCGTCAATCACTCCGCCGAACGCCACGGCCTTCAAGTCATCAACGGTAATCGCAATCCAGTTCATATAAAAAAGGATGAAGGATGGAGGGTGAAGGATGAAGGCAGAGACGGAAAAGTAGGCATCGCCTGATCGGCTTGGTTCTGCCTTCATCCTTTTCCGGTTAGCTGACGGTAATTACTTCCAGCCCGACCGTGCTCGTGATGGCTACCGTCTCGTAGCACTCGACGGCGATCCGCCAGCGCTTGTCGCCGACCTGCCGCACGTACACGGCATACCGCTGCCCGGTCCGGGTCGGCGCGGTGAACGTCTTCAGGTTGCTGAAGTCGTTCCGCCCGAGGTTTTCCCCGGCGACGAACAGCAGCACCTGGCTGCCGACGATGTTACCCGCCGTGGTCGTCCCGGTCGTATACTTCGGACGCGCCACCTGCACTTCCTCGACGGCGAACTCACCCGCCAGGTCTTCGAGCGTCATCTTCGCCGAGGCGTGACTACCAGCCGTGTTCTGCGTGCGCAGCGCGCGACTGCGCTTGGTCCACGCCCCGGGACCGTACAAGATCCGCGACGCGCGCAAACTCTGCGCTTCGAGTTCCTCCATCACGTCCTGATCCGGGTCGGACGCGCCGTTCCACGTCTTGTTGACGTTCACCGCGCCCGCGACGAACAGCGCAATCGTGCGCCGCAGCCGCGCACGGTCCAGCACGCCCCGCAGAAACGCGATCTTGCGCTCCTGCCAGTCGCCGTCGAGCCGTTCCTCGTCCTCGTCGATCTCCACGGCCAACCCACGGTTGGCGATGCGCTGGGTAACGAGCTGATGGTTCGGGCTGCGCAGGGTGGGGAAGTCCGCGCCGATGGCCCGCAGATCGTCCGCCGAATTGTCCAGCGCGAGGTAGGCGTCGGCGAAGTTGTACAGCGAATATTCGACGAACAGGTTCGTCGTGCCGGGCACGTCGGGCGCGATGAAGCGGCGGATGGCGTCAACCCCCTGGGCGTTGGCGTCCTGGTAGCGCACGGCGTAGTTCGACAGGAACTCGACCGGCGCGTTCCCGGAGAACTGCGAGGCGTTGAACGCCAGCACGCGGCCGTTGGCGAAGTTGTCGTCGGCCTCGTGGATCGTGAACGACTCGCGGGTCGGCACGCCCATCGAGGCGAGGATGTTGGCGGCGAGCGCGCTCTGGTTGAGGGCGTTCGCCGGAAGGGTAGGGGTAGCAATCATGTTGGTAAGGTTGAGCTGTAGCCACGGCGCTCTGTCGCCGTGTCTGGGTTTGGTTGGATGTGAGTTGGACGTCAGGACACGACCACGACGCGCGGGACGCAGTGGATGATAGACACGGGATCACCCGCCGCGGCCACGGCGAAACGCGCGCGGCCAAACACGACGTAGGTCCCCGCCGCCGTGGGCAGCGCCTTGACGCGCCCCGGCGTCGCCAGA
>CAXUHC010000217.1:440-1895 GCA_964250705.1 uncultured Chthoniobacterales bacterium | reverse complement strand
TCCCTCCGGCGGCGACCCCGGGCAGGGTGCCCCCGTGGACGCCGAAGATGGCCACGGCCTTGCGCACCGCGCCCGGCTCGCCGATGTCCACGGTGTCGTTGAGGATGATCCCGCGCGGGATGTCGGTCGCGGCGGCGGGCAGGGTGAAGTGGCGGTCGTCGCTGCCGATGACCACGACGGCGTTGCGGAACGAGACGGTGGCGTTGTTGTCGGCGTCGAGGCTTTCGGTGCCGTGCGCGGCTTCGTTCGGTGCGAAGACGGCGTCATCGTCGTTGGTGGCGAGCGCGCGGCCCTGGACACGGTCGTTGAGCGAGGCGCAGGCCACGGCGAGCAGGAAGGAGAGGCGAGGTTTCATGGGAAAGGATGAAGGATGAAGGATGAAATTTAGCCGCGTACGTCGGCGGCGGGGGTTTCGGTGGCGGGTTGGTCGCGGCGGTCGCGCAGCAGTTGGTTGGTCGTGGCGTCGTTGGCGAGTTTCTCGGCGATCATGGGGTGCGTGCCCGCTTCGACGAGCGCGCGGTGGCGCGCGTCGACGGAAGCCGGGTCAAGCACGGCGGCAGGATGCAGGAGCGGTTGATGGGTAGCGGTGGCGGTCATGGTGATGTTAGTTTTCTGGTGTGGCTGTAGTCACGGCGCTCTGTCGCCGTGTCTGGATTTCGTTGGATGTGAGTTTGTTCAGGTTGGTGAGTGGTTACTTGCCTTCCATGGCGCGCAGCAGCGGAGCGTCCTCGGAACTGGCGCGCATCTCGGTGATGGCGGCGTCGAACTTGAGGCCGCGTCCACCTGCGGCCACCGGACGCATCAGCGTATCCAGGCGCGAGTTGAAGGCGGCGGCCCGTCCGTGCGCCGTGTCCAGGTCGAGCCTCGGCGCGGCGGGGCGCAGGCCGAGGCCGTGCGTGTTGAGCGCCAGGCGGCGCTCGCCGAGTGCGCGTACCGCCGTCTCGAAATCGCGCTCGAAGCGTTCGACGAAGCCCTCGCGCTCCGCCGGGGTGAGCCGGCCGGAGTTGATGGCCGCGTCGAGCTGCGCGTTGATCGCCGACGTGCGGAACCGGCCCGCCTCGTCGTGCGCCTGCTGGCACTCGGCGCGGATGGCCTGGAGCGTCTGTTCGACGCGGGCCGCGTGTTCGCGCTGCGCTTGGTGGGCGTGTTGGATTTGTTCGTCGTTGGCTTCGGCAGGCAGGCCGAGGCATTCGAGCAGCAAGTCTTTGTGATTCATCGGATGGTGGTCGTGATTGGGTTGGTCGGCGGCAGGAGAATGGTCGGCGTTGGTCCAGGCGGGCACGTCGGGCAGGCGAGGGGTGTTGGTCAGGCCGACGGACCGCAGTTCGTCCGGCGCGATGATCCCGTGGAGACGTGCGGCCTCGCGGTCGTAGAGCCACGCGGGGGAGGGGTAGACCAGGTAACCCTGCGCGCGATTTCGTTCGCCCAGGTCGTTCCAGGCGGCGCGGACGTAGA
>CAXUHC010000217.1:0-430 GCA_964250705.1 uncultured Chthoniobacterales bacterium | reverse complement strand
GTCGACGGCGTCGAGCCTGCTGGGGTCGGCGTCTTCGACGGTGACGTCCAGCTCGATGTCGCCGGCGCGCACGTGCGCTCGCCGGCTCGTCACCGCGACGTCCCACCAGCTGGAGCGCTCGGGGTAGGCGGCGCGGACGTAGAGCCCATCGGCGCGGGCGTCGAGGTTGAGAACGCCGCCGAGACGGCGTTCGTCGGGCCAGCGTTGCGGGTCGGCGTCGGGATGCCCGGCGTAGATCGGCAAGCCCCGAAAGCGGCGACCCTTTTTTGTGGCGAGCGTGTTGAACGCCCCGACCATGCGCGCGGCCTGTTCGCGGGTGAAGACTTGGCGGAACTGTTGCCACTGGCCGGAGTCGTCCTTGTGCCAATAGGGGGTTTCGCCGTAAGGGGCGAGGAGCAGCCAGCCGTCGGTGTTTTGGGTGTCGGCAGCG
>CAXUHC010000216.1:0-7348 GCA_964250705.1 uncultured Chthoniobacterales bacterium | reverse complement strand
ACTACAGGCCCGGCATTGCGGGCGGCCAGTCGGTTGCCATCCAAAACGTTTTGCTCGCCCGCGCTCCCTTGCTCGCGGTCGAACCGTGGAGCGATCCTGTTGCCCACCGGGAGAAAGGGTGTGTCATCCTCATCGGGAATACGGCGTGGGCGGAAAGCACTCGAGCGGGAGGGACCAAGGTCTACGTGCTCTCGCCGGTCGAGGAAGTGCGGCGCGATCTGGAATCACTTCGTCAACTCGCCCGCCCATCCGCGTCGAAAGGGCCGTAGTACGCGGGGTCACCTTTTGGTGTAGGCGCTGCCAGTTCGCCTCGACTGGGGCGCTGCGGATTTTCAAGGCTGAGGCCGGATGGCAAAGCGGATAAAAACCGCCGCCTTGAACAAGCAAATTTATGAAATGGATTCTTACCCTTGCCTCCCTGGGCGCAGCGGCCTGGTTCTACCACTACGGAGACACCCCATGGATGAGTTTCGGTGCACCGGCCGTGTTTGGCCTTTTCGGTGTTTTTGCCTGCACATCGGGCGTGAAACCGAAGCAAGACGGCAGCCAGCAAATCGCGCTGGTGCCTGTCAAGAAGCCGCACACCCTCGTGCTCAAGGGGCTGACGTGGGACCGAAACGAATTCTGCCGCGGCTGGCTGATTCGTGGCAAGACCGGCTGCGGCAAGACCAAGAGCGGCATCCTCAACATCATGTTCCAGGTGTTCACCAACGAGCCGGGCTGGGGAGGGGTGTGCATCGACAAGAAGGGATTGTTCTGGGAAACGCTCTGCGCCATGGCACGGCACTTCAAACGCGAGCAGGATCTGCTGCTCTTGCAGGTCCGTCCGGAGGGAGCGGCGGGAGATTGGCAGCCCTCTGCGTGCTTCAATCTGCTTTCCGACGTGCGTATCCCGTACTCGACCTACGCCAAGGCGGTCGTGGACACGGCCACGTCACTCGGCCAAAAGACGAGCAACTCGTTTTTCAAGGAGCAGGCCGAAACCCACATCGGCAAGGCGATGGATCTGCTGGAAGAAGCGGGTTTTCCCGTGACCATGACCAACGTACTCGACGTGCTCATGAACAACGTGGACCCTCAATCGAGCGAGCGGTGCATGGACCTTTGCTTGGAGGTGTTGCGCGAAAAGCTCGATAGCCCGCGCCGCGTCGAGGTTTATAACCACTTTCAGGAGAACTACACGAACATCGCTCCCGAGCAGCGCGACGGCGTAAAAGGCACCATTTCCAATTACCTGAAAAATTATGTGCCGCCCGACATCGCCCAGGTGTTTTGCCCGGCGGCGAACTCGTTCGAGTTCGCTGACATCGACCGGGGCAAGATCATCTGTATCGCCATGCCGCAGAAATACCAGACCGAGCGACGCTACATCTCGACATTCCTGAAAATGCTTTTCTACGGCCATGTGCTGCGCCGCTTTGACAAGCCGGAAGCTGACCGGCGCAAGGACAACCTGCTCATCCTGTGGGCGGATGAAGCGCAAAACAGCGTGACGGCAGCCGAAGATGGCCTGAGCGACTACAACTGCGTGGACAAAATCCGCGAGGCGGGCGGCACCGTGGTCGCGGCCACGCAGTCGACTACGTCGTTCATTCCACCTCTTGGCAAGGACAAGGCGAAGGTATTCACCCTGAATCTCAGCAACCAGCTCATTTTCCTCTCCGCCGACGAGGAAGATGCCAAAGACGCCGCCGACTTCATCGGACAACGGGAGGTTGTCAAGAAATCGTGGGGCAGTTCCAGCGGGCGCACCAGTTACAACTACAACAAGGTGGACGAGCACCAGGTCAAACCGCACCGCTTGCGCAAGCTGCGCAACCACCAGTGCTATTTGGTCCACTGCAACGGGCAATTTAAGAAGGTGTATCTGGAGCCCATCGAGCCGGACGGCCGCATTTCGCCGTGGTTTCGCAACTCGCCCGCGGCACGGCTCTGGCGCTGGTTGCTGGCAGCATAAAAACCGAATCGATAGCAGTAATGCCTCTGCGCGAGAAACTAAGCTGGAATCGAGTCGTGTAATTCGTCTAATCGTCAAACTGTTTGCTCTAAGCGTGCTGCGCAACAAGCGTAAAAAGCGCGACTTGCACGACGGCAAATCAAGCTTTGCTTCCGCGAGCCAGTTTTTAGCGGGCGCGAGTTGATAAACAAGTGCCTAGTATTAAGCTTCTTATCGAGTTAGATCAGTCCGTGAACGAAAATAGGAGCTGACAGACCGCGGCTGGCAGCTTTACTCGGGTGATGCATTGGTATGCCTTGACGGCTTTCACATGGTGGTCATCCTCGGCGGACATCGTCGCAAACTCCCCGGACCGGTTTTTGTCCATTCCACTTGTATCGCGGAGGTTGCCCGGGCATGCTTATTCGTGTCGCATCATCCGGATGACCAGCACTCGCGTTTTTCAACCCCACCTCCCGAACAGCGCTCTGCGGGCGTTGACTCGCGTGCTTGTGCAGCAAACCGGAAGGAAGTTAATGGAATCTTTGCGGCAGGAGGCCGCCATCGCCGATGGGCAAGAAGGCGCGTTTCGGATGGAAACGGCAGCCATCTTTCGAGTGCTGGCAGATCTGATCGCCATCGGATGGCAAATCCGCGTCGTGCGCTCGAACCTGTACTTGATCCCGCGCCGGCTTCAACCGGGCGACCTGCTGCAGGCGAAGCACGCGGTGCGAGAAACCTTGCTGGAAACCAGGAACCAGCAGCTAAACGAAACACCGACAGTCGAATTTTTCCGGCAAATGCACACGCCAAGGAGTGGCGCGGGCAACCATCTCGGCATCGACTCGCTCATCGACGATGGGGATGACCTTGCCAACGCCCTACGGGCGGCAAAGCACGGTGATTTGTCGGGCATCGTCAAGCCGTACATCCAATTCGTCGATGGAAAGAAGCGGTGTGAGCATACCGGCATTCTCCTAAACGATATTTGGCGGTACATCCGCCACACTTGGTCGCTCGAATTTCGGCCCACGCCCGGCCGCAACCTCAACTACTTGATTCGCAACGCCGCGCGTCCAAACCATCCCGTGATCGGCATCGTGGGTCTGACCAACGCGGTGTTCCAACTGACCACGCGCGATGAATGGATCGGCTGGACCGAAGCCAGCGTGATGGATCGGGTAACGCAGGACGCCGCGCAGTGGCCGGAATTTATGGCGACGGCCGTTCGTTCGTTGGAGGCAGCGCGTAAGTTGATCCGCGCGGACGACCTCTTGAAAGAAGCAGGGAAACCAAAAACGCACCTGGAGATCTCGCGTCGGTTGGAGCGAATCGCCGAGGAGCAGGACCAGGCGCGTACAAGGTCGCTGCGCGAACGGCACACGATGGACGCAGAAGTCCTGCCGTCACCGAGGCGAATGCCAAAGAAGGAAGACGGAGCCATCGATTGGAAAACGGCGAGTGAGTCGCCGTTGTTCAAACGCAAGCGCGCCGGTACCTTGTCGGCCATCTATTTCGCGCTGCATCATCTCAAGCGAGCACCGACGGAGGGAACCGAGATCGTGAAACGAATGGAAGTTGTGCAGCGGCCGGACGGGAGGCAAGTTCGCTGGATAGACTCAAACCTGGGTAAATCGGTGCGGACGGCCATCCGTGAAATCAAGAAGAACGGTGTGGCCAGCCGAATCCTGGACGTGAATGTTTGTGGCGCCGCTCCCAGTTATGGTGACTTGCTTGGCGGCAAACTGGCGGCGATGAGTTTATTCTCCTCCGAGGTGCAAGAGGCTTACATCGAACGCTACGCAAACGCCCCCTCTGAAATTGCTTCCGCGATGGCAGGCCACCCGGTGAGTAAAAAATCCCACGTCTGTATTCTGACGACGACGAGCCTGTACGGGGTTGGCTCCAGTCAGTACAACCGGGTTCGGGTCAAGTTCGGCGACAAGGCTTTGAACTGGACGCGGATCGGCGAAACAGAAGGGTTTGGATCGGTGCATTTTTCTAAGACGACGATTGAGTCGGTTCGACGGTTGGCCATCGCACGACGCGGCATGCGCAACGTCAACAATGTCTTCGGAGAGGGCACAAGTCCTCTGATGCGCCAAATGCGTGAGGGTCTTTCGCTCCTCGGTTTTGAGCCCGACGATGTCCTGCAACATGCCAACCAACGGATCGTCTACGGCGCAGAGATGTATCCCGAAGCGAGACACGACTTGGTCGCAGATAGAGACAGCTACTCCAGAGGACCTAGATTTACTGAAATTGCGGATGATTGGCATGATCGGTGGCTGAGGATGCGCGTTCAAAACGACGATGTGCTCCAGCGGGTTGCCGCGGTGTCTGCGAAGTCTGTCAAGGAAGACTTGGTGAAACCAACGGTCCCGCTCTCCAACGCCCTTTCATAGTTATGCCGCCAACCGATAGTAGTGCTGAAATTATTCGGATGCTCTCACGGGCAGTGACGGAGCACTTATCTTCCGAAACCCTGCGCAAATTGCACGTGCGCACGCCGGTGGAAGAACAGATTGTTTTTGAGGCTGGAAGAAAGCACGTGGTCATCATCACGGGCAACCCTGGCGACGGAAAGACGCATTTGATCCAAAGGCTGAAAAATGACTTTCCGCGAGGAACGGAAATCATCCTTGACGCCAACCAACTGGAGAGCAGCGAGATCGTCAAAGCCATCCTAGACTGCCAAAACAAAAACGTGGCGTTGGTCCTTGCTATCAATGAAGGCATCCTTCTCCAAATCTGTAGTTCGATTAGGGACCGTCACCCTTGGGCACTACAAATCATCACGTCATTGCTGCATCCTTATCGGTACACGGGAGACCGAGAAGAGAGGGATTCGAGAGGCGACGTGGTCCTCTTCGATCTCACCCACCGTAACAACCTTGATCGTGGGGTGGTCAATGCCGTGCTTGGAACCATGCTAACAATGGCCGCCACCGCCGGACTGCCGCTGGCGGACAACGTGCATCGTTTGCAGCAACCGCAAGTGCGCGATAGAATTTGCTTGTTGTTGGACACGGTTGCCCGCACCGGGTTCCATGCCACGATGCGGGATGTCCTCGGGTTTATTGCCCATTTGCTTTGTGGCGGGGAGGACGTTGTTAACGGCTTGCCTCCAAAGCCTTACTACGTGAACGCATTTGAAGCCGGCGAAGGGCCTTTGTTCAGTGCGGTGCGCAAACTGGACCCAGTGTGGACACCTTCCCCTTTTCTGGACGACCGGCTGTACGAGGAGGACGACACAGACGACGAATGGTTTTTTGCAGCGGAAGAACCATTCTACGAACAGCGGCTCGAACGGTTCGTCGCTCGAAAGCAGAGGGCGTTCTTCGAACACAAAGAAGGAGCGGCTTTGCTCAGGAAATCGGGGAGCACGGTCCAGAGCAAATTAGAGCAGATGCGTGACCTTGGGCAGAGTCCCGAGCGGATTGCCTTGGCAATGCTCAATCGATTTTTTAATGCTTCGGGTAATAGCAGCGATTCTCTCACCCTCTGGGTCGCGCATCGCTACGACGCGAGGCCGGTTCGGTATCTAGCTTCGAACTGCGAAGTTCCGGCTGCTCAATTCGAGGTCCGTGTACCCACGTTGCCAAATTATCTGGAGCGTGCATTCCCCGGGCATTACGCCGACCATGTCATCTTGGTTCACCGCGATATGGTGACTGAAAACGGCCTGGTGATGGATGGGCGTTTGATCAGCCAGTTGATGGATGGCGACCGGGTTTCCGGCCTTGGGGTGCGCGACCCTGAGGCCTATTCGAAGGTGTCGTCGTTCTATGATCGACTGTCGCGTGGTGGCCGTTCGGAGTCTTCCCAAATCGTTCGCATCCTACGAAGTGACACCATGCAACAAGTCAAAATTGGCGTAAGCACGGATAAACGTGCGTATTTCATCCCGGGCGATCCAATATGAGAATCACCGATGTCTTGGACGCGGTTTTCGACCGCGACGTGGGTTGGCGGCCCGTTTCTGGCAGCATCAAGCCCGTCCACATTGCGAACGGACTTTTTCGTAGTCTACTGCGCGCTCGTTACAACGTGTCTCGCACTGTGACCTTCCTTCGTCCGGATAACAAGGATACGAAGCGTACTTATGAGTACATGGTTCAGGAGACAAACGACCCGAAATTCGCGGCCTTCGCAGACTCGGCCCGGAAAGGAGATTTCGAGCAACTGCGCGAATACGCCAGAGGACTCCTCGCCGCCGACAAAGCGGTTTTTCCGTCGGCCGAGCAGAGCAGTCTGTCGTTGACTTGCCGGGAGATGATCTCGCCCGACAGCAACGACCGCAAGGTGGGGGCGTTTGCCGCCGCCCTGCTCAACGGAAGGGACGACAAAGGCACGCTGGGCCAACTCGTCCGAAAATGGCTCCCGGCAAGCGAATCGACCCCGGGTGACCCCATCACGGCGCTGGCCTGGCCGCTGTTGAGTCACGAACCCGAACCGCTCGCCAGCGACAAGCCCGCGGCACTGGAGAAAAACACCAGGACCAAACTGATCGTAGATCGACTGGAAGCGGCGGCGGCGCAGCTCGCCGAGCACGAAGCATCGAACCAAAACCGCTTGGTCGCCCTCGAACGGACCGTGCATTTTTCCGTGCTTGGCCTCCTGGCTCACGCGCAGGCACTGGCCTCCGGCGGCGACCTTGAGGCGAGGCCGCCGCTGATCTTGACCGCGTGCGCGGAAAAGGGATCGGGCTTGGCGCTGGCTTCGGAAGAATCGCTCATGCGCTTCTTTCGCGGCTTCGAAGATTTCCTGGTGGACCAACTGCGCGAGCGGCTGGAGCGCAAGTTACCCGTGTATTATAAGGGCTCCAAGCACGAGGGCAAGACGCTCGACGTGCCCGCGCAACGCCGTGACTCGGTTCGCAACTTCTTCCAGAGAATCGAAGGGTACAAGGGAGGACCGCCGACGGACAAGGTGCTCCACGAGCGGGTGGAGTGCTGGCAGCGCAACGGCCGCCTGCCCGACAAAGCGGACGCGCCGCTGGTCATGGCCCGTACCCTGGTCGAGTGCTACCTCACCGAGAACGGAGGCGGCAACCCGCGCGGGTTCCTCCAGGGCATCGGTTGCAGGGCGGGGATCATTTACCCGCACTTCGAGGGGCGCAGTGGCGAAAAGCGCGTTCGCCCGACCGTTCCCATCCTCGAAGTGCTCGTCAAAGCGTGTACGCCGAACACTCACCCGCTGCCGGAGCGTGAATTCTTGAACACGCTCTGGAACACCTTCGGATATGTGACCGGAGGCCGGCCCGACGACGCGCTCCTGCTCAACGAGGCTGGCCTCGACGTTAGTTACGACGAACTGAGCGAAAACTGGGAACAGTTGGTGACCCGGCTGGCTGACATCGGGTTGGCGCGGCGTTACCCCGACAACATTTCATACATCGGACGATTCCCT
>CAXUHC010000215.1:0-7416 GCA_964250705.1 uncultured Chthoniobacterales bacterium | reverse complement strand
CAAACCCCACACGTCCCAAGTGCGCATCGACGAGGTGATCTCCGAGGTCGAAAAACTCGGCTACACCGCCCACGTCATTTCCGGCGCGCTCCAGACCGTCGTGGCCGCCATCGGCGACGAGACGACCCATCACACTTTGGAAAGCCTCAACGCGCTCTCGCAGGTCGAGCGCGTCATACCGGTGCAGAAACGCTACAAGCTGGTCAGCCGCGAGTCGCACCCGGAGCCGACCATCATCGACGTGGACGGCCTGCCCGTGGGCGGGCCGCACTTTGCGATGATGGCGGGGCCGTGCTCGGTGGAAAGCGAGGAACAGCTTTTGACGACGGCCCGGGCGGTCAAGGCGGCGGGCGCGACGATCCTGCGCGGCGGGGCGTTCAAGCCGCGCACCAGTCCCTACGAGTTTCAGGGCATGGGCAAGGAGGGGCTGCGGCTCTTGCAGTTGGCGAAGAAGGAAACGGGATTAAAGATCGTCACCGAACTGCTCGGCGAGAACGACGCCGACCTCGTGGCCGAGCACGCCGACATCCTGCAAATCGGCGCGCGCAACGCCCAGAATTTCCGGCTGCTCGTGGCGGCGGCCAAGACCGGCAAGCCGATCCTGCTCAAGCGCGGCCTGAGCCAGCGGATCGAGGAATGGCTGCTCGGGGCGGAATACATCCTGGCCGCCGGGAATCCGAACGTCATGCTCTGCGAGCGGGGCATCCGCACGTTCGAGACGTACACCCGCAACACGCTCGATCTCGCGGCGGTCGCCGTCGCCAAGAACGAGACGCATCTGCCGGTGATCGTCGATCCCAGCCAGGGCTGCGGACGCGCCGACCTGGTGGCGTCCCTGTGCGCCGGAGCGGTGGCCCTCGGGGCGGATGGGCTCATCATCGAGGTGCATCCCAACCCCGCCGAAGCGTTGAGCGACGGCCAGCAGCAGGTGGATTTCGCGGCGTTCGGGCGGTTGATGAGCGGGTTGCAGCCGTTTCTGGGCGCGGTGGGTCGGACATGGTGAGATGTTGTCCGCGTCGTGGGTAGGGAGGAGCGTCCCTGCTTCTCCCCAACTTACCCGATGTGCGCGGAATTTGGTGGAAAAGCCGCGTGCGCAGAACCCGCGTGGAGGGATAGTGTTGGCCTGCTCGCGCGGCTGGCGGTTCGATCTCCAAGCGCGGTCGCGCAAGCCGGGGAGAAGCAGGGACGCTCCTCCCTACCACTCTTTCAATTATCGCCGTGTCAGGCGGTAAAACATGATGCCTCCCAGCGCCAGAAACAACACGTTCGGCAGCCAGATGAGCAGTTCCGGGTGGACGTTCGCCTTATCGCGAAAGGTATTTACCACGATGATGATGAGGAAATACGTGAACGCCACGACCAGCCCGAGGCCAAACCCGGCGCTCGTTTCCTGCCGCTGCGCCGTGATGCCGAGCGGAATGCCGATCAACGCGAAGGTAAAACACGCCAGTGAATACGAGAACCGCTTGTTGAGTTCGGTGTGGGCGGAGGCCACCGCGCTCGTACTGTTGCGCAACAATCGCCTGGTGTTCACGTCGGGTTGCTGCTGGTAGTTCTGGCGGTCTTTAGCCAACTGGTCGCGCTTGCGCTGGAGGTCGGTCCTGAGTTCGTCGTAGCTGTACGCCTCAACCTTCTTGCGGCCCTGCTTCTGGGCGTAGAGTTCTTCCAGGGAAATCGGAAAAACGAAGTCGCCCATCGTGGCGGGCTGGATTTTCGTCAGGTCGTCAGGGCTGGAGTTGTCGCGCTGCTCGAAGCGGCTGTTTTCCAAGCGCATCTTGATCTGCTTGTTGGCGAGGTCGGTTTCGAGTCTGCCGGTGCGGGCGTAGACCACTTGCATGGGCTTGTTCTCGGCGTTGAGGTTGAAGACGTGGATGTTCTTGAGGACGTTGCCCTGTTCTTCGCCGACGTAGATTTTCTTGCCGGGAAAGTCGTTGATGACCTTGTCGCCCGTGAACGCCGCGGCGGGATTGGTGGTCGCCACCTCGAAGAAGGCGTTTTTCAGGCTCTGCTGGGCCTGCGGGGCGACGTAAAGATTGATCCAGAGGCAGAGCAGCGAAAAGAGCACCGCGAGCACGAGGATCGGGCGGGCGATGCGCCATGTGCTGATGCCGGCGGTGCGCATGGCGGTGAACTCGTTGCCGCCGGAAAGGCGTCCGAAGACCAGCAGCACGGCGGTCAGGAAACCCCACGGGATGCTCAGAATCAGCGAGACCGGCAGGACGTAGGCGACGAACGTGATGATGTAGGTCGCCGGGATGTTGTGGTCGATGACGAACTTGAAGAGCTGCTTGAAGATCTGGCCGAGCACGAGCACGAGGCTGAGCGTGAGCACCGCGAAAAGCGTGGAAACGATCAGTTCGCGGGCAAGGTAACGGTCGAGGAGACGCATGGCGGCGGCAGGAGTGAAAAACCGGGACCTGAAAGATTGCGGAAGCAGGCGGGTGGCGCAATGCTGATCTTTTCAGGTCCCATGATCCCGCCCGAAACCATCGAACAGGTCGCCGCCGCCAACGACATCGCGGAGGTGATCGGCAGCTACATCCCGCTCAAACGGGCGGGATCGACGTTCAAGGCGCTGTGCCCGTTTCACCGGGAGAAATCGCCTTCGTTCACGGTGAACCCGGCGCGGCAGACGTTCAAATGCTTCGGGTGCGGGGCGGGCGGGAGCGTGTTCAAGTTCGTGACGATGTTCGTGAACATCGACTTTCCCTCGGCGGTGCGGATGTTGGCGGAAAAGGCGGGGGTCGCCATCGTGGAGGAGCAGCGGTCGGACGAGGAACGCGGCGCGGGGCAAACCCGGCGGCGGCTGCTCAAGCTGCACGCCGAGGCGGCGGATTGGTTTCACCGGAACTTGATGAGGTCGCAGGGTGCGCAACACGCGCGGGACTACCTGAAAGCGCGCGGCTTGACGGGCGAAGTGGCCGCGCGCTGGAAGATCGGCTACGCGCCGGGGCAGAACGGTACATTGCGCTGGGCGACCGAGAGCGGATATCGGCGCGATGAGATGCTGCTCGGTGGGCTGGTCAAGGAAAACGATGCCGAGAGCGGGCGGTCCGACGTGTACGACCGGTTCCGCGACCGGCTGATGTTTTCGATCATCAACGAGCGCGGCGAGGTCGTGGGATTCAGCGGGCGGGTGCTCGCGGAGGACAACAAAGGACCGAAGTACGTCAATTCGCCGGAGTCGCCGATCTTCACCAAGGGCAAGGTGCTCTTCGGGCTGAACATGAGCAACCGGGTGGTGCTGGAGAAAAAATTTGCGATCATCTGCGAGGGGCAGATCGACCTGATCACGGCGTTCGAGGCGGGCGTGCAGAACGTCGTGGCGCCACAGGGAACGGCGTTCACCGAGCAGCAGGCGCGGTTGTTCAAACGCTACGCCGACGAAGCGGTGCTGTGCTTCGATTCGGACAACGCGGGCCAGCAGGCGGCGGAGAAGTCGCTGCCCGCCTTGCTGGAAGCCAACGTGTCGGTGCGCGTGGCGACGATGCCGCCGGGGGAAGATCCCGACTCGCTGATTCGCGGGCAGGGAGCGGCAGCGTTCTCGGAACGGATCGCGGCGGCCCGGGATTTTTTCGATTTCCAGATCGACCGGCTTGCCAAGGTGTTCGCCGTGGATTCACCGCGCGGGAAGGCGCAGTTTTGCCGCAAGCTCGCGGAATCGGTGGTTCTGCTGACGGACAACGTCCTGCGGGAGGCCGTGGTGAGCAAAATCAGCTCGCGGGTCGGGGTCTCGCCACAGGATTTCCGGGCGTTGCTGCGGCGGAAGCCCGGTTCCCACCAGCGGCGTGGCGAGGTGGACCTGCAAGGCGGGGAGCCATCCGGGGCGGAAACGGAAGCGGCGGCCCCCTTCGAGCCACCCCCGAAGATGATCAGCGATTTGCTGAAAGTCGCCCTGGGGGACGAGGACGCGCGGGCCTGGCTGTTCGCGCAGCCCTGGGAGGAGGTCTTGCCCAGAGTCGCCGGTGGCGATCTGCTTTCGCGGGCGCTCGCCGCGCAATGCAGCGTCGCCCACCCGACCACGATCACGACATTCCTGGCCACCTTGCCCGCGGAGGAAGAGGATTTTCTATCCGGCTTGCTCATGGAAAAGCCGCATCCGCAGCCTCTGGCCGAAGCCCGCGACAACTGGACGGGGTTGGAAGAAAAACTTCTGAAGGAGCGGATGCTCACCGTGGCAGGCCAGCTCAACGCCCCCAACCTCCCCCCGGAGGAAACAGAGCGTCTGCAAGCGGAAGCGGTGCAGCTCGCCCTGCGGCAAAAGGCCATCAACGCCGGGAAAGACCGGGTGCAAAGCGCCAGGATCGCAGAAAGAAATCCTTGACCTCTTCCAGAGGCGAAAAGATATTGCCCGGCTCTGATAATAGCGGCAGCACGCCGCGGTTGATTATCAGGGCCGTTTAAACGACTGCCCGACATTGTCGCCATGGCCAAAGTGAAACCTTCCGCTGCTCCCCCAAAGTCCACCGCTTGCACGGAAGCCGTTGCCACCAGTAAAAAATCTAAACCGAAGGCCCCGGTCGACGTCAAGCCAAAGAAGGCGAAAGCGGTGGAGTCGACCACACCACCGGTGACCGCGAAGAAACCTGCAACGCCCAAGAAGGCTGAGCAGTCACCGAAGATAAAGACGGAGACGGCCCTGAAGGCCAAGCCGGAAAAGCCTCTTCCGGTCGTGCACGCCCCCACCCCCAAGGTGCAGGCCAAAGCGCATGAGACGCAGGAAAAAATCCGCGAACTCATCAAGCTCGCCAAGGAGCAAGGTTACCTGACGTGGGACGACCTCAACGAAGCGCTGCCCGACGGCGTCAACGATCCCGACCTGATCGAGTCCATCCAGACGCGGTTACGCGCGATGGAGTTCGACATCATCGAGGCGTCCGACGTAGACCGTTACAAAGACCTCAAAAAAGAGCAGGAGCCGGACGCCGACGGCGAAGGTGACGAGGACGACGAGAAGGAGGAAAAAGCGGACGATGAAAAGGGTGAAACCGGCAGCCGGCTGGACATCCTCGACGATCCGGTCCGCATGTACCTCAAGCAGATGGGACAGGTCCCGCTGCTGACCCGCGAACAGGAAGTCGAGATTTCCAAGCGCATCGAGGACTCCGAAGCGCGCGTGCAGAAGCATCTCAACCGCTTCGGATTCATCGCCCGGGCGCACCTGGACCTCGCGCAAAAGCTCGTCGAAGGCCGCGAACGGTTCGACCGCGTCATCCTGGACAAAAAAATCGAGAGCCGGGAACGCTATCTCAAAGCGTTGCCGAAGCTTTGCGAGCAACTGGATGCGCTGAGCGCGGAACTCGCGGAACTTTATGCCGCCCGGTCCAACAACGGCAACGGCACCCATGGAGAGGGACACAAAACCTTTCTGCGGCAGCACGAAAGCCTGCAAAGGCTTTACCCGAAATTCTACTTCAAACAGAAGGTTACCGAGGAGTTCGTCCACCTGGCGGACGATAATTTCCGGCTGCTCAACCAACTGACCTCCCAACTGCAAAGCGCGACGGGTCAAGCCCAGCAGCGCGTCGATTACGGGGCAAAGCTCAAGGAGCTGGAAACGCAGTTCTGGCTGACGCCGGACGAGTTCATCAAGGAATACCATGAACTATGGTCCTGGCTGCGCAAGGCCCGCAAGGCGAAGGACGAAATGGTTGAAGCCAACCTGCGGCTCGTGATTTCCATCGCCAAGAAATACACGAACCGCGGCCTGTCGTTCCTCGACCTGATCCAGGAGGGCAACATGGGCCTGATGAAGGCGGTGGAGAAATTCGAGTACCGGCGCGGGTACAAGTTTTCGACCTACGCGACGTGGTGGATCCGGCAAGCCATCACGCGAAGCATCGCGGACCAGGCGCGCACGATCCGCATCCCGGTGCACATGATCGAGACGATCAACAAGCTGATGCGGGTGCAGAAACAACTGGTGCAAGAGTACGGGCGCGAACCCACCCCCGAGGAGGTCGCGGAGGAAGTGCATCTGCCCGTGGAGCGAGTGCGCGCCGTGCTCAAGATGGCCCAGCAGCCGATCTCGCTCCAGGCTCCGGTCGGCGACAGCGAAGACACGAACTTCGGCGATTTCATCGAGGACAAGGGGGCGGACAACCCTTCCGACATGACGGCCATCGTGCTGCTCAAGGGCAAGATCAAAGACGTGCTCGAAACGCTCACCGAGCGCGAGCGTCAGGTGCTGGAACAACGCTTCGGCCTGATCGACGGCTATAGCCGCACGCTCGAAGAGGTGGGCCGCCAGTTCAAGGTGACGCGCGAACGCATCCGGCAGATCGAGGCCAAGGCGTTGCGCAAAATGCGCCATCCCACGCGCATCCGGCAGCTGGAAGGCTTCCTCGAAGCGTCGGAGGCCTGAGCTTGCCTGCGCTAAGCGCCGGTGGTAGAACGCTCTCCGTGTTCACGCTGCCTTCCAGTCTACACGCGGTCTTCGAGTCGGGCGCGCAGATGGAGTTGATCGGCGAAATCGCCGCGCTCGCGGTGGGGATCTACCTTGCGCTGTTGACGAGCGGCAAGATTCTCAAGCGTCAGTTCGGCGTCAGCCTGGGCAGGGTGTACCAATGTTTCAGCGCCACGGGCGGCGCGTATCTCGCCATTGCGCAGATCCGACCGGCGTTGCCGGGACACACGGAACTCGGTGCGTTGACCGCCCTGCTCGGCACGGGAGTTTTCGTGCGCTTGGTCGATCAATATTTCTGGCGCTGGTACTTCGAGGGCCGCCGGAAGGTGCCGGTCCCCAAGTTCGTCCGCGAAGTCACGGCCGGTTTGTTGCTACTCGTCGTTTTGCTATTGGTGATTCAATACGGCTACGGGAAACCCATTCCCGGATTGCTCGCGGCGTCGGGCGTGGTCGGCATCGTGCTCGGCTTCGCGATGCAGGATTCGCTCGGCAACATCATCGCGGGTTTTGCGCTCCAGTTCGGGCGTCCGTTTCAGATTGGTGATTGGCTCCAGGTGGACGGCCAGCACGTCCAGGCAGTCGAGATCAACTGGCGCTCCACCCGGTTTGTGACCAACGACGCGGTGCAACTCGACGTACCCAACCAGCATCTCGTCCGGCAAACCATCACGAATTACCACGGCGGCGGCGCCATTCACGCCATGCGCCTGGATGTCGGCCTCGAATACGACCTGGCTCCCAACCACGCGAAGGACGTGCTGCTGCTGGCGACGGCGTCAGCCGAGGGTGTCCTCGCCGAACCGGTGCCGAACGTCTTCTTGAAAAATTTCGGCGAGAGCGCGGTCGTATACGAAATCCGGTTCTGGCTGGACAATCACCGTCGCTACAACCAGATCGCCGACGCGGTGCGCACCAACATCTGGTATGCGCTCCACCGGCATCGCATCAGCATTCCCTACCCGACCCGCACGCTGCACCTTGACCGCACGCGCGCGGCTGCCCGCTCCGAG
>CAXUHC010000214.1:0-7425 GCA_964250705.1 uncultured Chthoniobacterales bacterium | reverse complement strand
TGTGCTCCGGCAGGGGCGCGGTGATGAACTTCGCCTTGCCGATGCCGTTGTTGAACTTGCGATGGTCGCGCGGGTCGTTGGGCAAATAAAAGATGTTCCGCCGGATGCGCGCGTTAAAGTCCTCGAAGCCGGGAATCACGGCCTCGATTCCGTCGCGAATCAGATCGTAGTTATCCTCCATCGCCTGCCAATCCACGGTCGATTTTGCGCCCAGCGTCGCGCGGGCCAAACCGCACACCACGGCCACTTCACTTTTAAGCAACGGGCCGTGCGGCTCCAGGCTGCCGCGCGACGAATTGACGATCCCCATCGAGTCCTCCACCGTCACGAATTGCAACCCGCTCTGCTGGTAGTCCTTTTCCGAGCGGCCCAGGCACGGGAGGATCAGCGCGGTGTCGCCGGTGATCAGGTGCGAGCGGTTGAGCTTGATGGAGACGTGCGCGGTCAGACGGCACTTCTGCAACGCGGCGGCGGTGTAGTTCGTGTCCGACATCGCCGACACGAAGTTGCCGCCCATGCCTAGGAAGAACTGGATTTCGCCCCGGTGCATCGCCTTGACGCACTCCACCGCATCGACCCCGTGCGGCTTGGGCGGCACGAAGGAAAACTCCTTGCCCAGTTTGTCCATGAACGAATCGTTCATCCGCTCCCAGATGCCCATCGTGCGGTCGCCCTGCACGTTGGAATGCCCGCGCACCGGGCATGGCCCCGCGCCGGGTTTGCCGATGTCTCCGCGCAGCAGCATGAGGTTCATCGCGTACTGGATCGTCGCCACGGCGTTGCGATGCTGGGTCAGGCCCATCGCCCAGCAGACGATCATGCTTTTAGACTTCATGATCGCTTCGGCGGTCTGGCGGATTTGCTCGCGCGACAGCCCGCTTTGCCGGGTGATCTCGTCCCAGTCGGCGGCGCGCAGGTCGGCGATCATGCCTTCCGATTCCACGGTGTGGTCGCGGATAAAATCGAGGTCGAACACGCTGCCGGGCTGCTTGTCCTCCTCGGTCAGCATCTCCTTCATGATGCCTTTGAGCATGGCCATGTCGCCGTTCAGGCGCACCGGCAGCCAGATGTCCGTCAGCGGCACGCCCTTGTTGAAAACCATCCGCGCGGCGAATTCCAGCGGGTTGCGATAATCCTGCGGGTTGGGGTTGACGATCTTCATCAACCCCGTCTCCGGCATGGGGTTGGCCGAGATGATCGTCGCGCCGTGCTTTTTGGCGTGCTCCAGCGAGGTCATCATGCGCGGGTGGTTCGTCCCCGGGTTCTGGCCGATGATGAACACGCAATCCGTCTTCTGGAAATCGTCCAGCGTCACGCAGCCCTTGCCGATGCCGATGGTTTCGTTGAGCGCCGCGCCGCTGGCCTCGTGGCACATGTTCGAGCAATCGGGCAGGTTGTTGGTGCCGTACTGCCGCACGAAGAGCTGGTACAGGAACGCCGCCTCGTTGTTGGTGCGTCCGCTGGTGTAAAACGCGGCGGCGTCCGGCGAGGGCAGGGCGTTGAGTTCGTCCGCCATCAACTTGAACGCCTCGTCCCAAGAGACTTCCTCGTAGTGCGTGCCGCCTTTGCGCTTGACCATCGGGGTGGTCAGCCGCCCCTGCTGTCCCATCCACAGGTCGCTTTTCCCCTGGAGATCGGCGATGGAATACCGGGCAAAAAAGTCGCCCGCGATGGAATGCTTGGTGCCCTCGTCGGCCACGGCTTTGACGCCGTTCTCGCAGAACTCGAAAATCTTGCGGCCTTCGTCGGGGCTGGGCCACGCGCAGCTCTGGCAATCGAAGCCGCCTTTTTTGTTCACTTCCAGCCAGGTCTTGATGCCCCGCCCCAGCCCCATTTCCCGGATCGTGAACCGCGTGCTCTGGTACACGGCGGGAATCCCGGCGGCGACCTTGTGCATGTGGCCGATGCGCGCGCCTTCGGTTGCTTCCACGGGCTCCGAGCCGGGCACGTCGGCGAGGTGGGCATCCACGGCGGGCGGGGTCTGCGGGATGCCGGTGCCGATGTGGGTCGGCTTCTGCGAGATCGTGTCGAGTTGCTGCTCGTGGGCGGGGTCGGCGTCGCGGACGGGATCGGGCGGGTGGGTGGTATGTGTGTCCATGAGGGAAAATGATCAGGTCGGGCAGGCGGCAGCGGCTCCGGTCACCAGGCTGCGGGAAGGTGCCGCGTCCTCAGCGGAATCGCAATCGCCGGACGTGCGGATGCGTTGTTCGCCCGCGTAAATGTTGAAACGGCCCCCGCGCACGAACCCGAGCAGGGTCATGCCGTGGGCCTGCGCGAGTTCGACCGCGAGGCTGGACGGCGCGCCGACCGCCGCGAGGATCGGCACCCCGGCGGCGAGCGCCTTCTGCACGAGTTCAAAGCTGGCGCGTCCGCTGACAAAAAGCAGCCGGTCGCTCAGCGGCAGCCGTGCTTCCGCCAGAAGCTGCGAGCCGATGAGTTTATCGACGGCGTTGTGGCGGCCCACGTCTTCCCGCAACGCCACGAGCCGTCCGGCGGGGTCGAACAACCCCGCCGCGTGGATGCCGCCGGTCTGGTCGAAGCGGGCCTGCGCCTCGCGGAGCGTGCCCGGCAGCGCGTGGATCGTGTCGGGGTCGAACACCGGACCCGCCGCCGCGACCCGCCGCCGCTGGCCCAGGTTCAGCGCGGCGATGGACGCCTTGCCGCACACCCCGCAGCTCGACGTGGTGTAAAAATGGCGTTCCATTTGCCGCAGATCGACCGGCACGCCGTCAGCCAGTTCCACCCGCACCACGTTATCCTTACCCGGCGAAACCTCCGAAATCTGGCGGGGGTCGGTAATGAGACCTTCCGTAAGGACGAACCCGGCAGCCAGTTCCGGGTCGTCGCCCGGCGTCCGCATGGTGATCGAGACGCTTTTGTGCACCCTCCATCCCCGGCGTTCGTAACCGAGTTGGATTTCGAGCGGTTCCTCGACGGCGAGCAGGTCCTCGCACGGTTCGCCCGCGTGCTGGTCGTTGACCCGGACAATCAGGCTTTTGGTGACGCTGCGTTCCATGCCGCTGGGAGACGGTGGCGGCCCGGCGGTCTGAAGGGAGGGGGGCCGCCGAAGGCCGTTTCAACATTCGAGTATCGCATGGATAATTGCAAACGACTGCGAAAATCCGGTCGAGGTCGCGAATGGATGTTCCGGCTGTGGCCACGGCGCTCTGTCGCCGTGCTCCGGATGGGTTGCACTTTCCCGGCAGACATGGCGACAGAGCGCCGTGGCTACAGCCGGACGAAACCATCGGCGGGCTAAACGGTTGCGAAACTCCGCCCCCGCATTGCGCCCCACGCAATTATCCCTTAAAGTACCCGATGCTTCAGCCCCCGCTGCGCGTCCGGCACCTGTACGTGTCACCGGGACACAACTTTTTCGGGCGTCACGGCAAACCCCCCGGCGAACATCCGACGCTGGAAGTCCCGGAGGTCCGTTGCGTGCCGGGCCACGGCATCGAGGGGGACCGCTTCTTCGACTTCAAGGACAACTACCGCGGCCAGATCACCTTTTTCGCGCAGGAAGTGTACGCTCGGCTGTGCGCGGAATTGGCCGTGCACGACAAGTCGCCCGCCGCCTTCCGGCGCAACGTCGTCTGTGAGGGCGTGGATTTGAACACGCTGACCGGCGGCTGCGAATTCGAGGTGCAGGGGGTCCATTTTCGCGGGCGCGAGGAATGCCGCCCCTGCTATTGGATGGACCAGTCCTTCGGGCCCGGGGCGGAAGCGGCGTTGAAGGGTTGGGGCGGCCTGCGGGCGGAAATCTTGAGCGAGGGCACGCTGCGTGTCGGGTGACGGACCGGCGCTCGGCCCGACCCGCGTGCTGGTGGACGCGGAAACCGTCCTCGACGCGCGACTGGCGATCTATCACCGCGTCGAACGGTGGCTGGCGGTGGCGGACGTGCATTACGGCTACGAACTGAGCCAGCGGGCGGCGGGTGCGATGTTTCCCATGTGGGGGATGGCGTCGGTCGAAACGCGGCTTCGCGCCTTGCTGGACGATTACCGTCCCGAACGCCTGGTCATCGCGGGCGATTTCGTGCACGACCGCACGGCCCGCGAACCGGCGCTCGCCCTGCTGGAACGTCTGCGCACGCAAAACGAGGTCGTGCTCGTCGCCGGCAACCACGACCGCCGGGCGTTCGCGGCTGGGGAAATGCGGTCGGCGTGGACGACCGAGCGATTCTGTTTCCACCACGGCGACGGTGCCTCACCGGCAGAGGCAGCCGGGCGGCGGGTGGTGATCGGTCACCATCATCCGGCGGGAATGCTGAACGACGGCGCGGGGCTGGCGCTCAAGCTGCCGGCCTTTGTGGAAACGCCGACCCGGTGGGTGCTCCCGGCGTTTTCTCCCTGGGCGGCGGGCGGCCGCGGCGGCTTCGGACGCGGGGCGCGCCTCTGGCTATGCAGCCCCAAGCGCATCCTTCCTCCGAAGGCATCGTTTCCCAGGTCCTGAGGACCCGGAGAGCCGTCAGGACCGGGGGGGACGAGGCGACGGCGTGGGTCTCCCGTCATCGTCGGTCGGCGGGGTATTGTCCTCTTTGGCGTCGGCTTCTTTCAGTTGCGCCTTGAATTGTTTCCAGACGTCGAGGCCCGCCGCTTCCAACTCCGCCAGCTTTTTGTCGGTGTCCTCGCTCTTGCCCTGAAGCTTGGAGAGGGCGTTGCGCAGCTTTTCCTTGTTCTGGTCGTTGTCGGCCTCACCCAGTTTTTCCTGCAACTCCTTGATCCGCGGAAGAAGCTCGCGGCGTTTCTGCTCCAGCTTTTCCCGCCAATGGTCTTTGTCCTGGCCGAGTTTATCAGAAACCTTGTTCGCCAGACGCTCGACCTTGGTGCGCAGCTTCGGGTCCTGATCCCGGAGAAACTTTTCCAGCGAACTGGCGGCCTGATCCGCCTTGTGCCGGATGGCCTTCGCCGAGAAATCCTGGTTGTCCTTCGCCAACGGCGTCGGGCTGGGCGTGGCTTCGGCCACGGGCTCGGGATCGGATTTTCCGCAGCCTGCCAGGCAGAGCGCCAGACCCAACAGGACGCCAAAAGTAGACCGGTTCTTCATGGGGGATGACGAATCTAGGCGACGATGTTTACGAGTTTGTCCGGCACCACGATCACCTTGCGCGGAGTTTTGCCGCCGAGGTGTTCCCGCACCTTGGCGCTTGCCAGCGCGACCGCTTCGATGTCGGCCCCGGAAGCTCCTTTTTTGACGGTGATGCGTTCACGCAATTTGCCGTTGATCTGCACGGGAATTTCAATTTCATCTTGGACGAGCAACGCCTCGTCGTATTCAGGCCAAGCCTGCCCCGCGAGCAACCCGCCGCCGGTCGGGAACCGGGTTTCGAGTGCTTCGTTCAATTCTTCGGTCAGGTGCGGCGCGAAGGGATTCAGAATTTGCACGAGGGTTCGCAACGCGGACACGGGTTTGACCGTTGCGGCGGTCAGTTCGTTGGTGCAAACCATCATGGCCGAAATCGCGGTGTTGAAACTGAGCGCGTCGATGTCCGCCGTGACCTTCTTGATCGCGGCGTGCACGGCGCGCTGCTGGGCGGCGGTCGGCGGCACGTCCCGCACCGCGTCGCTCAGGGTCCAGCGGCCTTCCTGATCTTCTTCCATGACCAGCCGCCACACGCGCGCCAGGAACCGGGCCACGCCCTGCACGCCCGCCATGCTCCAGGGTTTGACCTGTTCGAGCGGCCCCATGAACATCTCGTACAGGCGCAGGGCATCCGCGCCGAACTCGTTGATGACCTCGTCCGGGTTGACCACGTTGCCCCGGCTCTTGGACATCTTCTGACCGTCCTCGCCGAGAATGAGACCCTGGTTCACCAGCCGCTGGAACGGTTCCACGGTCGAGACGTGGCCGTAATCATAGAGCACCTTGTGCCAGAAGCGCGCGTAGAGTAGGTGCAACACGGCGTGTTCGGTCCCGCCGACGTACAGATCGACGCCGCCGGGCTTGCCGCCCTCCATCCAGTACCGTTCGGCCTCCTGGCTGACGAAACTTCCCGTGTTACGCGGGTCGCAAAACCGCAGGTAATACCAGCACGATCCCGCCCACTGCGGCATGGTGTTGGTTTCGCGCTTGGCGGCCTCGGAGTAGTTGACCCAATCCGTCGCTTTGGCCAGCGGCGGCTCGCCGGTGCCGGTCGGCTTGAAGTCGTCCAGATCGGGAGGCAGAAGAGGCAGCTCGCTTTCGGGCAGCGATTCGTGCTTGCCATTTTTCCAGAGGATCGGGAAAGGTTCGCCCCAGTAACGCTGCCGCGAGAACAGCCAGTCGCGCAGCTTGTAATTGATGCGCCGCTCGCCGCTGCCGTTCGCTTCGAGCCAGTCGATGATCTTGCGTTTCGCCTCGGCGGTGGGGAGGCCATCGAGCGAAAGGTCGGCGTTGTGAGAGTGGATCGCCTTGCCTTCGCCGGGCGTGCAAACGTCCGCGCCGGCGTCGGTGCCCGCGACTGCGACCACGGGGCGAACCGGCAAACCGTACTTCTGCGCAAACTCCCAGTCCCGCTCGTCGTGCGCGGGTACGGCCATGATGGCGCCGGTGCCGTAGCCCATCAGGACGTAATCCGCGATCCACACCGGGATGCGTTGACCGGGTTAACCGCGTACGCGCCGGTGAAAACACCCGTTTTCTCTTTGGACAACTCCGTGCGCTCCAGATCGGACTTCCCGCCGATCTCCGCGCGGTAGGCCGCGATGGCTGCCTTGTGCTCGTCGGCAGAGAAGAGGTCCACCAGCGGATGCTCGGGCGAGAGGACCATGTACGTCGCGCCGAACAGCGTGTCAGGCCGCGTGGTGAAGACGGTCAACTCCGCGGTCTGGTGCACGCGCCGTCCCTCGGGCACGGCGTCCGCCGCCGGGTGGTCCGCCTTTTCCGTGTCCAGCGCCAGCGCGACGAGGCTCGTCGGACGGTCCTCAAAATTCTCCAGCACGAAATGGACATGGGCGCCCTCGCTGCGGCCGATCCAGTTCTTCTGCAACAGCTTGATGCCCTCCGGCCATTCCAGGCCGTCCAGCTCGTCGATCAGACGTTCCGCGAAGGCCGTGATCCGCAGCATCCACTGGCGCATCGGGCGGCGTTCGACGGGGAACCCGCCCACCTCGCTCTTGCCGTCGACCACTTCCTCGTTCGCCAGCACCGTGCCCAGCCCCTGACACCAATTGACCGGCGCTTCGGACACGAACGCCAGCCGCACGCCGTCGGGGTTGCCGCCGGTGTACGTGGAAATCGGCTCGGCTTTTTTCGTCGCCGGGTTGAACCACGACTCGTAGAGCAGCCGGAAAATCCACTGCGTCCATTTGAAATAGCCGGGGTCGGTCGTGTTGACCTCGCGGTCCCAATCGTAATTGAAGCCGATGCTGTTGAGCTGCCGTTTGAAGTTGGCGATGTTGGCCGCCGTGTTCGCGCGCGGATGCTCGCCGGTTTTGATCGCGTGT
>CAXUHC010000213.1:0-7515 GCA_964250705.1 uncultured Chthoniobacterales bacterium | reverse complement strand
ACGACGGGATTGGCTTGGCCCATGGCAGCATAGTCGGTCCCAACGGCGGGACGGAAGACGTGGCGAGGAAACCCCGTCGTGGCTGCCGGTGTCGCTGCGGGCGGCGGAGTGTCTTCGTCGTCGCTGTCGTCGGCCGGCGGCGCGGGCTGCGTCTCGTCTGGTGAAGGGTCGTCGCTGCTGGGCAACGCCATGCCAGGTTTTCGCGGCGGGACCGGATGGAAAATGTCGGTGAGTGCCATGGCCGGAAGTGATCAGGCAGCCACCGCCTTGCGCTTGGTGAAGTCCTGCATCCAACCCGATGCTCCCGTGCCCGCCGCGCGCGGCTGGTCAGGATTGGCCGTCGCGCCACCCGATGCGGCGGCGACAAGCGGCGTTGGCGGGGTCGAGGCTTGAGGGCTGGCTCCGCCACCCGGCTGCTTGTCGAGGAAGGAAGGCAGCCAGTTCGCAACGGATGAACTCCCGCCGGCTTTGGTTGGATCCGGGCTCGCGGCGCTGGTGGGCGAAGCGGGTGTAGATGACGCGCCCCCGGATGGTTTCGGGCCTCCCGCCGGGGCGGTCGGACTCGTGGTCTGCGCCGATGTGGGAACGTTCGGATGGGCGATGATGGCTTTGAAACCGTCATGGTCGCCACCGAGTAGGGCCGACGAGGCGTTCATCGCATCTTGGCTGTGATCGATCTGCCCGGAAGTGGCGGCTCCTGCGGCGGTTGGCGGGTTCTGGGCTGCCGCATTGCCGGGAATCGCGCTCGCTACGCTACCGGTGCCGCCACTCAAGGGATCGGCAGGCGCTGGCTTCAGCAAGCTTGAGGGCAACGCGTCCGGGCCGCTGGTCGCGCCAGCGGTGGACGCAAGCGGACCATCGGATGCAGGCCTGGTCTGTCCGGTGGACAAACTGAGGCTGTTCGACGCACTCGTCGAGGGTGTCGAAGTCGCCGTCAACATCCCGCCGGGACCTGCGGGCGTTGAAGTCGTGCTCGACGGTGCGGTGGCGGGAGGGTAGTTCCCGCCGGAGGCCAGCGAGAGCATTCCTGTGGAACCCGCGGGTGCGATGGCGGCCGGAGTTGAAGCTGGAGACGTGGTGCCACCCGAAGGCGGGCTGGCGGCAGGCGGTGTCATGGCGGCGGCGAATCCGGGTGCGTCATCGTTCATGATCGCATGGGTCAGCCCGTCCACATCGTGCTGCTGACCGTTGGTGCCGAGTGCCACCCTTCCCGACGAAGCAGCCGCCGGTTGCGCAGCGGGTGACGCGGCGGGCGGTGGTGCCGGGGATACGTTGGTGCCGAGCGCGAGCGGCGCGGACTGTCCTTCCTCGAATTTGGTGTGTCCATCGGGGCCCGTGCCGACGGCGACCTGTTCGTGGCCGTTGACGGTGATGCCGGTGCGCCGACCATTGGATGCACCGAACGTCTCGTCGGGCGCGGCCTGTGGCTGCGACGCGGGGATGGTCACTCTGCCTCCGCTTGCCGTGAGGATGTTCCGGTTGCCGTTGGCATCCGTGCCAGCCGTGTCGGTCGGCGTTGCGGGACCTACTTTGCCGTAGAAGCCGGGACGCGTGCCGCCGGCCATGGGGGTACGTAGACCCGGGGGGAATCCGGTTGCCGCAGGTTGGGCCGGAGCCGACGAAGCAGAGCCCGGTGCGCCATTGGAGGCGAAGCTCGAAACATGGGTGGGGGCAGCAGCCAACGCCGCGGCGGCACCCGTAGGGCCGGGGACCTGACTCGGCGAGATGCGACCGTCCAGCCCGCGCGTTACGAGACCCGCCGGATGCAAAGCCGATTGGCTGTACGGGGTGACTTCGGAGTAGGGCGCGGGCCGGCCATGCTTGTCGTGCGCCGGGGGCTTGTCGGTGGCCGGGTCGTGGTCTGCGTCTGACCCGGCGGGCCGGACTGCGAGAGCTTCGCCGTTGGACGGGTCCTTGTAGCCTGGAACCAGGTTGCCTCCAGTCGCCTTCGCCCGCCAAAAGGCTTTGTGGCTCTCGGGCAGGTTTGCATATCCCGCGTTGTGCTTCTCGATGGCGGCGGCTTTTGCCTGCGGCCCTTGGTAGCCTACCCAGTTCTGCGTGAGCTGGTGGCTGGTGTAGTGCGCTTGGGCGGCTGACTCCAGCTCGGCCTGATGCTGCTCTCGTTCACTCAAGCCACTACCGAGCACCGAGCCACTGTCGGCAGGGTCGTAGCCGGTCGAGTCGTCGTCAGACTCGCCGCTGCTCGTGCGTGCGCTGTGAGGCCCGGGTGGGTGAATGATGTGTACGCCTGGTCCTTTAGAATTGCTCATGGGTTCGATGAAACGATGGTTGGCCGGGGCTGGCGCTTACCCCGCAAATACGGCTTGCTCGGGAATGCGCCCCCGAGGTAGGAAGGGTGAAAGATGAACGCCTGGACTCGGAGGGGAGTCAGGCGGAAACGCTGAAGATCAGGACGCGAGAGTGCCGGAGGCGTTTACGCCTAGGTCGTCGGGTCCGATGCGGTTTCGGCGTTGCGGTCCGTGGCAGCGAGACCTGCCAGCTCACCGCAGAATGACGACGCGGAACCACCACACGGTTGTTCACCTGTGCAATGGAGCGGGGTCGTAATATTCATCGGTGCCCGGGTTGATGCCAATCGAGGAGGATTAACGCCGTCCAACGAGAGACACCTGAGCGAGAGGATGCAAAAACGTTGATGAAAAGTCAAGGGATATTCGTTCTCGACCTCCACGTTCCACGCGCCAGCGCACATGCGCGCGAGACTTGCCCAATTTAGGATTTTCGGGCCAGGATCGAAACCAGCGACCCCCCGTCAGCGGGTTGGCTGTCCGGCGAGTTCATGAGCCGCACCCTGTGAGGCCCGTCTGGCTCGGTGTACGGACGGGAACTGATCTCGTGCACTTGCAGGCCAGTTCCCGCTACGAGGTCGCGGTGGCTGCTGAGGTGGAGGCCACGTACCGCGGCGGTCATGGCGGGACCGCGGTCCACGAAGTGCAGCACGCCACCGGACCGCAAGAGCCGGACCGCGATTTGGTACGCTCTGCGCTGGATCAGCGATTTGTAGTTCGGCGGCGTCGGATCGGCCAGCATTCGAGCTACCCCCACGCACTCGGTGCGGATGCTGTGCGACCCGGGCAGCCATACGGTCAGCGCATCGAAACGGGGCAGGCCGTCCAACCAGCGGAAAAGCTCGTCGTCCCTGTCGTCGAGCAAATCACCTTCGACGATGGCGGCCTGATGACTGGCCCGCAAAGTGCCAGCCGTCCGGGTGAGCTGGTGAGACCTGTCGTCCACGGGCTCGAAGCCCAGACGCTCGCACACGGCCACGTCGTGGCCATCACGCCACAGTCGGTCCGCCGCATGACGCGCGCACGCTCGGTTCTCTTCGAGCGCAACCGTGGCGCATCCGAACGCACGCAAAAGGGCGTCCAGACCCTCGCCCGTACCGCAACCCACATCCAGGATGCGCCGGGGGGCGGTTTCCCGCAGCATCGACGCCATCCAGGCATAGGCCCCCTGAGCCTCCAGATGCGCGGCGTTGACGCGCCAGCGGGCCAGGTACCGACGATGTGCAACCGCCACCCGGTCAGCTGGTGAGGCGGTGTCAGATTCGTGGTGACACTGCGCGTACGGGAGGCTGCTTCCGCAGTGGCATGGAGCGTCTGTAGCGACCATCGAAAATTTGGTGAGGTGCTGGGTGGAGAGTCCGAAGCGAGCAGACCGGACGCGTGCGCGGGTGATGTGCGCGACGCGTGCTGACGTGTTGGTCTAGCTGAGAAGATCAAGGACCCGGCTGGGCAGCATAGCCACACCGCCCTCGTGAATTTGCAGCGAGAGTCCCGCGGCCTCGGCAACGGTTCGAAGCGCGCTACCCAGATTGGCGTCGTGCAGGGTGGCGTTGATGCGGATGGACCGGGCCTCCGCCGGCAGTAGCAAGCAGCCGAGTTGGATGCCGCGCCGGTACGGTGCGGGCTCGTCGACATCGACCCTCCACGCTTCGGACCGCAGGAACTCGATGGCCTCAATCAGCGTCACGCCATTGAACTCCCGCTCGGCGATCAGGAGGTTTTCGAGCTTTTCAACGTAGTTCATGGGCAAGTCACGCATGGGTCGGATTATTTTGAGGTCCCTCGAGAATAGTGAAGAATTTGCTCAGTTGAGAGGCGCGCCTTCGTCAAAGATGATTAAGTTCTGCGCGAGCATGAGCAGTTCCTGTGCGGCGGCCACATCCGCGTCGTGCTTGGCTTGGCTGATCGCGCCCGCGGTGAGTTGCTCCGTGCGCCGCTTGCGCACTGTGGCCAGCATCTGCTCGGCAAAAGCCACGACCGCAAAGGGCGAGGGCCCCGGCGGTGGTGGCGTTGGCTTTGTGGGACGATCCTTTACGGTCATGGCCTTGGATGATGCTGATCAACAAACGACTGGACGCTGGTTGAGGTATTCTTGGACGATGGAGAAATCGGCGGTACGTGGGGTGATTTGCTGATCGGCGCGGGGGTAGGTCTGGCGCAACCAGCGGGCAAAGTCGGCGGCGTCGACGACGTAACGGACGCCTCCTGCTTGTTTGGCTGTGTGTTTGAAGCGTTTCCAGTCCGGCAGCGCGCCAGGAGAAATGTCAGCTTCGGTTTTTGGGGTGGGTCGGTCAGCAAGGGAACGGTATTCGGGGAAATCCGAGGAGGTGATGAATGCGCGCCAGAGGGCGGCGTCGACGGCGAGCGGGGTGGTGTCTGGCTCGGCGCTACGATAGCCGTTTGCGTGAGACGGTATCCGCGTAGACAGATCTTCGTCGTACCCCCCGCGGTTGAACCAGGTAGCCGGATATGGCGTGAATTGCTGGTCCTCACCGGCGCTGGTTAAGGCGTAGGCTTGGACTCGACCCTTCAGCCACTCCACTGGCTCCTCCACGCCGCGCTTGGCGATGATGCCCAAAGCTTTGACGATTGCTTTGCGCGCATCCACCGGCTGCTTTTTGCGGGGATAAGCCTGGTAGAGTTCATCGATAGCCGAAGGCGAGAACTTTTTCACTCCCGCTGCCGAAGGCGCGGAAGAGGAAGCTTTAGCTTCCGATATGTCTTTCTCTGACTTCTGACTTCTGACTTCTGACTTCTGATTATTGAGTGCAAAATCACCTTTATCCTCACCTTTGCTGTCACCTTTAAAGGTGTCTTTTAAAGGTCCGTCCATCTTCTTGAGGTTTGGATTGCCTCCGCCAGACTGGCCAGCCTTAGAACATTTTTCGCGCTTGGCGGCGTCCTTCGCCATCCTTCGGCAGTAGATCACGCCATCTTCGCCTCGGGAATAAACGCCAGAGTCAGCAAGTTCCTGTAGCAAGGAGGCAATTTCGTCAGGGAAACCGCCGACCATGCGAGCGAGCTGGATAGGGCTAATGGGCAGGCCGCTTGGATGCTGCAAGTATCCCGACTTGGGCGACTGGTGCATCAGGCACAACATGTCCATCCAAAGACCTCGGGCGGCGAGACAGACGCTCCGCACGCCTGGATCGCGGAAGTAATCCCCAGGGAAGAATTTCAACCACGGGTATTTCACACCAATCCCGCCTCCCCGAGGGCCCGTTCAAGCAGCGGACCGATGCAAAATCTCAGCGTTAGCGGTCGCGTGGGACGCAGTCTGGCGGACCGGAGATCACGGTCGAGAAACTGGCTGGCCGCGAAAGGGTTGGCTGTTCGGACTGAGAACGCTCCGGAGCCACGCGGCCCGGCGGAAGTCTGAATTTTCATGGGGCAAAAAATTTGCCCTTGAACAGCAAGTCCGCTGGTGTCATTCTCCCGGTGTCGAGGCGGAAGAATTTCCAAGGGGACCCATAGCTGTCAAAGGCTATGGGTTCTTTGTTAAGCGGCTTGGCTTCCTGCCTCCGCAAGTTGATCAAGGAATAAGTCGAGGGACTCGCGGTGGATGAGCCGCCGGCCCCTGACATTGCCCTTTTTCCGAATCACGCAAGACTTGATCCGGCCTTCGCCGACCAAGGAATACAGAAGTGTCTTGCCGATGGAAGCTCGTCGGCAGGCGCTCGGGACACCCAGCCACACCGGCTGTTCCGACACCGTTGGAGTGTCGCCAATTTCCGCACACGTTCTAGATAGCATGCAGAAGTTGTGCGATAGCGTTGACTTATTGTCAACGAGTTTTTGCAACCCTTCTTTTTGTCAGTCTGGGGAAACTCAGATTTCAGGCAGAGACGCCGCAGCCTTTTCCATCGCATCGTGTCCGACGTTGACGTAAAGCTGGTGGACCGCATCGGAGTCGTGACCAATGAACTCCCGAGCGACCGCGCTTGGAATGCCCGCCGCATGGAGCAGCGAAGTGGCCGTGCCCCGCAAGCTGTGAAAGCTCAGTGAGTTTCCCTCGCGCCGAGTGTCCCTTCCCTTCCCGGTCGAGACGCAACCCTTCTTCTCACGCAGCCCAGCCTGGGCGAGCAAATCGGCGAACTGATTTGAAAGCGAACCGCTCCTCCCCTCTCGTGCCACGATAGCGAACGCGCGGGGGTGCAGCGGTGCGTCGGGGTCATGTCGGCCTCGCCTGCGCTCCAGGTGTTTGCGCAAGGGCTTTGCAATGGGCAAAATTAAACGCCTGCCCGTTTTGCGGGTAAGTATTTTGATTTCGCCTCGTTGGAAATCTACGTTCGCCCACGTCAGACACGCGAGGTCAGCCAGACGCTGGCCGAGGTACAGTCCGCACCTGATCAGCGAACACCACTCGGCATCCGCGACGGCCAGTACCGCCTTCACCTCAGGGATCGTGAACGGGCGACGTTTGTTCTCCACCCTGGTTTGACGGATGGTTTCAACGAACTCGGTGGGATCGTCGAGGACGACGTTTTCACGGCGGGCGGCCTTGAAAATTGATCGCAACCCTTTCACCACATGATTGACCGTGCGAGGTGCGACGGACTTTGCCAACGAGTTGCGGAACCCGAGGACCTGCTCGCGAGTGATTTCAGAGATTTCCCGGTCGGCATCCTTGCCAAGGAAAGCGATAAATTTACCGGCGGTACCGCGGTAGAATGCCAACGTGGCGGGGGCAACCTCGTGCTGCTTGCGCTGAAACCACGAGTCGAAGAATGCGCGTGTCGTGGTCGTGGGCAGGTCTTCATCCGCGATTTCCCGGTGGAGGCTCGCAATCACCTCGCGCACCTGGCGCGCGGTGCGCTTGCGGCACGCCGCTTCCTCGAACTGCTCGGCCAGCTTGAGCGCCAGTTTCCGGTCGGTGGTCTTCGTTGAACGCTTGCGCCGCGCGCCGTCCTTGTCGGTGAAGCAGGCCGTCCAATATTTCGATTGCGGGTGCTTCCAGAGGCTTGCCACGTCAGAACCCTACTAAGGACGACCGCGCTCGTCCACTGACGTTCGCAGAAAACCGAAAATCGTGGTTTCTCCTCTGTGGCGGTCAACCGCGAACATGCGCGAACATGCGTCTAGCGAATCGTAGGTTCGAATCCTACCGCTGGAGCCAATGCACAACACGCTGAAAACGAGCTACTTACTCGAGGTAGTGATAAGCTCACTGTTGCCGAGCGTGGCCGAGTGAGCGAAGGGTTGGGAT
>CAXUHC010000212.1:7369-7618 GCA_964250705.1 uncultured Chthoniobacterales bacterium | reverse complement strand
CCGATCTCCACCCCGTCGGCGGCGAGGCGGGCGGCGGTGGCGGCCCCGGCGTCGGCGGTGTCGTTGCCGTCGCTCAGCAGGACGACCCGGCGCGTGACCCCGGGCGGCAGGACGGCGGCGGCGAACTCCAGCGCGCGCCCGATGTCGGTGCCCGCGCGGGCAGGGTCGGCGGTGTCGGGCCAGCGGGCGGCGAGTTGGGAGCTGGTCGCGGGGGCCTGCCAGACGGCGGCGGCCTGCGCGAAACCCAGG
>CAXUHC010000212.1:5338-7359 GCA_964250705.1 uncultured Chthoniobacterales bacterium | reverse complement strand
TGTCGTGCGGGCGGCGGTTTTTCACGCTGTCCTCGACGAAGCGGCGCGCGGCGGCCCGGGCTTCGGGGGAAATGCTGGCGGAGTCGTCCACGAGGAAGACGACCGCGAGATCATGGCCGCGCCATTGCCAGCGCACTCCGGCCAGCGCGAGGAGAATGCATCCCAACAGGAGCGCGCGGACCAGCCCGCAGGCACGGCGTTGGGCCGGGGTCAGGTCGGCCAGCGAACGCCGCATCGCCCAGCCGAGCAGCGGCGCGGCGACGGCGGCGAGTGCCAGGAACCAGGGATGAGTGAGTTCGACAGGCAACGCCCTTGATTTTGCGCCGGGTGGGGGGCGGGGTCAAGAGGGAGGGAGATGCTTCGTTCTTGGTCAGCAGTTGTAGGGCTGGCGCTGACCAATCTCAAAACTTCTGTCATCCTGAGCGAAGCCGAAGGACCTTCCAACATAGATGGCAAATCACCGTTGGAAGGTCCTTCGGTGATTATGCCGTGGGCGCACATGGACTGCCTCCGGCTGTAGCCACGGCGCTCCGTCGCTACAGCCGGAGAATCCGAAAGGTTGGGCTGTGCGTTACCTGGATAATTACCGGTCCTTCGGCTCCGTTCGTTCCTCACTCCGCTCAGGATGACAGAAAGATTTGAACCGCGACTAGCCCCCCAACGCAGCATAAATGTTATTCCGTCCGCCGCCGGTGGAAGCCCCACCACTCCAGCGCGCAAAACGCGAACGCCCCCAACGCGAGGTACACCCACGGCGGCCAGACGCGGATCGTCTCCCAGTGGCTGCTCGACTCGCTGGCGCGGTCCGGCGCGGGAGCCGCCCCCTCGGTGGCCGGGGCGTTCAGGGCGGACATCGCGCGGTCGCCGGTGTTCACCGCCAGCCAACGGGTCGAGCCGTCGGCGGCGGTCTTCAAATAGAAACCGTTGCGCATCGGTTGGAACACGCCGGGACCGCTGAGCTTCTCGGCGGCGGGAACGTCGTTGAGCGGTTGGAACGTACGCTGCGGGCGGGTCCAGAGCGTTTCGCCCAGCGCGAGCACGACGCTGCCCCCGGCGTGGATGGGTTCGGGAGCTTCGGCGGCGGCGTCCCGGCCCGCGAGCCAGCCGACGGCATCGCGGATGAACAGCGGAAACGCCACGCGCAAGGGCAGGTCGGAATCCGCCGCGCCGAAAGACACCGCCACGAACCGCTGCGCGGGGCGTTCGCCGGTCGCGACGAGCGGATGTTCCAGCGAACGTACGGGGGCGTTGAACCGCCAGCCCGCGGCGGCAGCGTCCGGCAGCGTCCAGGATTGGGCGCGCAGCACGGTCACGTCGCGCAGGTTGACCAGTCGCAGCAGCGGGCTGGCGGCGTCGAGATCGGTGATGAGCGGGTGGGCGAGTTCGGCGGGGTCGGTCGGCAAGGGGGCGCGGTGCAGAAAAAGGAAATTGCCGGGGGGCAGCGTCCCGAGGTCGCCCAGCGCGGGCGGCAGGAAGTCGTCGAGGATGACGGCGTCGAAACCGGCGGCCTGGGCGGGCTGGAAGGCGTCGGGCGCGAGCTGGTCGAAGGTGATTTGCTCGTCGGCCTTGAGCAAACTTTCCAGGAACCAGTTGCCGCGCGTGACCAACAGCACCCGCGCCGGGCGGGGCGGGGGGACGCTGGCAAAGGCGTCGTCGTCCGGGGCGAAGGCGTCGGCGGTTTTGTCGGTGGGGTCGAGGTGGGCCGTCAGCCAGCCGCGCGCGTTGGCGACGCCGGTGCGGGCGGCCAGCGCGGGGTAGACATCGGCGCGGCGTTCGCCGGGCGCGAGGTCGTAGGGTTTCACGTCGAGCAGGCGGCCCTCGAAGGTGAGTTCCACCCGGCCCGACTGCCGCTGCGGGCCGAAGTTTTCGATCTCGACGAACACCTCGTCCGTTTCGGGGCTGCCGGGCAGAGGCCGGGCGGCGAGCCGCGTGAGGCCGACGTTCTCGCGCGCGGTGCCGGGGCTGCCGACGAGCCGCGTTTCGAGTTCGCCGGCGGGTACGCCGGGGCGCCCGCCGGGGCC
>CAXUHC010000212.1:1893-5328 GCA_964250705.1 uncultured Chthoniobacterales bacterium | reverse complement strand
GGGAAGGTTCCGGCGCGTGGTCGGTGGCGAGGACGATCCGGTGCGCGCCCGGACGCGCGGCGAGGAGTTGGCCCGCCAGGGCGACGGCGTCTTCGAGGCGGCTGCCCGCGTCGGTGGGGTGGGTGGAGTCGAGCGCGGCGAGGAGCGATTTTTCGTCGTCGGTCAGACCGGCGGCCACGCGCGGGGCGGCGTCGGCGACGAGCAAAGCGACGGGTTGCCGGACGGACGCGCGGCGCAGGTAGCCAGCGGCGATCCGGCGCGCCTCGTCAAAGCGGGTGCCGTTGGCGGAGTCGCGGGCCTGCATCCGGGCGCGGGCGTCGAGCACGACGACCGTGGATAGCCCTGCCTCGCCTCCCCGGAAGGCGCGCAGTTCGGGCCGGGCCAAGGCGAACAGCAGCAGCGCGAAAATGAAGAGATGCAGCAGCAGGGAGAGAATCTGGCGCAACCGCTGGAAGAGGGCGCGCCGCCGGTTGTCCGCCGTGACGCGCTGCCAGAACATGAGCGTCGAAACCTGCGCGGGCTGCCTTCGCAGCTTGAGCAGGTACAGGACGACGATCAGCGGCAGCAGCGCGGCGAAGGCCAGCGCCAGCGGGTTGAGCAGGGTCACTATTGAGGAACGCCGCTGACGCTTAGTGTGATCAGACCGATCTGCAATAATTCCGCGCTATGCGGGGCGACTACCATCCGCAGACCTTCTTTGTGATAGGAAAGATTTTTCTGCCGCCAGAGGTCGCGCACCCCAAGAAGTTTGTCTGCCATCTCCGTTTGGCCTGTTGTCCGCAATAAATCGTCCCAAGATGCGTGAATTTCCACTGGCTGTTCGCCGCGATTAAAAAGTGCGATTGCCAATGGACCACCTTCTAATGCTTTACCCCATATCTCCCAGTTGCCCTCTGCCTTTAAGGTAGGTATCTCGCCATTATTGGAAACGAGGAGCCTGCGCCCCTGCTTACCCAGCGCGTCCTGATCGACCGCCAACGCCTCGTCGTTGGAAAACATGCTCACGGTCAGCGGGTCCATCTGGCTCATGTCGCAGCCGATCAGCAGCGGGGACGACAACAGGCACCAGAGCGTCATGTGGGTGTAACATTCGTCCGGGGTGAGGCCCTTGTTGCCGACCTCCAGCATGTCGGGATCGTTCCAATGCCCCGGCCCGGCGAAGGGGGCCAGCTGATCCTGTCTGAAGCCAATGTCGGTCATGCTCCTCCAATTGGCCTGGATGTCGCCGGTCGTGCGCCAGGAGTTCGCGCCGAAACCGGGTGCCCATGCCCACGAGTTGGCGTTGCCGTACTGGCAAAAGCTGTACACGATGTCGCGCGGCACCTTCGCCAGCGATTGCTGGAACACTCGATACGGAATTTGTTCCTCGTCGAGCTTGATCGCCTTGAGCTTGGCCGGGTCCAGCGTCAGGAGCATCTGGCCGATCTCGGCACTCACGTCCTTGAGCCGCGCGTTCTCGTCCGGGCTGCGCTGACGATTGCCTTGCAGGGTTTCGCGCTCCTTGGTCAAGGCCTCGTAGCGTGATTGTTGTTCCGTCGAAAGCAGCGCGGCGGTGCGCTGGTGAACGTGCTCGCGGATGATGTTGCTGTAAGAACACAGGTCGTATTTGACGTAATCGACGCCCCAGTCCGCGTAGGTGCGGGCGTCCTGGTCCTCGTGCTGGTAGCTGGCGGTGAAGCCCGCGCAGGTCTTCGGGCCGGGCGAACTGTAGATGCCATATTTCAGGCCCTTGGAATGAACGTAATCGCCCAGGCCCTTGAGGTCGGGAAACTTGGGGTTGCCCTGGATGTTGCCCCCGGCGTCGCGCCCGGCCTGCCAGCAGTCGTCGATGTTGACGTAGGTCCAGCCGTGTTCGATCAGGCCGCTGGAAACCATCGCGTCGGCCGCGCCGCGCACGTCCGTCTCGGAAACCCGGTTCGCGAAATGGTTCCAACTGTTCCAGCCCAACGGCGGCGTCAGGCAGATCGTGTCGCCGATGACGAACTTGAGGATGGCCTTGTCGGTGCCGCGCGCGTTGGTGGCGGTAAATTCGACGTTGGACTCGCCCGCCCCGGCAACGGTGCCGGTGATGTTGCCGGTGGCGGGGTCGAGCGTCAGCCCGGCGGGCAGGCCGGTCGCGGCGAACGCGACGGGCCGCTCGCCGGTCACGGGCAGGTGGTAGAAAAACGGGTGCCCGGGCCGCGCGCCGTAAACGCGCGGGCCATTGATGCGCGGCGCCGCCGGGGCAGGCGGCGTGCGGATTTCCATCGACGCAGCGGCAGGGTTATCTGCAGGGGCGGGGTCCGCAGCCAGCGCGGCGACGGGGAAAAAGCCCAGCAAGGCGGCCAGGGTGCGTAGGGGGGAGGAACGCATGGGAAGACGATGCGCCGACCGCCCACGCCGTCAAGGAACGATTCGGAACCGGCCATGCGCGCCATTTGTGCCAGGAACGCCACGCAAAAATGTCTTGCCAGCCGTCAGAATTTTGTTACCCTCCGAGCGTTTTAATTATCTCGGTCGTGGCGTCGTCAACAAAAAATTCGGTCGTAACGCATTTCAGCCTGGTTTTATGAAGAAACAGATTTTTGCCGTCCTGTCCGCCGCCCTTTTCGCGGCGGGCTCATACCAGGCCAACGCGTCGGTCGTCGTCAGCAATCTCGATCCCGCCAACCCTACTTTCGGGTTCAATGCACCAATCATCGGCCAGTCGATGCTGACCAGCAATCGTCCCATCTCTCTGACGAGTGTGCAGTTCCTCCAGACTGCCGGGCTGGCCGCCGGTGAGTCGTTCGCGGTGTACAGCCGCAATGCCGATGGCACGGTGGGTAGTTCGCTTTTCAGCGGTTTCACGGTAGGCTTCGACAGCGTGACGACCGTCACCACGGCGACGGTGACCGGAGCCTTCATCTTGCAGGCAAATACCGGCTATTACTTCGTGCTCAACAGTAATGCCGCCAGCAACATCGAGTGGAGCTATACTTCCTCGACGGATTATGCGGCGGCGTTCGGAGCATCGTTACCGAGTGCCAACTCCTCCTTTTTCAGGTCCGGCACGTCCACGGTTTACTACAGTTTAGCATCGGGTCCGCAGGAGTTTCAGGTGAACGGGACGGCTCTGCCGGCGGTGCCCGAGCCTTCGGCCTGCGTGTTCGCGGGCCTGGCGGTTGCCGCCGGTGCAGGCCTGCTAATTCGCCGCCGGGCGCTGGCGGCCTGATCAGCGCACCAGACTGCTGCCACCACGCAGCAGCTTGAGGATGAAATCCTCGAACGGCGCGTCCGTCAGGGCGCGCCGGTAGCCGATCTGCCGCCGTCGGCAGAATGCTTCCAGCCCGGCGAGAAACGTGCCGATTTCCCGCTCGTAAGCGCGCAGGAGGGATTCGTTGGCCGTCACCTCGTAGGCGAAGCTGGTTTCCGCGTCGGTCAGGCGCAGGTCGCCCAGCAGGCGCGGGGTGAGTT
>CAXUHC010000212.1:0-1883 GCA_964250705.1 uncultured Chthoniobacterales bacterium | reverse complement strand
CGAGTGTGAAAGTGCCTGGGGAGCGAACTTGCAGCGCTTGCCTTGAAGGTGCGCTCGATGGCCTCGTCCTTGCGCATGTCGAGCGTCTGGATGAGCTGGATTTCAAACCGCTGGTAGCGCAGGAAGTTGAGCGCTCCCTCGTAACCGCGCGGATCGAAAAAATCGCTCAGGATGAGCACGAGGCCGCGCCGCCGGGTGCGTTGACCGAAAGCGCGCAAGCTGCGGGTGAGGTCGGTCTGGCCCGCCGCGTCGGGCAGGCGGTCGAGAAAGGCGAGCACCCGGTGGAAATGGCTTTTGCCCCGACCGGTGCCGAGGTCGCTGCCCAGACCTTCCGAGAAATACTGGATGTTGACGCGGTCCAGGTTGGCGAGGCCGATGTAGGCCAGCGTTCCGGCGACCCGCCGGGCGAGGTCGAGTTTGGAAGGACGCAACGGCGCGCCGTTGCGGGCGTCGCGCGCGGTCCAGCGCATGGACGCGCTGGCATCGACGAGCAGGTAGATGTGCAGGTCTTCCTCCTCCTCGAAGAGCTTGAGGAAGAGCTTGTCCGAGCGGCCATAGATGTTCCAGTCGACCGAGCGCAGATCGTCGCCGGGGACGTAGGAGCGGTAGTCGGCAAACTCCAGGCTGGAGCCGAGCTTGCGGGAGCGGCGTTCGGCGCGGCTCTGGCCGCCGACCGTGCGGCGCGTGAGCAGGTGCAGCCGTTCGAGCTTGGCGAGGAAGGCGGAGTCGAACACCGGCGCGCAGCCTACGGCGGGCCGGAGGGGATGCCAAGTGAGTTCGCAGGCGTGGCAAGCTTTTCGCGGCGGCGAAAGCAGCGCGCCTGAAATGGTCTAAAAATAGGTATATTTTATCCCGCTGGGGATGAGGGTATTGGAATGGTTGAAACCGGGCGGAACGGTGGTGTGCCGTTTACAGTTCTTTGCCACGCTCAATGGCCGGACCCGCACCCGGCCAGCGGGGGACCCAGGCAGGAAAGTCGGGGACCGGCTCGGAAAGCCGTCCCTACCTCGGAACGAGCGCCGCGGGCGCGGCGCGGACTTCGTTCTATACGCGGGCAGCCCCATGAACTTCGCCGCCGCCAGCGACCTGTTCACCCGTCCGGTCGACCCCTCGCTCACCGCCGCCTGCCGCGACGCCCGCGCCCTGGTCGAACTGCTCAACGTCGATTCCTACGCCAAAATGGGCCACCTGTCGCCCGAGCAGGAAACGTGGCTGCTCCACGTGATCGCCGTCCGGTCGCGGAGGGTTGGGGAGGGGGTGGCTACCGGAAAATCCCGGCTATCGTTCATTTCTGCGCTCTCGCCAAACGCGCGGCGCTGCCCGCGGATTTCCGGCAAAAAGTGCGCGGGATCATTGCACCCGGCACCACGCTGGTCACCACGGACACCGCCACCAACCCGGCCAAGCCCGGCGGCAGCGAAGAGGACTGACCGACACCCGCGAAGCGGAGGCGCGGCCCGGGGCGCGCGCACCTGGAGACAGCAACGCAAAAATCTCCCCCTGTCCGCCCGGCCGATTTTCCGCTATGCTGGCCGCCCGCTCCGATGATCGCCCTTCGCGAAGATTTCGACCCCGAAGACAGCCTGCCCAGCCGTGCGAAGGTAATGTTCGCCGCCGGGGGGCTGCTGGGCCGGGCGCGCAACTTCGAGTTCCGGCCCGAGCAGCAGCAACTCGCCGTCGCGGTTGCCCGCGCGCTGGCCGATCAACGCCACCTCGTCGCCGAGGCAGGCACGGGCGTCGGCAAGTCGCTCGCCTACCTCGCCCCGGCGGTGATGCACGCGCTGGAGCACAAGCGCAAAGCCATCGTGTCCACCCACACGATCAACCTCCAGGAACAACTCATCTACAAGGACATCCCCATCCTGCAAAAGCTGCTGGACGAA
>CAXUHC010000211.1:0-7640 GCA_964250705.1 uncultured Chthoniobacterales bacterium | reverse complement strand
GCTGCCACCACCGTAGCCGCCGCTGCTGCGACCGCCACCACCGCCGCCGCTGCGTTCCTCGCGAGGACGCGCTTCGTTGACGGTCAGGGCACGGCCTTCGACGGTCTTGCCGTGGAATTGGCTGACGGCATTAGCCGCATCTTGTTCGGTGGCCATGGTCACGAAGCCGAAGCCGCGCGATTTGCCGGTCACGCGGTCCTGCATCAGCAAGACTTCGGTCACCGGGCCGACCGTGGCAAAAAGATCCTGAAGATCGTTCTCGGTCGTATTGAAGGACAAATTGCCCACGTAAAGTTTGGTTGCCATCTGGATTATCGAATTCTAAGGCAGACTAACAGAAGCTCTCGGTACCGTTTCCGCTGATCGGATTTCAAACTGTCGACCGACAATCCACCAATGACCTGAAGGACTTACCTGTGCTGCGATTGCCATTATCGCTCTTTCTCTTGATTAATCAAGAAGAACACAAGCAAATTTCTATCGACAGCGCAAATTGATCCGTTCAGGCCGCTTTGCCGCTTGCTTCCAGACGCGGCGGTTCGTCACCCTCTTCGAGTGCGCGGGTAACCGTTTCTTCGAGTTTGGTCAACAGGACCGGTTTGATCAGGCAGCAGTAAACCTCCAGGCGCGCAAGTTGGTTGGCGTTCGCCAAATTCTGGAAGGCCGTGATCGCGATGATCTTGCTGCGCACGCCCTTGGCGCGGGCCTGGCGGATGAACTCGGCACCGCCCATCGTCGGCATCCGCATATCGGTCATGATCAGGTCAAAGCGTTCCTCGTCGAGCCAGTTCAAGGCTTCGAACGCATCGGTCGTCGTGCGCACCGAGAGGCCCATGTGGCTGACCAGCGTCTTATACAGGACGAGGATGTCGAAATTGTCGTCGAGAATAAGGATTTTTTTCATCGGGTTCGAACCTGGCAGACGGATGATATCGTTCATGATGGGGAAGTGCTGCGGTCGCGATGATGATAGGGTTGGTACGGCTTGAGTCTGCTTTCGAGACGGTCGCGGAAGGCAGCGTCGCTTTCAGGACCGTGGCCCAAGCGTTCGACCAGTCCGGCGCACAAGGCAGCCAGACCTTCCACGTCCGCGAGCGAGACGAATTCCGTCTCGATCCGGTTCTCGGGTCCACAGTTATGATAATTGTCGAGGGCAACACACATCGCCCCGCAGCGGACCCCGTAAAGCCGGAAAGCCGTTGCCTCGCAGGTGCCCCCGCTCATGAGACAGCGTTGGGCGGTGAGGTTCGATGCGGCGGCGGCGGCCACGAGTTCAGCCGTCACGTTGTGGTCAAAAATCGACTGTTTGTCACCCACGCGGATGATCGGGCCTCCGCCCATCTTCGCGGGCGGACGCTCAGAACTCGTTTCGAGCGAGATCACCGTGACCCCCGCTTCGCGCAGCCAGCCGTCCTTGGCCATCTCGATGGCTCCGGCGAAGCCGACTTCCTCGGCCCGGGTGAACAATCCGTAACACTCACCGGAAAATCCGGTCTGATCCAAGGTTCGGAGGGTTGCCACGATCACCGCGCAACCGATGAGGTCGTCACAGGCGCGGGAATGGATGTGGCCGTCACGCACTTCACACTCGGGCAGATCCCACATGGCGAACGGGCCGAAGTCGCGGACGCGCTCGCGATTCGCTTCGAGGTAGGCAGGAGGCACGCCCCCGAGAAACTGGCGCGCGGCGGGTTCGCCGCTTGCTGACGGCTCCGGGGTCACCCAACCGGGGTGGTCCATGTGCGCGCAAAAAGCGTACACCGGGGCGCTCCTCGCTGACCCCCCTCCCCGGTAATGGGCGATCAGGTTGCCGAAAGCGTCCTGTTCCAAAGCCACCCGGGTGCAGCTTTGCAGGAGATCAACAATCGCCGCACGCACTTCCGCTTCGTGAAAGGGCGCGGTCGGACGCGCGAGGATGGCGCGAACGATGTCCAATATCCTTTCCTTGTGCATGGGGGTGGCTAGAATGGCGACAGTGTGTGGATGAGAAATCTCTGGAAGCAAGTTCGATACCGTCTTGAATACGCCGGCTGCCGGCTCTTGGCCGTCACCATTCCGAGAATGCCGCGCCGGGCCTCGCTTTGGCTGGCACACGCTCTCGGCAGCCTTTACTACCGACTAGACCACAAAACGCGGGCGGTCGCTGCGGAAAACTTGCGTCTCACACTGGGAGAATCGCTGGATGCAGCGGCACGGGCAGGGGTCGCCCGTGCCTCGTATTTGAACTTTGCGCGCGCGATGATCGATCTGTTCTGGGCGCGGAATCTGACCCCCGAAAACCACGCACATTACCTGAAACCACAGGGTTTCGAGGCTGCCCGGGCCGTCCGCGCAAAATACGGCAGCGCCATTTTTCTCGCCCTGCACTTCGGCACGCACGAGTGGCTGGCGCTGACAGGCGGCTTCGTCGGGCAGCGAGTCATGTTGGTGTCTCTCGATTTCAAAAATTCCCTGCTCGACGATTTGTTCCGGGAGGTACGCGAGCACTCCGGGCACCGGCTCATCGGGCAGAACCAATCCATGCTCAAGTTGTTGCGCGCGGTCCGGCAGCGAGGAGGAGCAGGGTTGCTCATCGACCTTGCCTTGAAGCTGGACCGGCCGGGCATCGTCATCGACGCGCTCGGGATGAAAATGTACGTCACGTTTTTACACGCGCTCCTGCACGCCCGCACGGGCATTCCCATCATTCCCGTCACCAACATCCCCCACCCTGACGGCACCTGCACCGTCACGGCACATCCGCCGTTGGTGTTTCCGCCCGGCGCCTCCTACCAGGAGATCACCCAGGGATGCTGGGATTTTTTCGAGCCTTTTATTCGCGAACGGCCGGCTCTCTGGCTGTGGACCTACCGCCACTGGCGGTACAAACCGAAGGACGCCACCCGCGAGTATCCATTCTACTCGCACGTGGCGAAGAAATTCGACCAGGCTATCGCGTTTCCCACCAACGCGCGGGCGCGGGACGGGCAGTGACGAAAATCGCTGGGACGCCCTCCGCTTTTGCGATACGCTCGAAGTTTGCCGCCACGCATGGAACCGCTCACCAAACGCGACGCCCCCGGGGCATTGAACGCGAAAGGAGCGCAACGCCTCGTACTCTTCGGCGCGTTGGTGAACGTGGCGCTTTCCACCGCAAAGGTGCTGGCCGGCGTGGTCGGCCATTCCTACGCGTTGATTGCCGACGGGATGGAAAGCGGGCTCGACGTGGCCAGTTCGCTCGTGATTTGGGGCGGGCTGAAATACGCCACGAAGGAACCGGACCCCGATCATCCGTACGGTCACGGCAAGGCGGAACCCATCAGCGCCCTGATCGTTTCCGCCACGTTGACGGCAGCGGCCCTCGGCCTGGCGTGGCTCAGCGTCCTCGAAATCTCGAAGCCCAATCGTCATTCACCGGCCTGGAGCACATTGGTCGTCCTGCTCGTGGTCATCGTGGCCAAGGAGGTGCTTTTCCGGCGGGTGATCTCGGCGGGCGAACAGATCGAAAGCACCGCCGTAAAGACGGATGCATGGCATCATCGCGCTGATGCGATCACCTCCGTCGCGGCCTTCTTTGGAATCTTGATCGCCCGAATCGGCGGAAGGGGCTGGGAACAGGCTGACGCGTGGGCGGCGCTGTTCGCCTGCGCCATCATCGGCTTCAACGGCTACCGGCTGCTGATTCCCGCGCTGGCGGAGATCATGGACACTGCGCCCGGACCCGAAATCGAGGCGCGCGTGCGGAGGGCCGCCGGGACCGTGGTCGGCGCGGCCGTGGTTGAAAAATGCCGGGTGCGCAAAATGGGGTTGGAATATTACGTGGACCTCCACGTCGGCGTCGATGGGCTGATTTCCGTCGCCGCCGGGCACGACATCGCCCACCGGGTGAAAGACGCCGTGCGAACAGCGGACGCCCGGGTGGCCGACGTACTCGTGCACATCGAACCGGCCAACATCTGCATTTATCCAGGCCGGGCCTGAGGCGGGCGCTCAACGACCACGAAGCGATGCCGCCATCGCATCGGCCAACTGCGCGAGCAGACGATTTTCCGCCGCGACGACTGGCCCGTAACCGTCACCCGAGACCGGTTCGTGGAACGTCGCGTTGCCGCGCCGGATCGTGGTCGCGCCGTCCGGCGTCTGCACCCGCCACGCGACCTGGAGGATGGCGCCTTCTCCGCTGACCGCATGGAATTGGCTGACGTCCAAGGCGATCCGGTAGCGCAGTTTCGCCGCCGCGTCCCACGGGAAGCCGACCACGTTCCCGGACCCGATTCGCCGCCCGAGGTTGCCCGCCAGCACCCGGCTGATATTCTCCTTGAGCGATCCGGTCCAATGCGCGTCAGCAGGGACATTAAACTCGTTCGGGCCGCTCTGAAAAACCAGTTCGGCGCGGTCCACGTATCCGGGCAGCGAAATCGGCCCGACGCCGACGCTCAGGCCGGCGGTCCCGGTCAGGGCAGCCCCGTCGGGTGATAACTGGTAATATTTCTGGGTTGCACCGCAGGCGGTCAGCGTCGCCACTGCCGCCAGCGCCAGCATGGCACGAAGGAAGATCGTTCTCATAAATGGTCGGATGTGTCGGTGTTTCAACGGCTCCCCTTGGGACCGTCGCCGCCGCTCGGTTTACCGAAGATGAGCGAGTTTGGCTTGCGTTCGAGGGTCTCCGTGAGGCCGCGCAACGAGCGCAGAGTGTCGTCGAGTTGGCGTAAGGTGCCGGAAAGTCCCTGGTAAAACTCGGATTTGCCGCTGTAACCGGCCAGGACTTTTTGAAGCTCGTCCAGGTCGGCGCGCAGGGCGGTCGGCAAGCCTTGCATGTCCTTGGCGGCCAGGATGGTGTCGAGATGTTGGGCCACGCCCTTGAACTGGGTGAGCAGATCGTTGGCGTTGGCGACGGTCGCCTCCAGCGGCAGAGCCTTCACCTTGTCGAGGATCGCACTGAGTTTCTCTTCGAGCTGGCCCAGGCCCGAAGCGGTGGTCGGCAACACGTAATAGCCCTGAAATTCGCTCACCGCGGCAGGGGCGGCATCTTTTTGAAAATCGAGATCCACGTAGAGCTGTCCGGTGAGGAGCTGACCCGTTTTCAAACTGGCGCGCAGGCCTTTTCCCACGTTCGTCGCCATGTAATCACGCGCCGCCGTGAAATTGTCCGACGGCAGGTCGCTCAACAGGGCGGGGTCCAGTTTGATGAGCACGGGCACCCGGTGTTCGGGATCGTCCGGGAGATATTTGAACGAAATTCCCATCACCGTGCCGATGCGAATCCCGCGAAACTCGACCGGGGCATCAATGCTCAACCCTCGCACGCTCTCGCTGAACAACAGGAGGTAGGGTAGAATCGGGTTGAGCTTGATGCTGTTGGCATCGGTGTAGGTATCGTAAAGCGTGTAGCCCGCGCCGTCAGGAACCGGCTGCGTGAGAACCTTTCTGTCCTCCGGCTCGCTGAAGGTCACGCCGCCGGAGATCAGGGATTCCAGAGTACCGGATCGGAGTTGGAACCCGTTCGCGCCGAACTGGAGGTCAATGCCGCTAAGATTCCAGAACTTCGTGTTGCGGCCGATGAGCCGCGCGTAGTCGCCGTTGACGAACGCGCCAAATTCCACCTGGCCGTTTTCAGGATGAAAGATGCGGCTCTCGATTTTCCCGACGTTGATTCCCTTATAAATGATCGACGAACCGGGATTGACCCCTCCAGCCTGTTCGGCGGTCAGCTTCAGGTGGAGGCCGGGGACACCGGGCGGCGTGACGGGCGGATTCTCCAAGCCGGCAAAATGGCGGCGTTCTTCTTTTTTGATGCCGGGCTGCAATTCGAGATAGCTCCCCGAGACGATGGTGCCCAGGCCGGAAATCCCCGAACCGCCGTAACGCGGTTTGACCACCCAGAATTGCGTATCGGTTTTGAGCAGGTTGACCGATTCGCGGGCCATCGCCAGATCGACGATCACCCTGTTGAGATCCTTCGACAACTCGACGTTGCCCACCGTGCCGATGTTGACGTTGCGGCAAAGCACCGGCGTTTTCCCGGCGATAATCCCCTCGGCGTTTTCGAACGTAACGGTGACCGCCGGTCCCTTCTCGGAGAAGTGCTTGTAAACGAGCCAGAGGCCAAGCAGCGCGGCGACAACGGGGATGATCCACACGGGCGAGAGGCCGCGGCGCGGCGCGGTGACCGGCGCGACGGGCGGTGCGGGATCGGGAGCTTCTTCGGGCATAAGGATTTAACGTGGGGAACGTTTGGAACGGGCGTGCGCGTCCCAGACCAGGCGCGGATCGAACGACCCGGCGGAAAAGATGGTCAGCACGACCACGGCGGCGAACGAGACCGCTCCCGGGCCGGGATGGATGGACATGACCGAGCCGAGCTGCACGACGGCCACGAGGATCGCGACCACGAAAATGTCCACCATCGACCAGCGGCCAATGAATTCGGTTACCCGGTAGAGGCGTGTCATCGCGACCGGGCGGCTGCCCGAGCGCGACGCCCAACACAAAAACGCGATGGCCAGCAGCTTCAGGATGGGGATCATCACGCTCGCCACGAAGATGATGATGGCGACCGGGTAATCCTCGGTCTGCCAGAACTCGATCACGCCACCGACGATGGTGTTCTGCTGTGCGCCGGTGAAGCTTTCCACGCGCAGCACGGGCAGCAGATTGGCGGGGATATACAGGATCGTGGCCGCGGACGCGAACGCGACGGTCCGCTGGATCGAGTCGGGCTTGCGCACGTGCAGATGAGCACGGCAGCGCGGGCAGTGCTCCAGCCGGGCGGAATCCACCCGCCCGCAAGAATGGCAAAGGGCGAGTTCGTGTGCGGCGGCGGTGGTGGGATCAAAATCAGGGTTCATCGCGCTTTTTCGATCCGCGTCCACAAATCATGGTGATGAATGGATGCCACCGACAACGTCAGACAGATGATCAACGCCACGAACGCCCAAAAGGATGTGCCCAAGGTCAGCGTGGCGAGTTTGCCTAATTTGAGCAGGCTCACCAGCACTCCCAGCAAATAAACATCGAGCATCTGCCAGCGCCGCGCGGTTGAAACCAACCGGCACAGCGGAACGGAGCCGGGCAACCGCCGATCCCGCAAGAGCGGCAGCAGGAGGTAGAGCAAGCTCAGGATCAGCAAGGTCGGCGCAACCAACGTGAAGACCGCCACCGCCACCGCCAGATAGGTGTAACCCTGATCGATCAGACCAGAAACGCTCTCGTAGAGGAGCATATCGTTTTGCCGGAGATCCTTTTTGAGCGTGAGGAACGGAAAGATGTTCGCGACGAAAAACAGCACCGCAGAGGCCACCACGTAGGCTGCGGCCCGGTGGAGCGCATTCGGTTGGAAAGTGAAAATCGTGGCGTTGCAAACCGGGCAGACGACGCGTTCCCCCTCTTGCAGGGAGGGAGCGTCGAAAAGCGTGTCACAATCGTGACAGGCAATGTGTCGAGAGTCGCCGGTAGGTCGCATCGAAGAGAAAAGGAGTAGTCCAAAATCGCGTCTCAAGCAAAAAACGACGGCAAGAATCGCCGCGAGTTGTGGAGTTCAGAGAAATTTTGCGGGGATCGGTGTGATCGCTGAAACGTGGGCTTGAGGATGACGTCGGTGCACGGGCTAGTATTACAGTGGTACTTCGTGGCAGATGAGGCTGGAACGCGGCGTTTTCGCG
>CAXUHC010000210.1:0-7762 GCA_964250705.1 uncultured Chthoniobacterales bacterium | reverse complement strand
TCGCCACCGACGCCGACGTGGACGGGCTGCACATCCGCAACCTGCTCATCACGTTTTTCCTGCGGTTCTTCCCCGACCTGATCACGCGCGGACACCTGTTTATCCTGGAAACGCCGCTGTTCCGGGTGCGCAACAAGAAGAAGACCGTTTATTGCTACGACGAGGCGGAGCGGGTGGCGGCGCTCAAGGCCATTGCGTCGCCGGAGATCACGCGGTTCAAGGGACTGGGGGAGATTTCGCCCAACGAGTTCAAGGCGTTCGTCGGGCGGGACATCCGGCTCACGCCGGTGGAGGTGGAAAACCTGCCTGCAACCCCGCACATCCTCGATTTCTACATGGGCAAGAACACCCCCGAGCGGCGCTCCTACATCATGGACCGGCTCGTGGTGGAGTTGGAAGACGCGGTGGCCTGAGGTGGCTTCTCTGGTCTTGACGGCACGGCACCCCGAGCCATTCTAGGTACCGGCTCGGAGAGCCGTCAGGACATTGATTTGGATATGGAAACGCCCACGACCAACGCCCAGGCGGCCACGCTCGCCACGCGGGCCTTGGAAAAGGCTCTGGCCGAGATCGAAACGCCCGCGCAGGCGGAAGAGGTGATCCGGGAGTTGGAACGGCAGGCGGCGAACCACGCGCCGGGCATGGCCGAGGACCGATTGGGAGTCTCGAAGGCGATGGTCCGGGCCATCGACCAGGCGGCCAGCGCCGCCCCGGAGGGATACGGGAAAACCGTGGCGGTCTTCGCGGCGGCGGCCCGGCAGTTGACCAGCGAACCGCCGGTGGAAGGAAGTCCGCTCGACCAGGGATTCCTGCGGGCAACCAACCCCTCGGCGGCGGGCGCCGGACAAACGATCCTCGAACCGCACCGGCGGCGGCTGCGGCGGGCACTCGTGAAGGATTTGCAGGGGATGCAGCGGATGGACACGGCTATTTTCCTCGACATCAACCAGTTGCCGCACCCGCGCTGGCTCAACGCTCTCATGCGCGGGTTGACGATCATCATGAAACGGGGCGACGCGCTGGTGGCCGGGCTTTGCGTCGCGTCGCTGAGCGATCCGCCGCGCGGAGCCCGGGCGTTGGGGGAAGTGCTGCCGTCGCTGTGGCTTTCGACGTTCATCATCGAAACGCCGGTGAAGAAATTCTTCCGGCGGCGGCGGCCGTTCATCGACGTGGTGCGGGCAACCGTGATCGGGCGGCGGCCGGGCAGTTTTTCGTTTCCCTCGGGGCACAGCGCGGCGGCGTTCGCGGGGGCGGCGCTCTTGCGCAGGCATTACCCGAGGTGGACCGGGTTGTTCTATCTGTTGGCGGTGGCGGTGGGATTTTCGCGGGTGTACCTGGGGGCGCATTACCCGGGCGACGTGTTGATCGGCGGCCTGGGCGGGACCGTGCTGGCGGAGACCTCGCGCGTGGCGATGGTCAAACCGGCGCGCAAACTGGCGGCTCTCCTGCTGCCGGTGCTGAGTGCGCTCCGGCGGTTCGTGCGTTAGGATGTAGAGTTGTGGCCACGGCGACAGAGCGCCGTCCCTACAGCCGGAAAGCAGCGGTTTGGGTCGGAGAGATTGCGGTTGCCGCAGGGGGGAGGAGCGGGTATGGTCCGGCCTCCAAGGGTCCTACCGGCATGAGCGTAAAAAAACTCCCGTCCACGGCGGAAAACGGCGTGTGGCAGAACATCCAAGGCGAGTGGCGCCAGCTTTTCGGGAGCTTTTCGCGCGAGGGGGTGAGCGTCGAGTTTCATCATTTCCGCTCGGAAAAAAAACTCGACTGGAGCCGGAGTTTCCATCCTGGCAGCCTGGAAATCTGCCTCAATTTGCAGGGCACCGGGTCGTTGCGAGCCGACCGGAAGGAAACCGCCATCGGCGTGCGCAGCGTCGCGTGCTATGTGCCGGCGCCGGGCGGGAGTTTCCGCGCGGTGCGGACGCCGGGGGAGCATCACCACTTCGTGACGGTGGAATTGTCGCGTGAATTTCTGGCGGCGCGGCTGGGAAAAGGCGTGGCGGCGCTGGCGGGACCCGTGCGGGCGTTTCTGAACGACGATAGCAGCAGCAGCGGGTACGCGACCGTCGAGCCGATGAACATGGCGGTGCAGAGCATCGCGCGCTCGCTGGAGGAGCCGCCGGTCAACGCGGCGTCCCCCGCGGGGCGGTTATGGTACGAGGCGAAGGTGCTCGAACTGGTGTCGCTTTTGTTGTTCGCGCCCGTGGTGGCGCCGAAAGAGGAGATGTTCTGCGACCGGCAGAAGCGGATCAACCGCGAAAGGATCGAACAGGTGTGCTCCATCCTGGCGCGCGACCTGGAAAATCCGCCGACCCTGGAGATGCTCGGGGCGGAGGTTGGCTGCGGGGCGTTTCACCTGAGCCGCACGTTTTCCCAGCATCTGGGACGCACGATGCCGCAATATCTGCGGGGGCTGCGGCTGGAACGGGCCGCGCAGTTGTTGCGGGACGGGCGTTGCAACGTGACCGAAGCCGCGATGGCGGTGGGTTACAGCAGCTTGAGCCACTTTTCCAAGGCGTTCTGGGAGGCGTTCGGGTGCTGCCCGGGGTTGTACGGAAACGCCAAGCTGCGGGCCGTGGCGCAGAAGGCGACCAAGCGCCGTTCGTGATCAAAGGTAGGGAGGAGCGTCCCTGCTCCTCCCTACCCGGGGTTTGGAAGCCAATCAGAAGGCGACCGCCGTGCGCACGCCAAGGACGAGGGCGTCGTGCGAACCGTCCTGGCCGCTCGGGTTGAAAACGTACTGCAAATCCGGCTGCACGCTCCACCAGGGCGCGAGATTGACGCGGTAGGTGGCTTCCAGAACGGTCTCGTTGCTGAAACCGGGTGCGCCCTGGACGCGCTGGCTGTCGCTGAAGTCGTCGCTCACCTTGGAGTAGGCCAAGGCGACCCCGGCCACGTCGCGCAGGCGGCCCGGCACGAAGCCGGTGAAATTGAAACCGCCGTCCACGTAGAAATCCACGAAGTTCGCGTCCGAGGGCGCGCCGCCGACGCGGACAAAGGCGGTGATCGTCTTGCCGGCGGCCTTGTAAATCTCCTGGTCGACGATGCCGTAAACGCCGAAATTCGTGCCACGGTTCCTGATGGGGCCGACCCCGAGGACGTTGCGCGCCTGCGAATCGAAGGTGGAGAAATTCCGGCTGCCCGTGTGGACGAACGAACCCAGCTTGTAGGTGCCCTGTAGCCCGCGGTCGCCGGGCGACTGGTTGAGCGTGTAGGCTACTTCGCCGAAGATCAGCGCGCCGTCGCCGCTGCGGAGGTTGAAGTTCGTGCCGTGGTTGTTCTGGTCTTGGCTGCCGCCGCTGTCGCCGCCGTAGACGCCGAGTTGGAACGATAAAAACGACACCGGCGCGACCGCCAGGCGCACGCCGGGCACCGCCACGGGATACACGGGAGGGTCGGGCAGGTTTGCGCCGACGAAGGTGAACGCGCCGAACGTGCCGTTGATGAAGAGCGAACTGCTGGTGCTGGTGAAGAATTCGGCGTCGGCGGCGAGGATGCCGAGGCGCAGGCTGACGCGCTTGCGCCAGAACGATTGCTGGAGCCAGAGTTCCTGCAAGCGGACGGTGTTGTACCCGGCGATGTTGCTGGTGTTGGAAAAGTCGCCGACCTTGCGCGTGGAAAGCCCCTGGCCATGAATCCAGAGGGCGTTGGTGTGGAAAACGAGGTCGGAGGTGAAACCGTGGGTGAGGCGGTCGAGATCGAGATCGAGCGGCACGTTGAGCAGGCCGTCGTAGGTGACGCCGTGCTCGATGCCGCCGGTGGGGTTGCCCATGACCTCGCCGATGTAGATCGGGGTGCTGGCGATGCCGAGTGCGGCGGCCAGGGTGCGCAGGCCGTCAGGGTCGCCGAGGAGCGTTTCGCGCAAGAAAATCGAGCGCCGCTCGCCGCTGAGACCTTCGACGTTGAGCGGGTTGGGCGCTTGCTGGTTGACCGCGCCGGGGCGGTCCTGGTCCGGGCCGGGCAGGATGTTGGTGGCGGCCTGGAGGGAGGTGGTTGTGGTGACCGCGAGGGCGGCCAGCAGAAGCGGCAAGGTTTTGTGGTACATCAATGTGTTGGTTGAATCGCGGGACGGGCAGGGCAGGAGTCAGGGAGCGCCTCGGAGAGGCGTCCCTACCTTGGAGAACGACCGGCGCTGCGCGCCTGTTTTCAGACGCCGGCGGGTTCCGGCTCGCGGGCGGGCACCGGCGTGGCGGCAGGCAGTGGGCGACGCGCCTGACTGCGTGCGGCGGACCATTTCATGTAGAGCCACGCACCCACGACGTACACCAGCGCGAGCGGCGGGATGAACAGACCTTCCCAACTCGGGTACAATCCTAGCCACAGACCCGCCCAGGCCGGGACGTGCAGGCCGGGCACCGGATGGACCGGCAGCCAGCTCACCGTCTGGAACAGACGCACCGTCGAGCCGAGGAAGCTCACCATGATGGAAACCACGAGCACGCCGGTAATCACCAACAGGCGGCGATAGGGTAACTTGACGCCGAAGGTAAACGTCAGGCCGCCGACCAGCGCGATGAAGACCGCGCCGACCGCGACGCCGATCACCACCGCCTGCACGTTGCCTTCCAAAAAGAGCGATTGCAGGAAGAGCGCGGTCTCGAAACCCTCGCGGTAAACGGTCAGAAAGCCGACGCCGAGGAGGGCGAGGATTTCCCAACGCTGCTTTTCCACGCTCTGCGCCGCCTTGCTCAGACTGCGAATCTTGGCGTTCCAACCGACCCAGTAGAATTTGTGGAACACCCAGTTCGTGACGACGAAGAGGATGAGGACCGCGAGAACCGACACGACGGCTTCGAGCTTTTCACCGTAGTGGCTGAGCGATTTGACGACCGTTTGCGAGAGCCAGAACGTCAGGACCGTCGCGCCGAGCGCCAGCCACGCGCCCCAGGCGATGCCGCGCCGGGTGTCGCGGTTTTCAACCCCCCGCAGGCCCGCCATGAGCGCGGCGAGGACGACCACGGCCTCCATGCCCTCGCGGGCGATGATGGTGAACGCCGTGAAGCCGAGGGTGGTGGGTGAAACGGCGGTCTTGAGCAGGGAAACCGAGTTGTCCAGGCCGGTGAGCACCTGATCGTAGGCGGCTTCGAGTTCGTCCATCGGCGCACGGCGGTCGAGAAGCGCCTTGAGGCCCTGTTGCTGCGGGGGCTGGCCGTCGATGAAGGAGCGTTCGACGCGGCGGCCCAACTCGGGGTCGCGCGGCAAAACGCGCGGCTCGATCTCGGTGTCGAAGGCGGTGTAGGCGTCGAGCCGCTGGCTCTCGGCTTCCTGCCACTGGTCGGCCTTGGCGGCGGCGAGGCTATTGGTCAGGGCGGCGCGGACTTCGAGCGCGGTTTCCTCGATCACGTCGCCCTTGTCGCCCGCGCTGCGGGCCGTGAGCTTGAAATCGTTTTCCAGGATGCCGGAAAGCTCGGAGGCCTTGCCGGCGACCTGCGCGGACGGCACCATGCGGGCAATCGCTAGACGCAGCCCTTCGAACTTATCGAGCAGATCGCGGTGGCGCTTGGCGTAAGCTTGCGGCTGGTCGCGCTGCCAGACGGGGCCAAGTTCGTTGACCAACGCCTGCGCCTGCTGGGTGAACTGGGTGGCCTCGCGGTATTCCAGCGCGATGAGGATGTGGCCGTCCTGCACGCCGTTGCGGTATTCCTGCGGGATCAGTTTGACGAACCGCGCGAGAAGCCGCTGGAGGCGGGCGATGTCCTTCTCGCCGAGCAGATTGGGCAGGATACTCTCCACGTCCTGACGCCAGAGGGCGATGCTTTCCTCGTTGGGCGGCGTGTCGAGCGGAGCGGTGAGGACGGGGACCGCCGGCGAAAAGCGGGTCTGCGCGGGGAGTTCGGCGTCGGCGAAGATCGTGCCCGGGAAACGGGTGAGGGCAGTGATTTCCGCGCCGTACATGGCGAGGAACTCGGGCGTGGCGTCGCCGCGACGGACGCCCGCCCGGACGTAGTCGAGCGTCTGGCGGGTGCGCGTGGACTGCCAGCCGATGTACTCGCGGGCGAGCGCCCTGGTAATGGCGGGCTGGCGGGACTGGGCGGGATCGACCGTTTGCAGGAGCACCGCGTTTTCCTCGCCGCTGGCGAAGCGCGGCAGAGTGATGAGCGTGCGCCACTCGCGGGCCGTGCCGAGCTGGCCGTTTCGCTGGGCGTGCAGCATTTCCAGGGCGGCGACATGCTGGAGCCGGGCACGCGCGGCGCCGACCTGCACGGCGGGCGGCTGGGCAGAATCGCCGTTCAGCAGGGCGATGGCTGCCGGATCGTGGACCAGCGGACGCAACGGCTCCAACGCACGGGGCAGCGCGGCGGCGGCCTCGGCGGAAAGCGGTGCGCCTTGCACCTCTATCGCCGCCTCGTCGAGCGTTTGTTCGACCTGATGGAAAAGTTCGGTCGTGTCGGCGGCGCGCAGCCCGGCGGGCGGGAGGAGCACCGCAAATGCAAAGAGGAATCGGAGAAAGGCGTGAGAGCAGCAGGAAGTTTTCATACGAGGGCAGCGCGTCAGACGAAGAAATCAGGGAGTGCCTCGGAGAGGCATCCCTACCTTTGGAACGGGTTAGGCCAGCGTCGGTTTCGGCGGGAGGCGGAGGTTCAGTTCGGCGACGACCTGCTTGAGGTGCGGGCTGAGCTGGTCAGTGAGTTTCTTGGCCTGGTAGGCGAGTTCCTCGATCTGCGCGGCGGTCATCTTGCTGCCGCTGGCGCGTTCGCGGGCGTCCACGCGGTTGATGAAGCTGGTGATGTCGGCGTATTCGCTCTTGAGCCGGGCGGCGAGCGCGGGGTCCTTCTTGGTGACCTCGGGCAGGATGGCGTTGCAGACGAGTTGCAGGCTGGACATGATGCCGCGCATGTCGAGCACGCGGCTTTCGGCGACGTAGCGGCCCAACGAGGACTGCGGGTTGTAGCGGGAATCGCGCCAGTCGTCGAAGTAGCCGTTGAGGGTAGGGGTCATCCAGACGAGCGCGCCGACGCATTCGTCGAGGGTGGGCTGCCAGCGGGTAGCGATGCCCAGGAGTTCGTCGAGCTTGCGGGCGCAATCATCGGCGGCGGCGGTGAGCACGTCGGCGCGAGGCAGCACGGTGACGGGCTTGAGCTTGGCGGCGGCTTCGCCCCGGAGACGGTAGACGAAGTTTTCGCGCGTGCCCCAGAGGGTCGGCTCAATGACGTAGTGGAAGAGATTGCCGTTGCGGTCGCTGAGGATCTTCCCGTCGCGCGACTTGAGGACCAGCGGCGAGGACGGCGAGTCGGTGGTGGCCTCGTTCTTGGGCACGCCCGCGTCGAGGTAGGTGTCGAAATCGACCATCTGCTTGGTTCCGGCGGTGATGCCTTCGACGGTTTCGTAGCCTTCGTTATGATAGATGCGGAAATCGCCCTGCATCCTGGCGATCAGCGGGAGGAGTTCGGGGCCGTGTTCGAGGGCGGCGCGGTCGTAGTCGCCGCCGCTGGCATCGATGAGCTTCTGGTAGTCACTGGCGTTTTTGACGAAGTCGTGCGCCGCGCCGTCCATCCGCTGGAGCTTGCCGACGAGGAAGGTCTTGATTTCCGCCGTGCCGCCGCCCTCGGCATGTGCGGGCGTGGCGACCGAGAGCGCGCCAGCCGAGACCAGGGCACCAGCCAAGGCAAAGGCAGACCGGCGGCGAAGAGAACCGGAGAATTTCATGTCTGCGAGTATATCGGCGTGAAACGCGGTCCGCTAACGCACGGTTGCGCTGCGCTGACGGTGAATTGCAAGAGGCCGCCAATCCGCCAGCGCGCCGGCGGCCCGGATGGGCGTGGGCGTG
>CAXUHC010000209.1:0-7804 GCA_964250705.1 uncultured Chthoniobacterales bacterium | reverse complement strand
CAAACCTTTGAGAGCCTCCCCGGCAGAGCCGGGGGATCTCCTATTGGATTATTAGACCGAAACTCTAATCCTCCGCCTCCACTGCCGCCGCGCGGCGCTTGGCAACCGGCTTTGCCGGGCGGGGCTGGCCCTTGAAGGGATTGGCCGAACCTTCGCGGTGCAACCGTTTGAGCCGGCCCGACAGCCCGGCCTTGGCGGCGGAACTCATCCGCGAAATGAAAAGGATGCCGTGGAGGTGATCCACCTCGTGCTGAATGGCTCGCGCCAGCATCCCGGTGGCCTCAAAATCCAGTTGACTGCCGTCGAGGAGATCGGCATGCACCTTGATCGTGCTGGAGCGCGGGACATCCCCGTGGAGGTCGGGAAAACTCAGACAGCCTTCGCTGGCAACGTCTTTTTCCGGCTTAAACTCCAATTTAGGATTGAGGAGAACGAGTGGCATCCACTCCGCGAGATCGACCGCTTCGCCGTTGACGATCATCGTGCTCGGGCGGTCCTCCTGGATTTGTGCCACGTCCACGACGGTCATTTGCAACGCGACACCGATCTGCTGGGCAGCCAGTCCCAGACCGCGCGCGGCGTACATCGTTTCGGTCATGTCCTGCGCCAACTGCCGGATGGCATCATCCACCTGCTCGATGCGCTTCCCTTTGGTCTGCAAGACCGGGTCGCCGTATTTTACGATTTCCAAGACCATACCGATGAGAGATTGACGCTGCGCTACTTTTTTTGCTGGGTCAACGTGGACACATTCGAGACGCCGGCCCCTTTCAGGGTATCCAGCACTTCCATCACCCGGCCGAAGTTGGCTTTGGTGTCCGCTTTCATTTGGAGCGGACGTTTGTCGGCCGCCAGTTTTTTGACGGCCTCCCCCAACGCATCCAATTCGATGGGTTTGTTATCCAAAAACACGCCCCCTGCCGGATCAACCGCGAGGACGACTGGTGCCACGTCCGAAGTCCCCTCGCCACCGTGCTTTGTGTCCGGAAGAACGATTTTGACCTGCTCCTGCGCGGTCTTGAAGGTCGTCGTGTAGACGAAAAACATCAGAACCATCGTCAGGATGTCCACCAGCGAGACGATGGTGATGACCGGCGACACCCGGCGGCGCGTGTAGAACTTCATGGCGGCTTAATCCGGGTCGATCAGGCCGGTTCGATGCCAGATTCCGGTTCCGAGATCGGCTGGGACACCGGGGCCGAAGCGATGCGGCGGGTTTGTGGAACGTAGGCCGCCGCCGCGGAGACCGGCGACGTTTCCCCCGATTCGTAATCCGTCGGAGACGACGAAGGACGGCTGGCACGTTGGTAGTAGCATTTGGAGAGGAGGTCGGCCATGAGCGATTCCATCTCCACGGCCATGACCTCCACGCGCTTGGCAAAGTAGGTGTAGGCGATCAGCGTCGGAATGGCGATGGCCAGGCCGAAGATCGTCGTGTTGAGCGCTTCCGCGATCCCGAGCGCTACGCCCGCCGTGTCCTGGCCGACCTTGCTGCCGCCGAGATTGGAAAAGACGTTCACCAAGCCCGAGATTGCGCCGAGCAGTCCGAGCAACGGCGAGATTCCGACGATCAACTCCAGCACGGCGAGACCACCTTCCAAGCGCATGATCTCGCGCCGGGCCGCCGTCTGGACGGCCTCCGTATTCTCGGCCCGAGGCACCCGCAAATGACTCAAAGCGACCCGGGTCAGCGACGAAAGCGCGGCGGGATCGTCGCCGACCAAACGGGAAAGCTGCTCAGCGCTGCCACCGGGCCGAAACCGCTCGATCTCGTGCTCGACGACCGCCGGGAGGACACTCTCCCGCCGCAAGGCCACGAAACGCAGCAGCACGATGGTCACCGCGACCAGCGAACAGATCGCCAGCGGGATCATGAACCAGCCGCCGTTTTTGAAGAACTGGATGATCGTGTCGAACGGCGTGGCGGCGAGCAACGGGAGAGAAGGGGAAAACATCGGGCGGACGGTGTGGGCAACGGTGCAACCGGAAGGCCAAAACTGCAACGGCAGAAAAACGGCGCGTCAAAAGGGAGTTTGACCGTCCAGGTTGAAATGGAGCTCGACCGGCATCATCGCGCCATTGGACGAAGTGAGTACGTCCGCGGGCATCGGCGGAATTGGCGTTTCCGCCACCGCACGCAGCGACACGGATGCCAACGCCTCGTTGGCCGTATTGGACACCACACGCAGGGAATGCACCTTGCCTTCACGGTCGACAACGAAACGAACGACAACGGTGCCGAGTGCGATGATGTCGGTCCGGGCGTCGGACAACTGTCGCCAACGCTGGCCAATCGTCCGAATGACGAACGCGGTGTAGCGCCCGCTTGGAGTGGCCTCCGACGCGATGCTCGCCGACCCGGTTTGCTCGATGCCTCCGCTCGAGTCTGCGCGTTGCTGTTGAGATCGATAACCACCCCGGCGCGGAACGGGCGTTGGCGGCGGCGGCTCCGTCATGCCCGAGGGGGGCCGAAACGATGGATCGTAAGGATTCTCGGGTTCCAACGGGGTCGAAGGAATGGATTGTGGCGTGACCATCGCCAGGTCGCGCGGATCGGCCACGGACGCGGCGGGAGTGGGAGCAGGCGGCGGACTCGCTTGAGCCGGCGGCTTCGGTGCCGCGCGCGGTGGGGGCGGCGCCGTGGGCGGCATGTTTTCCGGGACATTCTGGCCGACGGCACCTCCGGCATCGCCTGGCGTGTACGGATGGGAGTCAAAGGCAAAACTTGGGATCGGCCTGCCTTTTTGCGTGGGCAAAGGCGCGTCGCCGGTCGCGGGTAGCTCGCTGGCGGCTTCGGCGTTGCGGTCAGACTGGAAGGCAGCGTCTTTGGGAACTTGGCTGGCCTCGGGCAAATCGTCGGTTTCTTTAAAGGCGAGCTTGGGCTTCGGCGGCGGCGTCGAGATTGGCTCCGGCTCCGGCGGCGGGGTGTCGGCGGGCGGTTCCTCCACGACCTCCAGCTTCAGCTGCTCCGGCGTCTGGCTGGACGCCGCTTCGACGTTGGGAAACCATTGCACCGAGAGCGCCCACGCAAATAGCACCAGCAGGTGGATTCCCACCGAGCCAGCCACGGCCAGATAGACCTGTTTGCGCTTCGACGCCATGCAGGGCCAACCTTAATGCAAAAGCGTCGGGAACGCGATCACTTCGTCTCATCGCCGGAGGGAACCGTCGGCACTCTCTCACCTTCCAACGCCTGCTGGCGAAGCACGGCGACCATATCCAAGGACGATTCGCGTGCGCACCATTCCGTGTCGCCGTCTAACCCGAGCTGCGCCAGCCGCCGACCATTTTCCGACGCCTGCAAAGCTCCGAGCGGGTTGTGACGCCAGCGTTTGAACAGCGCACACATTGCCAGGGAGCCGTCGTCCAGATCGAGGGCTGCAATTTCCTGGCGCGCCGTGAGCAGGGTAATCAACGCTCCGGCCGCGAGGCCGTCTTCGAGGGCGAAGCGCTCGCCAGTTCCCGCGCAGACAAGCATAAGGCATTGTGGTTTGGCGGCGTCGGTGCCCAGATCATCCGCCAGCGCGCGCAGGTTCAAGAGCGCACCCGCGAGAACCGTTTTCGCGCCCGCGCAGGCGCGCAACGCCACCGTGCCGTTGGTCGTCGTCGTGATGATGTCGCGCCCCGCGACGGTTTCCGAAGTGTATTCCCGGGGGGAATTTCCCAGGTCGAAACCGTCGATGCGCACGCCGCCGCGCTCTCCCCCGAGGAGCGCCCCGGGCAGGCGCGAGGCACGTAGGGTGAGCGCTTCCTCGACGGTTCCCACCGGATACACCCGGCGAGCGCCGTTGAACAATGCGGTCAGAATCGTAGACGTGGCGCGCAGAACGTCGAAGACCACGCAGGTCGCGTCGCTCAAATCACGCCGCGGCAGCCGCGATATCTCCGGCGGCGTGAGGACGACCTCGACACGCATGGTCAACTCCCCGGAGCGGTCGGAGTGACGGTAGGCTGGTCCAGCGTCTGCAAAATCTTCACGAGCACGGCAGCCGAATTGTCGGCGGCAGCTTTGAGATAATCGTCCATTTGATTCTTGCCCGCCTGGCCGCCGGCCAGGTCGCTCAGGCCGCGCACGATCAGGCACGGCGTCTTGTTTTCCCAGCAGACCTGCGCGATGGCCGTTGATTCCATGTCGAGACACTCCGCCTTCCAGACCTCGAAAACCCACTTGCGGTATTCGGCGTTGTCGCAGAAAACCGTGCCGGACACCCCTTCGCCGCCGTAGTTGACCTTGCAGACGCGTTCACCGGCTTTCATGGGTGGCATGCCATCGGTGGCTTTCTTGGCGGCGGCCAGGAGCGCGGGGTCTGCCGGGAACGAGGGCACCTGCTCGAACTTGGGCATCCCTTCGCGAATGACGAAAACGTCGTCCGGAAAGATCATGCCGAAGTTCTTGTATTTCTGATGAAAGAATCCGGCGAGCGAGAACTGGCCGGGCGCCGTTTCGTTGAAGTAAGCCGCTTCGGAGTGGTAATGCCAGTTTGCGGGCACGACGACATCCCCCGGACTGTACGCCGGGTTGATCCCGCCGGCGATGCCCGTAAAGAAGACGGCGCGGATGTTGAAATGGTCGAGCACGAACTGCGTGTTCATCGACGCGTTGACCAGACTCATGCCCGTCAGAAAGAACAGGTAACGGCGGCCAGCCACCTCGGCGGCCTTGAATTCGATGCCCTTGATGCGGGTTGATTCCAGCCGGGTTTTATCAGGCACCATGACCGCTTCGATGGCGGTCAGTTCCTCCGGGAACGAGGCCATCACCGCGATGTATTCCGGGCCAGACTTAGACGATTCATCCTGGAAGACGATCCTGCTTTCAGGCGGAACCGCGACCACCGTGCTGTCTTTCAACTCCGCCGGAAGGGGTGCAGCCGCCGGGGTCTGCGCGGCCGCGGTGATTGCCCACGCCCAAAAACTTGCCAGCGTTAAAAGAGATTTTGCCATCATAAACTTTTGTCAGGCCGTTTCAAAAAGCGGTACGATCCGCATCTCGGGAACGAGGACGAGTCCTTTGTCGGTCAGCCGGATTTCCGGGATCACCGAGAGCGGCAGGAGATTGAAACCCATGTACGGAAGCGTGCAGCCCAGGCGTTTCCAAGCCTTCTTCAGCCCGGTGGTTTCCTCGGCCACGACGGTGGCGCGCTTGTCGGAAAGGAGACCGGCAATCGGCAGCGCCACCATCACGCTGACCGCGCCGTTCTCCACCACGCAGACCCCGCCCTGCGCCGCGCGGATGGCAGCAACCGCCACCTGCATGTCGCGTTCGTTGGTGCCCGCGACGATCAGGTTGTGGGAATCGTGGCCGACGCTGCTGGCTACCGCGCCGTTGGTCAGGCCGAAATCCTTGAGCAATCCGTGCGCGACCTCGCCGGATTTCCCGTGCCGTTCGACGACCGCCACGAAGCAGAGTCCGTCCATCGCGAGGGCCGCCGGCCATTCTTCCGCGTTGGCGGGCGGCACGATCTCGACGCGGTCGTGGTAAGCGATGATCCCCGGCAGCGCGGTGCGGATGACGTTGGCCACGCACGGTCCGGCGGGCATCGGCGGCAGCAAATCCAGGGTCTCGGCGCAAGCGACCGTCCGGTAGGCCGACGCCGGGTAGCGGTAGGGCCTGGAGAGCGCGGCTTCGAGCACCGGGGTGATCTTGCGGCCTTCGACGACCAATTCCCCCCCGTACCAAGTGTTGCGCACCTCGAAATCATCGTCGAGCAGCACGAGGTCCGCGCGCCGCCCGCCGCCGAGTCCGCCGATTTCGCCATCCAGGTTGTAGCGGGTGGCGGGGTGCAGCGAACCCAGGCTCCACGCCGCCTCGGGCCGCAGTCCGGCAGCCACCGCCTGGCTGACGACCCAATCCAACCCGAACGCGAAGAGATCGTCGGCGTCGCGGTCGTCGGTGCAGACGCAGACCCGCTTGGGGTTCGCTCCCAGTTCGGTGACCGCACGGATCGCCTGCGGCAGACTGTGCCACGGGGTGGTCGGGGGGCCGCCCCGCAGGAATATCCACAACCCAGCTTCGAGCAGGTCGTTGGCAATTTCGAGGTCGATGGCTTCGTGGGTATCGGTCACGCCGCTGGCCGCGTAGGCCGCCACGAACTCACGCCCGTAGACGTGCCCGCAGACGGGACGGCCCCGCGACAACGCGGCCGCCAAGATCGCGTGGCTACGCTCGTCACCGGTCGCCACCTGCACGAAATCCATCTTTTCGCCCAGCGCGACGGCTTCGGGCCACCGGTCGAAAAGCGCACCGATGGCCTCCGCCGTCAGGTCGCCCCCGGCGGTTTCCAGGGCGGGCGAGGTCGCGGGAACGGTGCTCGGAACCGTCAGAAAAATCGAAAGCGGGGCCTGCCGCGCGTCTGCGAGCATCATTTCGACGCCCGCCGTCCCCAGGACGTTCCCGATCTCGTGGCTGTCGCAAAAGACCGTGGTCGTCCCGTTGAGCAGCGCGGCCTCGGCGTAGGCGCAGGCGGTCATCATGCTGCTTTCGATGTGCAGATGCGGGTCCACCAGGCCTGGCGCGATGATCCCTCCCCGCGCATCGTAGCGGCGAACGCCCGCCGCCTTGCACTCCCCGGCGGGTTTGACGGCGGCGATGCGGCCCTGGTGCAGCCAGATTTCCCGGCTGCCGAGGATGCGTTCCGAATAGGTCGAGAGCACCCGCGCGCCGGTGATGACGAGATCGGGCGCCTGCCGCCCCCCCGCCACCGCCGCCAGCGACCGGGTCATCCCTGAAAGCGGTGCGACGCTGAAGCGATTCATCAGCTCCGACGATGCACGTTCGCCGCCGCGCTGTCCAAGCAGAAAACGCAGGGGCCGTCTACCGGGGCGTCACGATCACCATCGTCCGACTACGACCGCGGACGATGGACAGCAGCACCGGGTCTTCGGTCGACAGGCCGCGCGTCATCCGGGCGTAATCGGCGAGGCCGACCACCGGCTCCTGATTGATCTTCTCGATGATGTCGCCGGGCTGGAGCGTTCCGGCAGCGTTGGCGTCCGCTGCCACGCTGGCGACAATCACGCCGCGGGTGTTCAGCGGCAGGTCGAGCGTGCGCAAATCCTGCGCCGCGAGTTCTCGCACCTGAATCGCCCCGAGCACTCCGCCCGCGCCGGGGGTGATGCTACCCCCGTTGCGCGGACCGATGGGCGGATGACCCGGCGGCAGGTGCGGGACCTGCGCCAGCCGCTGCTGCGCGGGCGGACGCTCCGCGATCCGGGCCTGCACCGACACCGGCTTCCCGTCGCGCACTAGATCGACCGGCACCGTGGCATCCACCTGGACCTCCGCCACCCAGCGGCGCAGGCCCTCGATGTCGTTCACGTCCTTCCCGTTGAAACGCCGGATCGTGTCGCCGGGCTGGATCGCGGCCTTGTCGGCGGGCGAACCCGTCTCCACGCTGGCCACGGTCACGCCCGCCCCGTTGTCGGCCGTTTGCCGGATGCCCAGGTAGGGATGGATCGCCCTCCCCAGCCGCAGAATCCCGTCCAGCGTGCGCCGGACCGTCGCCGAGGGAATGGCGAACCCCACCCCCTGCCAGCCGCCCGAACGCGAAAAGATCGCCTCGTTGATGCCGATGAGTTCTCCGCGCACGTTGACCAGCGGCCCGCCGCTGTTGCCCGGGTTGATCACCGCGTCGATCTGGAAGAGGTCGGGGCCGTTGTCATTTCCGGGCCGGTTTTTCGCGCTGATGATGCCCTGGGTCACACTGTCTTCCAGGCCGTAGGGATTGCCGACGGCGAGGACGGTTTCGCCGACTTCGACTTTGTCCGAATCGCCGAACGCGATGGGCTGGATTTCCTTTAGTTC
>CAXUHC010000208.1:2005-7924 GCA_964250705.1 uncultured Chthoniobacterales bacterium | reverse complement strand
GCCATGATGCGCTTGCTTGTACGACGACTCACCTGATTAACTCCACAGGTTCTTAACTATATTTCCACAAGGCGTGATATGCACCGATGGTGAATACTTGGTGCGAACACGTGGTCCTGCGGAGTTCACTTGCGTGTGGATCGAAACCACTCGCCATCAATGGCGAGTGATCAACGTTGAGCACTTACACCGCTTTTCCACGGAAAATGTAGATCGGGATGACTCGCCCGCTGGGTGAGGGTTTAACGGCCAGTATTTACGTTGCCCCCTTCGCACGGGCAGGTTGAACGCACTCCTCCTAAATGAGGAGAATTCAACGCAAGGCATTTGTACATACACTTTCCGGCGTGCGGACCGAAACAACGGGGACTTCTTCGTGAGCGGAACGTTGGAACTGCCGCTCATTCCGGGATCAACATCGCACCGATAGAGGGTGCGTCGCCCTGATTAATTCCGGCAGCAACCGCTTCGCCTTCGAGTCCACCACGACCGGATACTCCACGCCTGCTCGGGCGGCAGCGGTCGTCAGCGCAGTCAGCAAGCGTTTGGGACTATCGAACACGGCACTCGAGAGCGAGAGATCAATGGGGCATCCGTTGATCTCTATGCAGGCTTGGTGGGTGACGCGTCCCTTGGGATCAATCTCGCGATTGTGAAGTCGCACCACAAAATTTGTCACCGCTGTAAAATCTTTCTCCCGGCTCCCGCGACGCCAATACCGTCCCTCCCGGGCAATGTACGTTGTCCCCCCGGTTGCATTTAATGCGTAGGGTCCACCAGTCCAGGGATCGAAGTTTTCCGGAACGATTTCGTCGGGTGCAAGACCGGTGCGTGCGCTGACTGCGTCCAGAAGCAGACGGCGGGTCGTGGGGTGCAGCCCCGGTTGACCGAGCAGGTCCGCCATGACCACGGCGAGCGGTTGATGATCTTTCTCCGCCGCGATTATCGCCGCCATGTTTTCCACGCATTCAGGTGCGGAGGCGATGCAGAACGATGACCGATCTTTACAGGCCTCCACCAGTGGATCGAAGCCGCGCATTTCTTCCCGCAACTTCAATACCCGCACGGTTGGTTCACCTGGAATACTGGTCGGCGCACACCAGGGAAGTGCGAAACGAGCGTCGCGGGTTCCCCGCGTCACGGCCCACACGGTCGAGAATGGGCTCACGGGTTCGTTCATCGTGCCGGTGTAGCGATCGATCAGTGCGACCGGGAGTCGGTCTTTCTCTGGCCATGCGCCCACGGCAATCTCAATGGTTTTTGCGACCATGCTTTCGGCGCACATAATTAATTCCCGCCCTTCCACTGCATCCGCCCAAGCGGGCAGAAATACCGTCATCGCCGCAGGCTGCTCCCAATCTCGCAGCTCCAGCCGGTACAGGGCTCCGTACGAGCGGGGCTGATGTAAATGGAGGGAGGACCAACGGCCAAACACATCACGGCTAATGCGTACCAGGCATTCGTCGGGCAATCCTTTGGGAAACCGTAGGCCCGGGAACAGTTTGGCGACGCTGGCGGTTGTCATCAGTGCCCAGTCGCCAAAGAGAATGGGTTGCTGGTCACGCGGCTGTCGACGGGCAAATCGTCGGCGTCCCTCGTCGAAGAGCGGTCGCAGGGCTGCCAGTCGCTCGTAGCCCGCAAGTTGAGCGGCCGGGGTCGGGACCGAGAGCTTCTTGCAGTCATAGAGCAGCTGGGCGGCTTGTTCCGCGTTGGGATAGGGTGTGAGCTTCTGGACGAACTCGATGCTGTCTAGCACGAACGCGCAGCGGTGACAGCGAAAGATCAAGTCACCGTTGGCGGTTGGGAAAACGCGGAGGGTGTGGCCAGGGACCGCCAGCGAATCGCGGGTGGGCTTGGGGCAAAAGGGACAGCGGTAGCGGCTGCCCATCCCGGTGATCTCCGGCTCGAAGCGGCCATTGGCCAGGATAAATGCGAGGGTAGCTTGCTGATCGGGCATCATGGGAAGGACGGGGTGAAGGGGATATTGAGTACCGCGTCCGATGGGACGGAGTTGGCGTTCGGCTGACGGCACCTCACGGACAGCCTCAGGGGTAAACCCGGGTGGGATCGGTGCCGGATCACGGGGAATTCCCGGCATCGGCGCGCCGGGCAACATGTACTCGGTTTCGAGGTTGAGTTGCCGGACCCGCCGCCGCAGGTCTCGGGATGGGACGAGTTGGAGGGGGACGTTCGTGTGCAAACTCATGTCGAGCAGACTGTGCTCGTACAACGCGGCGATGAGCCGGTCGTTCAGGCCGGCGAGAATTTTTTTACGACGAGCGGCATTTTTCTTGGCCTGCTTTTTAAGGGCGCGGACACGCTTACGGTAAGCGCGTTCGGGGGGTGAGTAGCGGCTGGTGGGCATGAGGGGAGGATGGACGTGACGAGAGCAGGCGTTTTTCTCGTTATCTTGCGCGTGAATCGGTGGGTGATATGCCCCCCAGAAAGACAAGAGCTGTGGGCAGGCGACCAACCACCAAATGGCTGGAATGTTTACGAAAAACCGGCAAATTTTCTTCGTCGCGGAGCGAGCAATGAAATAACCAAGGGGAGCGACAGATTGATCCGCAGTCGCGCACAAGGCGCACAGCACTTTATAAACTCTTAAAAATACCGGTATTTCTTTGAACTTTAATTCTGCTGTGCGCCTTGTGCGCTTTTGCGGAGAACGCCCGCGGCTTCACGGAACGAATAATATTTCACCATATGTTTCCCGCCACCGTCGTCGCGAGGGGTCTCACGCTCGCGGCGGGTCAACTCGAAATCATCGACGCCGATTGGGTTACCTTCCTTGAAGAGTCGTGCCATCAGAGTCCCGACTTGCCGTTTGCCAACTTGTTCTTCACGCCCAGTGTAACCGGGGATCTCAATTTCATTTTCGACGGCGAGTTCGAAAATCGTCGAGGCCGACATTTCCTCACCTAGGCGCTGGTTCTCTCGCACGTGCAAGCCTAGGTGGCGCACGAAGTTTAATCCGGGATTGCTCACGCGTTTTTGGGCGGCCCGATGACCTTCCAGCAACGGTGCCCCCTGGAAGATATTTTGGGCGATCCAATCCAGCGACTGCGCCCAATCTCGGAAATCATGTTCGCTCGTACTGGTCCGTGGCTTGCCTTCGTTGACCCAACGCTTGATGACCGCGAAGACGCATCCCAGGTAATACGGCTGGTGAGCACGTACATGCGCCATCAGGTCGCCTTCATCGTACGTCCGGAAGGTGTGACCCGCGCGTTTTCGGATGCGGACGATGCATGACCGGTTCGCCATATCTTCGGAAGTTTCCACGCCATTTGAGGTGAGCAGGAGAATGAACCGGCTCGGATCCACCATGACATCGCCCCGATGGGGAACCCGCGCGGCGAAGCTGCCCGAAGCCGTCAGAAACGACTCGATGAATTGAGAGTCCAGCTTCCCACGAAAATTATCCAACTGGATGAACGGTCTTCCTGCCAAAAGGGCCTGCGAGAAACTTTCATCGACCGAACCAACGCCGCCTTGGCGCTTGGCGATAATGCGGGGCTGCTCATTATAAAGAACAGCGGTCAGGCGCTGTCGATACGTCTTCCCGCTTTGGGATTGATCCGCCTCCGCGACGTCCACCGGGACGAAACCCTGGATCAGGCCACCCATCTTCATGGCTGGAGTGATCAGTTGCGCCAAAGCCCGCGAACGGTCGCCGTCGGTCTGGAAATCAAATTCCTCCAGGAGCAAGCTCAGCTCCTCGACCGCTACCTCGCTCTCGATCGTGGGAGGATCGTCACCGGCGGTCACAAGCACGCCGCCGTGGACGGAGTGGTAACCAACACCGAGAATTTCTAGGGTATTTTCCTGCCCCTCAACGCACACGGGGCAGTTCACGACGCTGGTGATGGGTGGCAAATGTTCGGCTGCCTCCCGTGACGCCAACAACGTTTTTGCCGTGCCCTCGGAACAAACAGTCGGTTTGAGCACTCGCTCGCCGTTGGCCCCGCTACGCCACACGACGGGCCGACCCACCGACTCAATGCGGCTACAAAATCCCGGCGGGTCGACGATAGCGAGACCTGATTCGTCGCCGGTTTGCTTGATGAGTTCGACGACGACCCCGCCCCGGTAGAACAGTTCTTTCTGGACTGCCAGTCTCGGGAAGAGGTCTCTCGCGCATTCCTGGATCGAATGTTCGTTCCCAGGGAGAACCAACCAGTTTTCTGGCAAAGAGGCTCCTGAGGACGAATACGCCGACGCGGCTTGCTGATCAGTCAGCACGTCGGGAATCTCTTCGATCGCCGCCCAACCATTCGTTTTCAACGCGTTCATTGGTTGATCCTTTCCGGTTCAAAAAAGCGCACGACCTGCTTGGTGGATGTGCCTTCACGGAGAGCACCGGGCATCCGTACCAACTGGCAAGGGACGGCAGTCGCTGGATCGGCACCCAGACTCTTGGCGTACGCCATAAATTTATCGATCTTCTCGGGCGGTTGGCCAACCACGTAGTACCAGCCGTGTTCAGACTTGCCGCCGCTATGAACAATCATCACCAGATTTCCCCACTCCGCCAAGTGCGCGTGGAGAGCGACGCCCAAGTCGGCGACGCTGATCCCGTCCTTGGCCAATGCCTTCAATAACGGCGCATCAGGCGTATCCTCTCCCCGGGCAGTTTTCTCCTTGAAGTCGAACTCAATGACCAGAAACCGCCGGGGGCCCGTGTTGTCCAAACAGCGTTGCGAAGGTTTGCCATCGCGCGTGAGTCCCGTAACGGCTGACATCGGACTGGGTACCACGAACGGGACCCGCTCAAGATTGGTTGCCAACCATGATCCCAATGGTTGCGTTTGAAATTTATCTTTGTCCCGTCCGCAGCAAATCAACGCTTCTCCGGGGAACAGCAGCGGCAAAACCTCCTCTGGGGCGACGTCGTCGGGGGCAACCGGATTGTTCTTAGACAACCCTGCGAGACCGCGACCTGCTCGTGCGATCCGCTCGATGAGTGCGTAATTCTTTCCGATGGAACGGGACCGTGCACGGGCGGAACGTTCACGTTCAGTCTCCGTGACCATTTCTTCGCCGTCCCCGATTCCCGCACTCGCAACGGCATCAGCGATTTCCCGCCGTGGTACCACACGATCACAAGCATCCGTGGCTAGCTCGACTAGTTCGATGGCGGCGGCAGGCGAGAATTTTGCCTTTCTGAGAAGACACGCGACGTGGTAGATCCAGAGATGGACACCGCCACCTGCGGATGGGCAAGAGACAAGTTGCTGCTGAGTGTAAGCCGGGAGGTCCTGAAATCGAAACTCACCACGAACAAACTTCGTGATCCGGAAATTGCTTCTCATTTTTCCGCCCCCCGGTTCGACTGCGTTTCGGAGACGTTGATGTCGTGAGGTACGGTCCCCTGAGGTGGCGTGCGGTCGGATGAGGAAGCTTTGTTTTTCGCGGTAAACTCGACCAAGCCCGCACTGGTTCGATTTTCGAGGAATGCATCGACTTGCTCAGCGGGAATGAGGACATGCCGAAAAGCGCGGCATGGGTGGAAGAGCCCGCGTTGGATGGCACGGCGGACAGTTGCGGTCGATACCCCGATGGTCCGGGCGACCTCGCTGATTTTAAAGGCTCGACGTGGAGGTTTTCCGTCGCGCGGGGCGCTTTCGTCTGAAAGGTTGATGGGAGTGGCGTTCATTGCGGCCATATGATGACGCTTCTGTCCGGTTCGGCGTAGGACAACCCGCTCAGACCCGTTGTCCTAGATCCACCCCTCGGAGTAATGGTCACATCACGACGCCCGGACCGATCACGCTTGCTCCAGTTGTAGTGCAGGGTAAAAAATCGACGTTCATCGTTCGCCAGGAACGCTGACCGCTGATTTTCTGCCCTGGGGGGAACGCGAGAGGCTGCGTCTCCTACCTGCCTTAATCTTTCGCGCGCGCGAGTGAGCAGGCT
>CAXUHC010000208.1:0-1995 GCA_964250705.1 uncultured Chthoniobacterales bacterium | reverse complement strand
CAACGGTCCCGCCAGGTAATCCGAAGGCCCATTCCACCGCCGTGAGCAATCGACTCAGGCAGTTCTGAAAACCAACCCATCTGCTTCGCACATCGTCCCAAAATCTTTCAATGAAAAGTTGTCAGGGAGAAGTTTTAGCTCGGTCGCGGCCCGCATAAACTCTGCGTGGGTTGGCGTCGTGCCAAGCTTCTTTGTTAGAGACCGGTGCTCCCTACGAAGCTTTTCAAGCTTCTTCTGATCGTTGAACTCGAGTTCCAACTTTCTACACGTCCGACGAAACTGCGAATCTTCCATCGATTGCAACGCGGGATTGAGTTTCTCAGCAGCGGCCCGCAATTCCCCGACCGTCGGACAACGCTGCAGCCGGATGGTGATTTGCTCATGTTGTTCGAGCAATACCAGTCGGGTGGGGTCGGCAATCAGTCCAGGATGCTCCATCTCCACGGCAGCTTTGGTAAATTTCCGCAGCGATTCCAGATCAGCCTCGACCATGAAACGGCCAATTCTGGTGATCGTATCATTGACTTGGGCTTGGAGCGACACCGCAATGTCTGAGTCTTTTGACGACATTCGGGAAATTTTGCCTGCGAGCTGTCGCGTCATCGTGAGCTCACGTGCCAGATGGTAGATGCTCGATTGCGCGTGCGGGCCATACAGGGCGACGAGAACACTTTTCCCATGCGTTCCAGACGAAGCTGGAAGCTTCGCGGAAAGTTGCGGCGTCTGAGCGCGGGGTTGCATCATCGAGTTTTTAAAATAGCAGCCATTTGAGGCGAGCAAACTCCTCTTGCTAGGATGGACGCAAAACATGAACTTTAGTGGATGGTCGGCCTCACGGGCACATCTATTTTCTAGCTCCACGCATCCGGCGTGGACTCCCCCGCTGCACTCAGGCGTCCAGCCGCTACGACGAAGCGGTCGTCCCCGCTTGGCTGGGCGCAGGACCTTAAGATCATTGACGATTTTCGATCTTGGTTCCTCCTGCTGCTGCCATCGCTATACGCGGGCGATCTTTGGCTGGTAGTTGCAAGGCTTGCTGCGCGGCATCGTAGGCGTCCCGAGCAGTGTCAAAGGTCTTCGTGCCGTTCTTGGGGTCGCATTGATCCCCCCATGGAACGACGCAAAACAGCGCCTCTTCCACCTCAAGCGGTGAGCGCAGCCAGTGCCGAAACAAGGGTTCATAGCTGGAAGAATAAAAATCGGCGGCCACGACATCGCCTGTCTGGTTACGCAGGATGTTCACGTGATAGAGGCTCTGGTCGTACGGCTGCGGGATTGATTCCCGGGAAAGCAGGTACAACACTTCGCGGTAAATCATCGTCCCCCATTCGCCGAACACAGCGGGCGTATCCTTTCCGAACGTCGTCTGGAAACGTTTTCTGGCATTGTCGAGATCCCCGATTCGCCAAATTGCATCCCTTACCCGACCGATCTCAGCGCCATCGATCATCCCGGACACAACCTTGTCCGGCCAAACAGCCGTCGCAGCGGCTATCGTGCCGGCCGATTTGTATATCTGCTGCAGAATTTCCATCAGGGTGTCCCGGTAGCCGCAGTGGTAACAATGCACAAGCGTGCCACGCCCTTCCTGGCCAATGAACGTGACACTAGGTTCGCCGTGGTTTTTGATGGGACATGGATACAGCGCCCCTGGCTCCCATTGAAAATCCTCTGAGATGAATGCCCGACCAAAGGCGTTCACGTCTTCCGGGGTACGGATTACGACTTGGGGCACCCGAAATCCAGCACCTGGCGAGAGCACGTGGCCAGGAGCCGCGATGGAGCGCAACGGGACAGGGATGGCTTCCCCCGCGACGCCAAGTTTCAATTGCGCCGCCTTCTGACGTCTCGCCTTGGCCCGGATGGAACTGGCATAGCGGTTGAACGATTCCTCCGAAGGCTCATAAATGAGGCGTTCCAGCTTCTTATACAGGGAGTCAGCGCTAAGTGCCTATCCGGATAATGGCATGGTGAGAGACGATACAAAGGGGTGAA
>CAXUHC010000207.1:0-7946 GCA_964250705.1 uncultured Chthoniobacterales bacterium | reverse complement strand
GTTGCAATGCACCGCCCGGCCCAGCAGCGTGCAGCCGGCCCAGGAGTAGTACAGGTTCGCGCGTGCCAGGTTGCCGGCGACGAACCTTGACCCCGGCCCCGCCTCCAGCCTTTGCAGACGCCGCTTGGCCGAGGGCACCGGGTAGAAGATGGTTTGCACCAGCGGGCCGGCTCCACCGTCCTCACCGACCAATTCGGGAAAGTGTGCGATCCAACCCCGGGGGTCGTGTCCGGCATCGAGCGCAGCACGGTCGGCAGCGAACACGGCTTGGCGGCTCAGGCTCGGCAATGTCAACAGACTGCCGAACGTCCAGAGCGTCATCCAACAGGCATGGAGCAGCAACGCGGTCGCGGGCGGATACACGGCCAGATGGAAAAGGAACGATCCGAGGGCGCTGCCCAGGGCGTTCCAGCCCAAAACAAACAGTACCGTCCGGCCCGGCAAACCTCGTTCGATCTGCCAGCGGCGGCGGGTTTCTTCGACCACCTGTTCGTCGGTCGACACCCGCTGCCGCCAGGAAACCGGCCACAAGCTGACCGCATGGCGGCCCCAGCCAATGGTTGCCCCGGTGAAAGCCGGGTCGTCTACCGCAGCCAACAAGGTTGCTTCGTCACTGCGTGATTCGGATGTGAGTGGAACACCGCCGAGCAAGCGTAGGCACCAAATTCGGGCCACCGCCAAGCCCAGCGTGGCCACCACGATGCCCGCGACGAACCCGCCGCTCAGACGGAAGCTCCCGTAGCTCAAAGCGGCGATGAGCCCCAAAACCAGCGTATGTCCAGCTGCCCCACGCAACCACGATCCGAAAAAGCGTCGAATCTCAGGCCTCGGAGGAGGCATCAGGAGCACGCCTCCCGCGTAGTCGAACGCCGCCTGGACGCCGAGCGCACCAAGCAGCGAAAGACCGACGCTGCCCGGGCTGACCTGCGGGCTTGTCACCCCCGGCAGGAACCAGAGCCCGCCCGCCGCTGCCAAGACCCAGCCGCCGACGTTGAGGATGCCGAGGGCCAAACGGCGACCGGCCAGTTGCGTCTGTGTGGGAGTCATTCTCTCTTGGTTGCCCGCTCCTCGATGTGCGGGGTCGGGGAGACACTAAGAACGACGCTGGCACCGTCGGGAGATGCTGCCAGATGATCAAACACGGCTGGCCAACGCCGACCACGTTACGCCGGAGGGGGTCCCTTGCCTCATTCGGGAAGGTCGAGGAGCTTTTCGAGCGTCCGCACTGCTTCTGGACGCGGCGCGCACAGCACGATGGCTGTTCTGCCGCTCCCGTCACAAAGTTCTTGGTGCCCGAGACCACTTCCCTTCTCCGTCTTAAAGATCATCTCTGCGGCGCTGTAGGTTCCCCAACCGGCGGGACGCGCGACCACGTTGAGCTGCAAAGCTTCTTCGATCACTTGGATCTGAGCGCGGTTCGTGGTGCAGACGATCAACAGCGCGCGAATGCCTCCATCAGAGTTCATGGCTCGAAACGCGAGACCATCGACAGCGTCAAAGGTTTCCTGCCGCAATGCCTCCAGCGAGGTGCCGCCCCACTTGGCCCAGATGATCGGTGCAATGGCAGCGAGTTTCACCATGTCCAAACGTAGCACGTAGCCGGATTGACGTCCGACGACCCGGCGGCGGAATTGCCCAACTTCCTTGGCGGCAGGAATCGAGGAGCTTGGGCATCCTCGCCGCCTTTGAAGGCGTTTCTTTTTGGTCCACCCATGAGCGCCGACCAAGAAACGGTCACCTCCGGCCGGTCCACCCGGTTTCCGCACACCCGCGAGGAAGCCTTCCGTGCGTGGCCGTCTGCGCCGATGCGCGCAACGGCGTGCGTCTGGGCCACCAAGCTGTCTCGCGCCTCTCGCTGGCCAGCCGTACCGCCGCCGACAACAATGTCCACGCCAAGAACGATAGGAACAGCCGCCCTGAATCAAAAGATGCAGTTTGAGAGGTGAAACCAGACGACAGGCAATGGATGTTTCGTGCTCACGGGAGGAGCAAGGTCTGGCATGGGTTATTTTCGGGGAACGGCGGTCGGTCACGGCACGAGGTAGTACGCAGCTTCATTGGTTGGCTGCCCAAGTGCCGAATCCACCGGGGTTCTTTGGTTGAGGAGTTGGTACGCGTGACGGACCGCCCTTAGAGTAGCCGAATATTGTCGATCCTCTTCCGGATAGATGCGATCGGCAGGCAGCCAATCTGCAAAGCGCAGGTTGCGTAGTATGCGTGCCAGATCGTCCCGGACGCCAGCCAGAAGCACCGTCAGACCGTGACGATCCGCCTCCCTTAGAAAATGTTCGAGGTGTTCGGCCGCGACCACGTCCGGGTTGCGCGTGCGCCGCAGTCGCAACACGAGACAGGCGGCCCCCGCGTGAGCAGCTTCCCGTTGGATTTTGTCCAACGCTTTTTCCAACTCGGGCGCGGCTCCAAAGAACAGTTCGCCCTCCAGATCATAGATCAACACGGCATCCGAGCGTTCGTCTTCGGACTGCCGCTCACGCACCACCCGCTCGGAACTCACCACCAGCTCACGCACGGAAAGCCGCGAGGCGCGGGGGACGAACATGAGGATGGAAAGTCCCACGCCGATGAGGATCGATTCATCGACGCTGATAAAGATCGCCGCCAACGCGGTCACCAACACCAACCCAGCGTCGAAGCGCGAGGCGCGGATGGCATAGCCGAGCCGTTTCCAGTCAATGAGCCGGGCAGCGGTGATAAAGAGCAAGCCCGCCAGCGCGGATTTCGGAATGAAGCGTGCGTACGGTCCAAAAAGCAACACCACCACCGCCACGATCACACCGGAGTAGATGCCTGACATCCGCGTGATCGCGCCCGACTGATAATTGATAGACGAACGCGTCAGGGAACCCGAACCCGGCAGGCTCTGGAAAAACCCGCCCACCAGATTGGAGATGCCTTCGGCCAAGCACTGCCGGTTGTAATCGAGCGGCTGCCGGGTGTAGGTCGCAATCGACTTGGCGACCGCCAACGCTTCGAGCAACCCGAGAAAGGAAATTGCCACGGCGCTGCCCAGCAGCTTTTGTATCCAGGCCCAGTGGATTTGCGCGATGTGGAAGGTCGGCAACGCGGCGGGCACCTTGCCCACCACAGCCACGAGCGATTTGCCGTCCGCTGCCGGAATGGACCAGCCGAACCCGGCCGCGAGACCGGCCGCAGCGAGCAGCGCCAGGAGCATGTCCATCTGCGGCAGCTTGTACCTGTTGATAACCCGGCGTAGCAGCAGCACCGCCACGATTGTCCCTGCCCCGAGCCCGACCGCATGGAGGTTGAACGGCCCGCCCTTGGTCAGCGTTTCCCAAAGCTGCACGAGTGGCGATTGGTCGCCGCTGCCTTTCTTGGCCGCGCCAAGGAAGTTGCCGACCTGACCCACCGCGACCAGCACGCCGGCACCCGCCATGAAGCCCAGGATGACCGACTCGGATACGTAACGCGTCAGATCTCCCAATCGAAACACGGCGATCAGGATTTGGATCGTGCCGACGATGACCGCCAGTAAAAACATCGCTTGGTAGGCGTCAGCCGCCGCGTCGAAGGGCGTCAGGGCAGCGAACACGACGAGAGAGATGGCGTTGGTCGGTCCGTTGATCAGATGCGAGGAAGAGCCAAAGATCGAGGCGATGATCGTCACCACGATGGCCGAGTAGAGGCCGAAGCGCGGGTCGACGCCTGCGATGAGCGCATAGGCCATCGCCTGTGGAATGGCGATGGCGGCGACCGTGGCGCCCGCCACCAAATCGCGTCGCAGAACTTCCCCCGTGTAACGGGCGTGGCTTTCGGAAGAAGGGGCATTCATGGAGTCTTTGTCGGCCGGATCAGGCTGAAGATGCCGTTGTCGCCGAAGAATTTGGTCTGGGCGTCATCCCAATCCTTGGCAATCTGTGTGATCGGGAAGAGATGCACGTCCGGCAGGCGGTCACGGTGTTTGCGTAGGATGGCGTCGTTGTTTGGCCGGTAGCCGTCCCTGGCCAAGAGTTCCTGTGCCTCGTCGGTGAATAAATATTCGAGGTAAGCCTTGGCGGCAGCAGCGGAGCCGTGTTTGACCACGTTGGCATCGACCCAAGCGACGCTGGGCTCCGCGCGAATACTCACGGGTGGATAGACCACCTCCAACTCGCCGCCGGATTGCTGCGCCTCGCGGATGGCCTCGTTCTCCCAGGTCAGGTGAACATCCCCTTCCTTCGCCAGCGCAAAGGTCGTGGTGGCATCGCGCGCCCCCTGTCCTAACCCGGACGCATGCTGATAGAGCTGTCGCAGGAACTCACGCGCTTCGTCCTCGCTGCCGCCGCGGGTGATTACCGAGCCCCAGGCTGCCAGCACGCTCAGCTTCCCGTTGCCCGAAGTCTTCGGATCAGGGGTGATGATGCTCACGCCCGGATGCACGAGATCAGGCCAATCCTTGATGCCTTTCGGATTGGTCTTGCGGACCACGAAGACGACGGTGGACGAGTAGGGCTGCGCGTCGTGCGGCAAGCGCTGCCGCCAATCTTTGGCGATCAATCCTGCTTTGACCAATCCTTCAACGTCTGATGGTAGCGCCAGGGTCACCACGTCGGCGGTTAACGATCCCTCGGCCACAGCTCGCGCCTGTTTCGATGAACCGCCGTGCGATTGCTCGATCTGGAGTGGAAGACCGTAGGCGCGGAGAAACTTCGGGTTGAGTTCGGCGTAAAGTTCACGCGTCGGGTCGTAGGAGACGTTGAGCAGCCGCGGGCTTTGGTTGCGGTTATAATTGCCGTAGGCCAACAACGCGGCAGCGGATAAAACCAAGCCAACGGCAAAGAGGTTCAGCCAGCGGGTGCTCATGGTAAGAATGACTCGCTCGGCGTGGTAAACACCCGCGTTAAAATGTCGGTCAGCACGCGTCGGGAACCGCCGTCCCGGTCGAGATCAGGATCGAGGATGGTCACGTCCATGCCTGCGAAGCGCGGCGAGCGCACCAATCGTCGCAGGAGGGTCGTCAGTTCGTCCGCCGTCAGGCCGCCTGGCTCCGGGCAATCCACCGCAGGCATGATCGAAGGGTCCAGCACGTCAGCATCCAGGTGAATCCAGAAGCCGTCGAGTTCCGGCTGTTTTTCGTAGGAGGCGGCCAGGGCTCGTCCCACCCATTCCGGGCCGAGAGTGCGTCCGTCCTCCAACGTGACATATCCGATGCCGGCGTTTTGCAGTTCGGCCAGTTTGCGGTGGTCCTCCTCTTCTTCAGAGCGGAAGCCGAAAAGAAGCACGTCCTGCCGACGAAAATAAGGGCGACGGCTCTCGATGTTGGTAAGAAGGTCGGTGCCGCTCCCGGTGACGATGGCCAGATCGGCACCCGCCACGTTGAAAGCTTCCGCGTTGCCGGGATGATGGTAGTCGTGGTGGGCGTCGAGGAACACCAGGGCATAGCGGCCGGTGCGTGCGAGTGCCACGCCGCAGCCGAGCACCACCGAGCAATCGCCGCCGCAGACCAGAGGGGTGAATCCTTCTCCCCTCGCCCTGGTGATGGCGTCTGCCAAGGTGAGCGTAAATTCACGCACCACCGGCACATTGCGGGTTTTGTCCACCCATTGCTCGTCGTCGGGGTAAGGCAAAGGGGCCAGCATTTCCACCTCGATTGCACCGATAGATTCAATGAGCCCGCTTTGGGCGAGAGCTTGCGCCAGCTTGGCTGGTTGGCGTTCGCGGCCGTCTGGATGGCGACTGAGCCCGAGGTTCGTCGGAGCGTGAATAAAACCGAGCGGTTGCATAAATCGCGAGTGAGTACGGGCGAGCTTCAAGCTCTCCGAGCCAAGCGCAACAGGCGCTCGCCGGCAGCGTGGAGGGTTTCTTCCTTTTTGGCGTAATGGAAGCGGATGAGGTGATGAACCGGCTCCGCGAAAAAACTGGAGCCTGGCACCGCTGCCACCCCGATCTCCTTGGCCAGCCAGTGGCAGAATGCGGTGTCGTTCGCGTGACCGAAATCGCTGATGTCCACCAGGACGTAGTACGCGCCTTCCGGCTCTGTAAACTTCAACCCGACGCGCCGCAGGTAGTCGAGGAACACGTCGCGCCGCCGGGTGTAAGCGGCGGTGAGTCTTTCATAATACTCAGGAGGAAAACGTAGCGCGGTTACGGCGGCTTCTTGCAGCGGGTGCGGAGCGCCGACCGTCAGGAAATCGTGCACCTTGCGTGCCTGCGCGATCAGTGGCGCGGGGGCGAGCACGTACCCCAGTCGCCAGCCGGTGATGGCATAGGTCTTCGAGAGCGAACCGACGGTCAGCGTGCGTTCCCACAAACCCGGCAGCGCCGCCGTGTAAACGTGTCGATGCGGCGCGTAGACGATGTGTTCGTACACTTCATCGGTGATCATGAAAGCGTCATGTTCGCGGGCCAGTTCGCCGATGAAGGTCAGCTCCTCCTCCGTGAAGACCTTGCCGCACGGGTTGGAAGGATTGCAGATGACGATAGCGCGCGGCTTTTGCGCGAAGGCCCGACGCAGCTCATCCCGGTCGAAGCCGAAGCCCGGCGGGTGCAGCGGCACGTAGATTGGCCGCGCGCCGGAGAGGATCGTGTCCGCGCCGTAATTTTCGTAGAAGGGTGAGAAGATAATGACCGCGTCCCCCGGATTGCAGACGGTCATGATGGCGACCAGCATCGCTTCCGTGCCGCCGCAGGTGGCGACGAGGTGCGCATCCGGGTCGATCTCCAGCCCCATGAGACGGGACTGTTTTTCCGCCAGCGCCCGCCGGAACTCCGGCGCGCCCCAGGTGATTGCATATTGATGATGGTCGCCTTTGGCCATCTCTCGTGCGCCGGCCGCGAGCAGCGCCTCGGGCGGGTCGAAGTCAGGAAACCCCTGCGAGAGATTGATGGCCCCGTGCTGGCGCGCCACGCGGGTCATCTCACGGATGACGGACTCCGTAAAACCATTCAGACGGTGAGCAGTCGCGGGCATAGGAACAGGAAACCTTGGACGAAGCCACTATCGGAAGGTGTTTTTCACCGACCGCCGATCAAGGACCTGCGTTAGCAGTTGTTCTCGAAGCGCGAGAAAATCGCGGGTGTCCCGCGCGCGGGGACGCGGCAAGGCAACGGGAACATCGGCAACGAATCGCCCATTCGCCATGACCAGGACTCGGTCAGCCAGCGCCACGGCTTCCTCCACATCGTGGGTGATGAGCAACATGCCGAAGCGTTTTTCCAGCCACAGGCTTTCAATGAGCGCCTGCATCTCCAGACGTGTCAGCGCGTCGAGCGCGCCGAGAGGTTCGTCCAGTAAAAGCAACGGCGTGCTGCTGGCAAGCGCGCGGGCCAGGGCGACGCGCTGACGTTGTCCGCCGCTCAGCGCAGCAGGCCAATCGTCCGAACGATCAAGCAGCCCGACCCGGGAGAGGGCTTGTCGAGCCTCGCGCAAGCGTTCGGGCTCCGGTGTGGCGAGCAAAACATTTTGAAGCACCGTTTTCCACGGCAGCAGGCAAGCATCCTGAAACATCAGGCGCGCGGCGTGGTTTAGACCCGTCAGGTGCTGGCCGGCCAGAGCGAGGTTCCCCCCAGACCCTCGCTCCAAGCCGGCCAGCACGCGCAGCAGCGTGGTTTTGCCACAACCGCTGCGCCCGACGATGGCGACAAATTCTCCCGGCCCCAGATCGAAATCGATCCCAGCGAGAACCGTCCGCCCGTCAAATTTTTTGGAAAGATTGCGCGCCCGCAAAAGTGGCATCCGCGCCACGGTGGGTTTCGTGGCCATGGCGGCAACGACCATTGGCGGTTTGGCAAGAAGCGTGTTCATGGCAAACGAGATTAAGCGGCGTGGTACGCCGGGTTCCAGCGCAGCAGGGAGCGTTCGAGCAGGCGCGCGAGCGTGTCGGCGAATTTGCCCAGCAGTGCGTAGAGCACGATGCCGAGCAGGACCACGTCCACCTGCATGAAGTCACGCGCGTTCATCGTCATAAAGCCGATGCCGTCGTCGCTGGCGA
>CAXUHC010000206.1:0-8064 GCA_964250705.1 uncultured Chthoniobacterales bacterium | reverse complement strand
TCGGATGAAGTGGTGTTTGTCTTTTTCTTTGCCATAGGTTGATACTGCCTTTCTGCAGGTCGTATCGCCTAGCGTGGCGAGAATGGCCGTAAAGAGTTCCGCGCGCATATCTTTCGATTTTCCCGATGCTTCCTTCCCCGAAACTTCCTTTCCTGTGGCTTGCCCTGTTGCTCTGGTCGGTGTCCGGCGCGCGCGCCGACGGATGGAAAATGGTCTGGGCCGACGAGTTCAACTACACGGGCTTGCCTGACCCGGCGAAGTGGGACTACGAGGACGGCTATCTGCGCAACGACGAGGCGCAGTTCTACACCCGCTCCCGGCCCGAAAACGCGCGCGTGGAAAACGGGCTGCTGATCCTCGAAGCGCGCAAGGAACACTTCCAAATTCCCGCCGGTTCCCGTCCCACGCATGGCCTCGGGTTCGCCGAGTACACCTCGGCTTCCCTCGCCACCAGAGGCAAGCAAAGCTGGACCTACGGACGACTGGAAATGCGCGCCCGTTTGCCGCAGGGCAAGGGCGTCTGGCCAGCCTTCTGGACGTTGGGCGAAAACATCGGCACGGTGGGGTGGCCGGCGTGCGGCGAGATCGACATCATGGAGTTCGTCGGCCACGACCTGAACCTGATCTACGGCACGTCGCACTACGGGATCGGCGGCAAGCACACGTCGGACGGAAATCACACGACGACGGAGCTGACGCATGGCGATTTCCACGTTTACGCCGTCGAATGGACCGCCGAAAAGATCGACTTTTTCGTGGACGCTCATCTTTACCACACGACCAAAGTCGACCGCGCAAGCGAGGGGGCGGACAACCCGTTACGCCGTCCGCACTATCTGTTGCTCAACTTCGCTTTGGGCGGCACGTGGGGAGGGCAGATCGACGACGGCATCCTACCGCAGCGATACCTGATCGACTACGTGCGCGTGTTCCAGAAAAAGGAATGAACGACGCTTTGCGCGGCCCTGGCCCCACCTTTCTCCTCTTTCCTCGCGGGGCTTCGCGTCGAAAATCCGCCCGGCCCGGCCAAGCGGCGTTCCCTCCGTAGAGGTTGCAACCTGCGGCTGAACGCGTACACTCGGGCCTGATAGACCTATGCACCCGCTTCCCGGCTTCGACCTCTCCGTGCTCACGCACACCGCGCTCCCGCTGCTTGCGCAGGCGGCGGCGGTTGCCCCCGTGCCGGACACCGCCGCGGCGGCCGCGGCTACCGCCAGCGCGGGGACGCTCTGGGGCGTGCTGCAATCGGGCGGCTGGTTCATGCTGCCGCTGGCGGCGATGCTCTTCATCGAGACGCTGCTCATCTTCATCTATCTGCTCACGCTCCGGCGCGGCGCGATCATCTCCAGGCGCTACCTGGACATTTGCGAAGCCCTGCTGCGCAAGCGCGACTACTTGGGTCTGCTGGCCGTCAGCAACCGCCACGGCGAAGCGGTCGCGCGCATCGTTCAATCCATGCTGGCCTTCGCCAAGGACAACCCGACGGCCAGCCTCGCCAGCGTGCGCGAAATCGCCGAGACCGAAGGCATCCGGCAGGCGTCGTCGCTCAGCCAGCGCATCACCTACCTCGCCGACGTGGGCACGCTCGCGCCGATGGTCGGGCTGCTGGGCACCGTTTCGGGCATGATCCATTCCTTCGGCGCGCTGGCGACCGACCTCGCCACGTCCAAGCCGATGATGCTCGCCACCGGCGTTTCGGAAGCGCTCGTTTGCACGGCCAGCGGCCTCGTCGTGGGTATCCTGGCGTTCACCGGCTACGCTTATTTCCGGGGCCGCGTGGCTCGTCTGACCGCCGACCTCGAAGCCGCCTCGACGCAAATCCTCGCCATCTTCTCCCTCTATTATAGTGCCACGCCGACGAGCGGACGCCGCCGGGAACGGGAGACCGCCGCGCTGGAAGACGATTTTTGAAAGGATGAAGGATGAAGGATGAAGGATGAAGGCAGAATGAACCGATCTGCGCGCCGTCTGTCTTTTTCTTGTCCGCCTTCATCCTTCATCCTTTTTCCGATGAACTTCCGTCAAAAAACCGCTCCGCCGATCCTGGGCTTTCAGGTCACGCCGATGATCGACGTGTTCTGCTGCCTGCTGATCTTCTTCATCGTCACGTACAATTTCTCGCGCGCGGAAACCTCGCTGGAGGTCAAGGTGCCGGTCGCCAAGAAGGGCGAGGACAACCAGCGTCTCATCAGCACATGCATCCTCAACGTGACCAAGGAAGGCAACGTGATCCTCAACGGCCAGACGCTGACGCACGACCAGACGCTGGCCAAGCTCGCGCAACTTTCCAGGATTTACCCGGATCAGGCGGTCATGGTGCGCGGAGACAAAGAAGTACCCTACCAACACATCGTCGAAGTGTTGGACACCTGCCGCGAGGCGAACATCTGGAACGTCGGGTTTGCCACGGTTAAAGCCGCCCCCCGGTCATGAGCAGACGGCGAGAGTTTTTTGCACGCTGGCTCATCGTCGTTGCCGGTTGTGTGGGGGGCGTGACCGCCCGCGCGCAGTACCAGCCTTTCAATCCGACCGAGGCCACCCCGACTCCGACGGTCCGCCGCGCGCAGCCCGTGGAGCGTGCGCTGCCGGTCGAGCCCGCACCCTCGCCGGGCGCCAAACGCCGCGAGCGCCGGGCGGCCCCGGTTGCTGCGGCCCCCGGGGCCGCGCCCGCGCCCGGGACGGTCTACCCTGCGCCCGGCAGCAACGGACCTGCCGAGCCGGTTGATCCCGCCGCGACGGCGACCGCCGCCGCGACCCCTGCACCCGAGGCTGCGGCGACCGTCGCGCCCACCCCGCGAACCGCCCCGGCTGCCGTCGGAACAGGCCGCATTCGTCCTGCCGGCGGCACGGACACGGGCGATGTTACCCCGCCCACCGACGATTCCGACAGCGCCGACGACATCCGTCTCGCCCCGCAAAAACCGGGCAAGAACACGCCGCCCGACGAGGTGCAATTCAATCTCGCCAACGCTCTCTACGTCCGCAAGAACTACCCGCAGGCCGCCGCCGAGTACGAGCGTTACTTGGGCCAGTTCTCCGACGGCAAGCAGCGGCAGGCCGCGATGTGGTGGTTGGGCGAGAGCTACCGTTTCCTCAAGCGCATCCCCGCCGCGCGTTCCACTTACCAGAATCTGACCGTCAGTTTTCAGGAGGGCGAATTCGTCGGCCCGGCGACCTTCCGCCTGGCGACCATTGACTACGAAGCGAAGGATTACCAGACCGCGCTCGGCCTGTTCCGGCGCGCCGCCGCGCTGTCCAAAGGGCAGGATGTGCGGCTGTACTCGCGCTATTCCGAGGCGCTGTGTCTCGAACAACTCGGCCGCCGTGACGAAACCCGCGAGGTTTACGACGACATCATCAACGCCCAGGGCGACAACCTCTACCGGGATGCCGCGCGCCTGGCGATGGCGAACCTGGCCGTCAGCCAGAAGCGGTTCGGCGAGGCGTTCAAGCAGTACGAAGGGCTTTCGCGCGAGGCGGCGAAACCGGAACTCCAGGCGGAGTCCTCGCTCAAGGCGGGCATCCTCGCCAGCGACCTCGACCAGAAGGACACCGCGCTGGGCCTTTTCAAACGCGCCATCGAACTCCCCGGCGCGACCGCGCAGGTGCGCGCCGACGCGATGGTCGCGCAGCTTCACCTCCTTTACGATACCAACAAGTATCAGCAGATCCTCGAGCTTTACCCGACGATGCGGCCCGCTTTGCCGGAAACTCTCCAGCCGGAGGCCTCGCTCATGGCTGCCAACGCCCAGCGCCAGTTGGGGCGCCACAAGGAGGCGCGCGCGGCTTACGACGAACTCATCACGCAGTTCTCGCGCACCCCGCAGGCCGCCGAGGCCCGCTACCAGCGGATCATCAGCCTCTACGCCAGCGACGACGCGAATTTCGTCAAGGAAGCGGACGATTTCCTCATCGCCACGACCGATCCGGTCAAGACCGATCAGGTGCGCCTGATGAAGGCCGATACCCTCTTCAAGAGCCGGGATTACGTCGGGGCGGCGCAGGCGTACGCCACGCTCGACGGCTCGGCCAGCCTGTCGCCCAAGTACAAGGCCGAGGCTGCTTACCGGCTCGGTTTTTGCTACTCGCAGGCGAAGAAGCCGGAGCAAACGGTCACGTCGTTCAACCGTTTCCTGCGGTTGTACCCGGACAGCCCGCTCGCGGCGAAGGCCTTAGTCCTGCGGGCCGTGGGCTACCAACAGTTGAAGCGGTGGTCCAGCGCGCTGGCGGATTTCACCACGGTCATCAACGACCACAAGGACGCCAAGGAACGCGAGGGCGCGCTGGCGCAAAAGGCGCTCATTCTCGGCCAGCAAAGCGATAGCCGCGGGCTGGTGGAAACCTTCCGCACGCTGCTCAAGGATTATCCCAACAGCGACATCGCGCCGCTGGCGCATTATTCGATGGCCAACGCCGCCTTCAACGACCTGAAGGACTACGCGCTCGCGCGCGACGAGTTCGACGCGGCGCGCAAGGCCGCGCCCAAGGACTACGGCCCCAAGTCCTCGCTGATGGCGATCTTCTGCGAGTATCAGCTCAAGGACAAAGCCCGGCTCGCGGTCGACATCGAAGCCTACGAAAAAACCCGGCCCGCAACCCCGGTGCCGCCGACGATCCTGCGTTGGCTGGGTGGGCAGGAGTTTGAGGACAAGGATTACGCCGCCGCCGAGGGACACCTAGCCGCAGCGGTCGCCGCGCAGGGCACGAGCATGCCGGAAACGTCCCTGCAACTCGCCCGGTCGCGCATCGCGCAGCAGAAGTGGAACGGCGCGCTCGAAGCGGTCCAAACTTACCTCACCAACAGCCCTGCCGAACCCTCCGCGCGCGCCCTGGGTCTGCTCGTCCAGGGTGAAGCGCAGGTCGGGATGAAACGTTTTGCCGACGCGCAAAAAACCATCGACGAGACCTTGCAACTCCAGCAGGAAGGCACGCTCAACGCGAAGGCGATTCTGTTGCGCGGCAAGTTGGAATCCTCCCAGGGCAAATACGAGCAGGCGGCAAAGTCGTACATGAGCGTGTCGGTGCTCTACGACGACAACGAACTGACCCCACAGGCGTTGCGCCTGGCGGCGGAAGCTTTCGAGAAAGCCGGGCAGCCCGGCGAGGCCGCCAAGGCGCAGGAGGAGTTGAAGAACCGCTTTCCTGGCTTCGTTTCGGCGGACAAGGTGCCCTAGGATCGTTAAATAATTAGACGAATAACATTCGCCTTTTCTAACGACGTTCGCACGCACGTTTCTAAGCATCTACGAGAAAGAAACGCGGTAGTTCAGACCGACAACGTTGAGAAGGGCGGTGATGCTCTGGGGCAACGTGGCAAAGTTGGCGTAGGCGGTGGCAGGCAGCCAGTGATGTTTGACCAGCCGCCAGAGGGTCTCGATGCGGTTGAGGTGCGGGCAGTAGGGTGGCAAGAAGAACAGTCGCAGGCCGTGCCGCCGCCACTCGACACGCTTGGCGCGCACCAGGCGTGAGCGGCGGCAGGGACCGTTGTCCAGGATGAGGATGCTGGGGCGGCGCAGGGTTGGCAACAGGCGGGTCTCCACCGCTTCGATGAACTCCCTAGCACCCAGGCGACCCGTTCTCCCCAGGTGGGCGAGTTTGCCGTCGCCGCGCAAGAAGCCGCACACGTTCCAGCGGCGGGAATGTGGCTGGGCGGGCACCGAGAGCGTGGGGCCGGGCGGCTGCCGGCAACGTCCCAAGGTGGGTTGCAGGCAAAAGCCGCTCTCGTCGCCGCTGAACACGTCGCAGCGCCCCGCCCGCTCGTGGGCGCGCGGTTTGCCAAGCGCCTTCTTGGCGGCGCGCACCCGGTGGGGCGCGGGCGGCTTACCGGTGCGCCGACGCGTGCGCCGCCAACGCCAGCGCGCCCGGCGCGAGACCTTCTTGAGCGTGGCGTGGCAGGCAAATTTTAGCGCCCCGTTTTTGCCAGCGCGCGACGCAGGCTGGCGGGCTGCTCGGCGGCGCTGGCAAGCACCTCGGCCTCCAGGGCCGCGTCTACCTTGGGCGGGCGGCCCGGTCGCACGCCTTCCTCCAAGGCGACCACCCCGCCCTTTTCCCAGCGGTCCAGGGTGCGCGAAACGGCATCGCGGTCCACCTCCAACACGTCGGCAACTTGGTCGAGCGTATAGCCTCTGGCACTCAGCAGCACCGCGTGGGCGCGTTCGCGCACGCGATGGCTGCGCCCAGTGCGCCATAAACCCTCAAGCTGCCGCTGCTCTTCCTCGCTCAAGGCACTCACAAACCGCTGATGGTTCATGCCCCACCATACACCAGCTTATCTGTTCACGAATGCTTAGAAGATTTGTAATCAGCAGGTCCAGGGTTCGAGCCCCTGTGCCGACTATCCCTCTCGCTGCCGCGGCACTGGCACAAGGCGTCGCGCAACGCCGCAGGCAGGTCGATCCACCCTCCCTCCTGCCGCCAGCTGGACGGTGTTTATTCTTCGAGCGGCTGCCTCTGCCGCAGCCAGGTAGCCGCGAGGGAGAGTGTGGCGAGCAGGGCCACGATCCACAGGGCATGGTGGGCGAGGCCAGTCACCAAGGCGTCGAACGGGTTGGGCCAGGAAAAGGCGCGCTCGCCGATCCATGTCAGGGCGGCCACCCCGCCGAACACCGCGCCGACGATCCGCACCGGCGTGTAGAACCGCGTCCGCGCCAGCAGCAGCAGCCACGGGATCGTGACCAGCACGACCGCCATCTGCATGAGTTCGATGCCGATGTTAAACCCGAGGATACTCATGGCCAGATACCACGGCGAGAATCCGAAATCCGCGATGGTGTCGGCGAACGCCAGCCCGTGCACTAGTCCGAAGCCCACGGCGATCCAGGGTTCGCGTCCGGGGAAGATCGGCCGGAGCGCGTGGAGGGCGGAGATGAGGATCGAAACGGCGATGAGCACCTCGATAGGATGCGCGGGCAGCCGGACGAGATGCGTGGCGGCGAGGGCGAGGGTCACCGAATGCCCGACCGTAAACGCCGTGACGATCCTGAGCAGCCGCCACAAGCTGCGTTTGCTCCCGGCGTAGCGTCCCCAGCGGGCACCCGCCGTCAGCAGGGGCGCGGGGAGCAGCAACACGAGCAGGAACAGCAAGTGGTCCGTGCCTTCGGCGATGTGGTTAATGCCCAGCTTCAGCACGGAGCGAAAGCCCTGCCACCAACTGCCCTGGGTCCGGTCGATGGGAATATCGTAGACGAGATAACGCACCAGCCCGACCGCTTCGGGCATGGCAGGCACTTCGTCCATTGGCCGGAAGCGGGCGGCGTTCCAGTCGTTGCGGATGAACACGAAAGACTTATGGCTGACGACCTCGTGGACGATGACGTCGTAGTGGAGGGTGAATTTGCGCAGGGGAGCGCCCACCGGTGGGTGCATAAGCAGATGGGCGACGAGATCGAAAGGCTGCTCGTTGAGCTTGACGTGCAGGTCGCTGACCTCAACCGTCCAGGGGTGGCCATCCGGGGCGAGGGGACGAACGTGTTCGAGGAGGTAAGCCTTGAGCGCCGGACCGTATTTCGGGAGCACCTCCCCCGGCGTGGATAACAGCGGTTGCTTGAAACTCAATTGAAGTTCCTCGAGCGGCAGGACCAATTCGGCGGCCACGGCGTCGCGGTGAAAGTCGAGCATGATCGCGGTGGAAGGCATCTGGTGGGCCTGCGCCGCCATCGGCCAGCACAGCAGCGCCAGAGCGAGGGCCATTGCGCAAAGCCAGGGGCGGCGAGGGGACCAATTTGTCGAGGAAGGAATGTGCATAAGCCGGTGGTTGGCGTCGGATGCGGACAGGCACACATTGGCACAAGCCGGGCCGGTGAAAACCCATTTTGCCCTTTGTGAGCAGACTCCGAAGAGATGGTCCATCGCCAGTACAGCCTGCGCGATGGTCAGTCCGAGAGGTAGAGCTTGGCCTTGGTGGTCGAGCCGATGGTGTAGGCCCCCGTCGGGCTGGCGAGCAATTTGAAAACCACGGTCGACGCAAGTCTGCGGGTGGCCAGCGAGGAGAGTTTTGATTTAGTGCCTATCCGAAGATTGGATTGCTTCCGCTGTAGGGACGGCGCTCTGTCGCCGTGTCCGTTC
>CAXUHC010000205.1:3738-8083 GCA_964250705.1 uncultured Chthoniobacterales bacterium | reverse complement strand
TCGCGGGCAAGGAGGATTTCGAGGCGTCCAAACGCGCGCGCCTTTTCAGCCGCATCGCCACCGGTAACTGGGACGGGGTCATCGTCACCCACGCCAGCTTCGAGAAGATCCCGATGTCCTTCGACTCGCGCCATCAGTTCATCGACGAACAGATCCGGGAGGTGGAACTCGCCATCCGGCAGCAACGCGGCACCCGGCTGGTCAAGGAACTCGAACGCATCAAAAAGAAACTCAAAGCCAAGTTGGAAACCCTCTCGGCCAGCCATCGTAAAGACAGCACGCTGACCTTCGAGGAACTGGGCATCGACCAGATCTTCGTCGATGAGGCGCACAAATTCAAGAACCTGTTCTATGTTACGAAGATGAACCGGGTGGCGGGCTTGCCCCAGACGGCCAGCGAGCGGGCGTTCGACCTGTTCCTCAAGGTCCAATTCATTCAGGAACGCAATCAGTTCTACTTTTTCAATCGGAAGAATGCTTTCGGACTCGTTCCAATATCAAATGTGACTGAGTGGAAATAACCTGTGTCGTTTGGTGCGCCACTCACTGCCTGCCAACCGTTGGGATCGGACAAATCGGTGCTCAGTTCGAGCGTCCAATTCACGGCTGAAATCGGCCAGGTAACAGATGCTTGTCCAGTGCGCATCTGAAGGCTCAACGTCGGCGTGGGCGGAGTGAAAAACTGAATATTACGGATATTCATCGTCCCGACAGGCCCGCCTGTACCATTCAGCGCAAACACAAGCTGCACCTGCTGCCCTGCTAGAGCTGTTATGTCGATGATCGGGACAGGGTTCCATGCCCCTGCGTCCACATAGGCCGCTTCCATCGTGAAATAATTTTGTGCGCCAATAGCCATCGTCATGAAATCGGTAGCGACAGCGTTTTCCAATTCATACTCAAAGCTCATCCCAACCGCGTCTGTCGGGATCGTAACTGGAATCGAGATGAATGGCGGTGAAGCCGTAGCAGCCGCTGTAAAATGCAGACCATTCTTTTGCGCTTTGACGTTATTGAAAGAGGATGCGCCCGGTTGGAGCGTGAACTGATAATCCCAATTTGCTTGGAAAGTGGAGGCAGTTGGCGCGGTGCCGTAGTAGGCTGGGGTTGAGCCAGCAGTGCCGATGTAGACAGGCTGTCCATTCAACGGCACAAAGGATTCCTTCACATCGGCTGCCACGCTCCCCGCATACTGGATCACGCCCACCGTGGTATCCGCAATATGATAGGCAGCTTGATTGGCGGCGTACAGCCCTTGGTAAGCTTCCAAAATGGGAAACGCCGAAACTGGCATTGGCGCTACGTTGAAGCCCTGTTCGGCAAGCGCATCTAATTCCGTTACTATCGCGGGTGGCGAGTTTGGGACCAAACTCTGCGTAAAGTAAGTTCCTTCCTTCGGTCGAGAGTTGTCGCCCATCGTATAACGCTCGAAGCTCCAATAATGCCCCATTACGCTGCTATCTGGGTACGTGACGCTATTCTGATACCAAGCGGAAGCGTAACCATGCAGGCCGCTGGTTCCGATGAAATCAGAAATGCCGGGAACCGCCAGCCTTCTCCACAATAACACGTTGACTGCATCGGGATGAAGCAGTCCTACTTCGCTTACATAGTTATCCACCCAGGCCGACTGGCGTGGAATGACGGTTGAAAGTTTTAGGGGGGCGTAAAGCATATCTGCAAGCACGTAAATGCCATTGATCGGTCGCGCCAATTCCGCTTCATCGAACAAAGTCATCTGTGTGTTTTGCGCGTTGTACCTCGTCGCAGGGCTATTCTTGGAATCACCATGGAGATAATTCGCCGCGCTACAGTTTACCAGTGTACCAAGGCTATGTCCGATAAAGTGAATCGGCTGATTGTAATTGGGACCGAGCGCACTTACCAGCGCAGCACCTAAAGCTTCTCCCTCCGCCGGGGTTCGACCGGCTGCGGTGGTCGGGCTAATCGTGTTCGCACCGACGCTCCAATCCCAAGCAACGATGTTGACCTTGCCACCAAAACCTTTCGCAACCAGCGCATTTGCCATGGAAGTCGGCCAATTTGGTGCGCTGGAGCTACTTTGCCAGCCGTGCGTGAGCACAATCGTCATCACGCTGGACTTGATCGTGTTGAATGGTTTGAGCGTGCCTTTCGTTGGTGGAAACACCACGGCAGGGGTACTCCCGGCTACGGTGAAGTTTGGCAAGGGTGGCTTCGGAACGACAGGGGACTGAAAGACGTTCAGAGACACAGGCTTGCTGGTGGCAGCCCCGTATCCATTGCTGACAACGACGCTGTAGCTGCCAGCTTGAGAAAGCTGCACACTGCTAAATCCTAACGACGGACTCGTCGCGCCCGCGATTGCGTTGTTGTTGAGATACCATTGGTAGCTCAGCGGGATCGATCCCTGTGCTTGCACGCCGAACGATATCGGATCACCAACTCGCGCCAACTGACTTACGGGCTGCGTCAGGATAGTTGGCATCCCGTCGTAGTAGTAGCTGACTGCCGGGCTGTTCTGAAATGTCAGGTTTTCGTTGCCCGGCCAGTCGTAATACTGGTAGCTGACGACCGGGCTGTTGATCGGTGTTTGCCCCGAAGGATCGGCCAATGAATCTTGATATTGGAAACTGACGACCGGAGAAAACGTGTCGGGAGCATCCGCTGCCCACCCCGAATGAGATGGTGCCGAGAGAGTCAAGGCGACGGTGAGCCAGCGGAAGGTTTTTGTCATGGCAGGAAGGGGCAGCCTTGCACGAGCCGGGAATTGGTTACTTCGACGGGGCGGCGTATCGCTTGCCGGATTCGGTCACATACGTCGTTTGCTGCTTGCTGCCGAGCGCGGAGGTTATTTCTACGGCCTTGAAACGCTCGCCATTGGCCGTCAAGCCCGTCTCGGCCAGTGACGGCGTCTTCGCGTTCGTCCCGTTTGCTGCGGAGGTGCTGCCACCAACCACGCCGCTGACGCACTTGGCGTAAATGATGCCACCGCCATGCGGCAGGTTCAGTGAAACTGTCGCCGTGCTGGAAGTGACTGTACCGACGTTATTGAGGCCAACGGCCTGCACATCGGCACCATTCGCCGGATGAATAACCACAGAGATTTCCGTGTTCAGCGGTACGTTAGTGCATCTCACCACGACGGGAATCGGATTGTTCTGCTGGCCGGGAATAACTAGGTCTGGGTTTATCAGCGTGCCACTCGGATTTGCAGGCACTGCATTGCTGCCGACGCTGACGATTGATAATTGCACGCTCTGACCAGCAGCGGGGATGATGATGGGCTGAAATCCTTGCGTGAACACTCCAGTGACATTACCGCCAAAATTATTTTGTAATACGTCAAATCGGACCCTGCCACTACCCGCAGGGTAGGCAAAAAAACTGTATCCAGCGCCTCCGCCCGCCGCAGTAATGCTTCCGTTCCCTTTTAGATGTGGTGCGATCAGTCTAATAGCTCCTCCGCTTCCTCCGCCGCCGGGGAAACCAGCATAATGATAAACATAACCCCCTGTTGCGTTAATCGTACCAGAAACCTCCATCTCACCAGAGGCAGCGATCAAAATAGCCCCACCGCCACCGGCACCACCGCCGCCGCCTCCAGAACCACCGATCAAAGGCAAGATAGAATCGTTTCCATAGATGGGTGGCCCGTCAGGTTGACCAACTGTCCCATATGAGGCACAACCTCCAGATGACGATCCTCCTCCGGGGCCTGCTCCGGGTGTTGGATAGTTGCCTGCATTACCGCCACCGTAACCACCAGGACCTCCAATGGTATTCGTTCCATTAGATAAGTCGCTAACAGCTACGCTAACAACGCCCGCAACCGTACAGTTGCTCTGCACCAACCAAACTACTGGCGAGTTTCTCGCGTTTGGTTTAAATGCTACAGTCACGCCCGACGGAATGTTCACTGATGCGTACTGATAAATACCGTCTGGGTGATCCGCCATGTCGATAGTCACGTTCTGTGTCGGATTGAACGCGCCGTCGTGCCCGTCGCTGCCCGTGTTGACCTGTGCTCGCGCGGCACCGATACAAAACCCCAACGCTAGCAATGGCACGCAGAGCTTGAAGCAGGCGCAAAAACCGTGAACCAAAGGACGTGTTGTTGGCATAGATGGTTTCATGGTGAGTGTCATAAGCTACGATGGGATACCGGGTCGCTCCACTGCGAATAGCCGTTGTTTCCGCCGACGGCGCGGACCTCGAAGGTGTACATCGCGCCGGGCGTCAGGCCGGTCACGTTCATGCCGCGCGTGCTCGAATAAAGACCCATGCTTTTGAAGGCGGCATCGCCTTCGGCTTTGCCTTGAACTTCGTAGGTCCGCGCGTGCGGGACGGCTTTTACCCGCAGGTG
>CAXUHC010000205.1:0-3728 GCA_964250705.1 uncultured Chthoniobacterales bacterium | reverse complement strand
CCCGCGTTATCAATCGCGGAGATTGCAGGCTGGCCGAGGGTCTGGCGTGCGCGGTTGGTGCTCACGGCGTCGAAACCGCTCAAAAGCAGTTCGGCCAAGCCGTAGGCTGGCGTGGAGTCGATCACCGTTTGCACGTACAGCGCCAGCAAACGCAACGTGGCAATCAGATCAGCGGCGGCGACGTTCTTGGCTGCCGTGGCTGCCGTACCGCCCTGCTCCTGCGCGGCGATGGCGTTGGTAAAAGTCGTGAGCTTTGTTTGGAGCACCGTCTTGGCAATCGGCGGCGTCGCGTAGATGGCGACGTTCGCGTAGAGATTCAGGAGGACGGCACCGGCAGTTTCTTCCACTTCGTGGTCGGAAGCGTGGGTAAAGCCGAGAAGGACGCGAGGCTTGGACATAGGATAGATGGGGTGAAGAAGCGTTGTTTCCCAGTGTTTTAGCGGGTTTTACCCGGTGGAGTCAATCGCTGGCCCGTGTTCGGGGTGAAAACGGCGTGGTATTTATATTTTCCGCGCTGGGAAATGCGTTTCTCGTCCCAAGAATGATTTTATCCGAGTCGGAAAATGGATTGTCCGGCGTGGAAAAAGGATGTTCCCGCCCAGCAAACGTATGTTGCGCGACGAAAAAAGTATTTAGCGAAACAGAAATGCCATTTTCCCGGACGGGAAAGACATTATCCGAGCCGGAAAATACGTGATTCGTCCTGGATAATGCCTTTTCTACGGTGGAAAAGGTCGGATGCATAACGAGCAAACCAAGAAGTTTTCAGTGGAAATCGTGCGAGCCGGCGTGCGCGTGGCTGCCGGTCGCCAGACCCTCAACCCGCGCGGCCTTGACGTGGATCGTGCCTTCCGCCACCTGCACGCGGCCTTCGATCAGCAAATACGCCTCCTGGGAAACGAGCCACTAAAAAACTTGGCGAAACACTGCTCCGCGAAACGCATCAAGCCATGGCTTCAACCGGATGCCCCACGGCACCTTGCGCCTTTTCGGATTCACGCCAAACCCGGTAGGCTCTCAAGCCACGGATGAGAACGAGGTCCGCGTCGCTGAACTTGCTCTGCCCCTCTTTTTTGGGAAGCCATTCCTTCTCGTACCAATGGATTTGTTGTGGATTAAGTTCGGCCAGCTTCAGTCCCCGGTTTTTGCCGAAATGAACCTCTGTAACTCGAAAGTCAACGGGTTCGTCCTGAATGGTGACCGGGACGACTGCGGCTGGTGGGACCGGTGAGGAAACGAATGTGGGCAATGATCGGGGCACGGCACCGGGTGCAATCGGAGTAACCGCCGTGGCAGCGAGGTGATTGGCGATGTCGTCCAAGTCCTGCGTGAAGATGTCAGATGCGGCGGTCGTGGTGAGTACGGCGTCCACCAGGGCGCGTTTCTTCGCCATCTTGAGCACCGTGTTGTAATGGTCGGCGGGATTGTCCGTTTCCACCTTCTCGCCTCCACGCGCAATCATCCATCCCTGTCCTTCCACCTTCTTTACGGAAAAGCCTTTTCCACCGATGAGTTCCTGTGCTTTGGCAGGGTCATCCTGACGAATATCCCAGTAGGCGCGGGGCACCGGACGCTCCGTCGCTTCTGCTGCGCCCGCGCGAAAGCGGTATTTACCTTCCATCGTGGAACAGGAGCCGACGCCCTGGCCGATGAGCACTTGGATCGTGATGCTGGTCAGGGTGGCGGTGACGCGGTACTCGCGGTGGCCACGCTCAAGCTGGCGTTCATCCACGTCGTAGGTGGGGGCGAGTCGGAAGGTCAGGCACAACTTCTCCGCACCAGGCTTGAGCAACGTCGGCTTATCGCCGCAACCAGGGATGCGGCCGTAATGTTCGCCTTCCTTCATGGCGGCGGACATGATCTTTTGGATGAGCACGACGTGGGTGAGCACCTGCTCCACCGTGAGCGGAGTCGCGGGGGCGGCAGCGGCGAGGGAAACGGCGCGTTTGTCAACTTGCGTGGGAACGATCTGAGCGGTAGTCATGGGCTGCTATCTTTTTTTCTTTGAGGTAGTGTTGTAAAATCCGGGCCTCCGCGTGGCTTCAACACGCGGGGGCCTTTTGCTTTGGAGGGCCGGGGTTAGTTGCGGCCGAACAGCCCGACTTCCGAGTCGAGCAAGGCATGGAGCGCCTGCGTGCGGGCAGGCAAATTCCAGAGGCCGCTGCCCTTGGCCGCTTCGGTGACGGCGTTGAAAAGACGCCACGCCGTCTTGCCGTCCACCGCGAACTCCGGGTGCCGGGGGGTGCGCCACTCGGTGAGGATGCGGGGAATTTGCGTGACGGTGACGGCCCGAGCGTCCAACGCGCGCACGATCAGGTCGTGAGCCTGCTTGTCACCGATCTCGTGCGAGCGGTAGGCGTCGATGCGCCGGGCCTGTTGGTGCCAGCGTTCCGCGAGTTGTCCCACCGCACCCGAAACCAGTTGCGGCAGGTCGCGGACGATGTGGCGGGTGTGCTTGCGGGTGATCTTGATCTCCCCGGAGAAGGAAAGGTTATCGCACACGAACACACTCGCACCTACCGCTAGCCCGGCGGGGAAGCGCTTGTCGTGGGAATTGCGCAGGCCCAAGACGTAGGCGTAATCCTGCGTCTCCTGACAGTTGGCGACCTCCATCAACCCGAAGTAGCGCAGACCATCAGCGGAGAGGCCATGCGCCTCGCTGATGACGCGCATCCGGGTGGCCGCGAGGGTTTGCTCGACCTTTTCGATGAGCGCCGTGTGCGGGAGGGGGAACCAGCTTTCGGTAGGGGCGGGCGTGGGGATGGTGGCCAGTGCGCCGCGTTCGATCTTGGAAGCTCCGCAGTGAAGGATTAGGTTTGCCATATGCTTTTGAGAGGTGCCGACTTTTTTGACCTGGCTCCGGTCGGTTGAAGGGTTGCTGACCGACAAGAAGAATATAGATTACATGTAATCATAATGCAACGAAAAAAGAGTGCAGCAGGCAAAAAAAGTTTGGGCGATGACGCGCCCGAGCCGGCCGCCGAATCGGCATCCACGCCTGAGACGGCCAAGAGCGAAAGCAAGGTCGGCCGACCGGCGACTTCTCCCTTCGACCGCAAAACTCAGGTCCGGGAAAACGTCCGCGCCCACCGCGCGAAACTCAAAGCCGCTGGCGTCACGAAGGTGGAGACCTACCTGCCAAATGCCTGGCACCAATTCCTGCAAGGCACCGGCCAACCTCTCCAGGAACTGGGGGCGGAAGCTTTCGCTCTCCTCCTGCGTGCACGCGGAGCGGACACTCTGGTCGAAGCCACGAAAGGGTTTACCGTTCCGCCGAAGGAAGATTAGATAAGCGTGCCTGCGGGCTTCGCGCGCGACCGCCACTTCGAGCCTGCGCCGATCTTGGCGGGTTTTATTGTGTTTGCACGCGCGCCTGGTGCGCTTTGGAAGTCACGCGCATCCTGCGCGCCATTGACCCGTTATTCACAGGAGAGTGGCGGCAGCCGCCTGCCGGTCGCCGGAGCCCGGGCACCGGACAAAGCTCTGAGGCGATTGGCGTTGCTTGGAACGCCAAAGGCAGGCCGACTGTGAAGAACGGCGGCCGATTAGGCCAGGCTTACCCAGATTCCAGGCTTGCTTCCGCTACCCGCCAACGAAGCTTTCGTAAAGTCCACACACCAGGTAATGTCAATTAAAGTACTGCGATTAGTTGACATTAAGTTGGGGTTCGACCATGCTTTACAAGAATTGGCACCCTGCAAAATCCCATGAACAAACCGCGCTCTTCT
>CAXUHC010000204.1:0-8110 GCA_964250705.1 uncultured Chthoniobacterales bacterium | reverse complement strand
GGCGGCACCGCTGATGGTGAGGGTGCCGGAGGTGCCACCACCGAACCGGTAGACCCCGTCGGCGTCCGCTCCGAGAGTGGTCGCTGCGTAGGTGCCGGTACCGCCCGCGCCGAACCAGAGTTGGCCGTTGCCGAGGCGGGCGAAATCGAGCGGCGTCGTGTACGTGATGTTCCCCAGGGCGACCACGCCGCCGCTGCTGGCAGGATCGATCAGGGTCGCGAGGTTGATGGACGCATCGTTGAGAATCACGGCACTCGAGTACTGGTCGGCGGTGTTGGTCTGGAGGGTAACCGTGCGGCCAGCGGCCACGTTGGCCGCCGAACCGAGGACGAGCGCCGCACCGCTCTGGAGGGTGACGTTGCCGACACCGAGCGTCTGGCCCGTACCGGAAATCGTCACCGTGACCCCTCCGCCAACCACGGTGCCGCCGGCGTAGGTATTATCTCCGGTCAGCGCGTAACCGCTCGCGGTGGTGCTGGAGAATTTGTACCCGGTGGCGAACGTCAGACTTCCTGGTCCGCTGATGGTCCCGCTCAAAGTGGTGGCGGCGCCATTGGTCGTGGTGATCGTGCCGCCTCCCGGGTTGAGCGTCAGGGGATGGTTGAAGGCGTTGGTGGTCGCCGACACCGATCCGTAGCCGAAGCTCAGCGTCCCTCCGCCGCCGAGGGTGACCACGCTCCCGTCCGCGCCGAGGCTGCCGCCGGTGGCCGCGATGATGGTTCCAGCACTCGCCCCGAAACCGCCGGTGGACGAGTTTTGCGGGTTGACGAGCGTCAGCGTGCCCACGCCGGTCTTGGTGATGCTGCCTGCACCAGTGACGAGGTTGTAGACCAGCAAGCCGCCGCTGCCGGTGTTCCACGTCTGCGGTTGGGCGGCGACCAAGGGAGGAACGATGGTGACCAACGAAGTGCTGGCGTTGGTGATTCCGCCACCCTGGATGGTCAGTGAAGTGGTGCCTGGACTATTGTAGCCGAGCGTCGGCAGGGTGCCCGCGAGAGTAGGGGCAGTCATGCCGGGCGTCGTGTTGAAGAGCACGCTGGCGACGTTCCAGGGGGTGTCGAGAAGCACGGGCGCGCTGGAGTTCGACTGGCTGAAGACGACATTGGCACTCCCATTGTTGGCCGGCACCGCGCCTCCGACCCAGTTCGCATTGGCACTCCAGAGGGTGCTGCTCGTGCCGAGCCAGGTCTGGGCGCGGACGCACGGAACGGCCGCGAAAATCACGAGACCCAGGCGGAAGAGAGGTAAGAAGCGGTACGTTTGGAAGGAACGCTGCGAAATGCTCATGGGCGAGAATCAGATGATTTTTGGAGGACGTCAGAATGTACCTGGCAAGGGCTTGGGACAAGCCAAACTTACCGCCAGCCCTGCTCGGGCGCGGATGGCGTCGAGTCGGTCAATGCGCGGGCGTCGCCTGCGGGGATCGCACAAGACTGTTTGCGCTTGTGTGGGCAAATCGAATCCAGTAAATATTTTCCTGCGGAAAGGCTGGTACGAAAATTGCATTCGTAAAGACTTGTCCAGCCACTAAATCCACAAAGCGCTGCCGTAATCGACCTGCTGCCGAGGCGTTCCGTTTCCGATGAGACTCTCCGGTGTAGAATGAGTAGACGACAAGGATTTCTCCGCCGATGTCCGAAAGACCTCCGCCATCGATCCCGACGTCTCCCGGTGCATACCGGCACAGCCTCGCTGATTTAGTGCGGGACCTGCTGCCGGTCACGCAGGCGGCGGGTGGCGCGGGGTCACCGTGTTCTCTGGAGACGATGTTGCCGCAGGTTTACGACGAACTGCGCACCCTGGCCGCCGGTTACCTGCGGCGCGAGCGCCCGGATCACACCCTGCAGCCCACCGCCTTGGTCCACGAAGTCTACCTGCGGCTCGCGGGAGACAAGCCAGTCGATTGGCAGGACCGCGCCCATTTTCTAGGCATTGCCGCCCGGGTCATGCGCCGGGTGCTGATCGACTCGGCCAAATCGCGTAGCCGGGATAAACGCGGCGGCGGCGCCTCCCGGCTCACCCTCGACGTGGCGCTGGAGCTTTTCGACGATTGCACCGTATCAGTGGACGGTGTGGACGAAGCGTTGCGTGCGTTGGAGGAAATTGACCCAAGGCAAGGCAAAATTGTCGAGCTGCGCTTTTTCGGCGGCCTGACGACCGAGGAGATCAGCGAAGTTCTCCAGGTTTCCTGTGCCACGGTCAAACGGGAATGGGCGACTGCGAAACTCTGGCTCAAGCGGGAACTCGACTGCCATGCCGGGTAAAGCCGCCGAGCGCATCACCCCGGCACGCTGGCAGCGAATCAAGAGCATCCTGGCCGATGCGCTGGAGCGCGAGGACCGCGCCGAACGTGCGCTCTTTGTCGAGCAGTGCTGCCAAGGCGACGCGGCGCTCCGGCGTGAGGTTGAATCCTTCCTCGACCGGGAAACCAACGTCCTCGAAAAGATCGCCGACGGCGCGGGCGCGGTCCTTCGTTCCCAGCCCGAAACCGCGAAGCCCGGACGGCGGCTGGGAGCCTACGAACTGGTCCGTGAAGTGGGTCGGGGCGGCATGGGGACTGTCTATCTGGCGCGACGCGCCGATGGGCGCTTCGAGCAACAGGTCGCCGTGAAGTTGCTCAAGCGCGGCACCGACACGGAGGAAGTGTTGCGCCGTTTTCACGCCGAGCGGCGCATCCTCGCGCGGTTGGAACACCCGAACATTGCGCGGTTGCTCGACGGCGGCGAAACCGAGGACGGACTACCCTTCTTTGTGATGGAGTACGTTCCCGGGGTGCCGCTCACAGCCTTCGCCCGGCAGCACGGACTATCCGTGGCGGCGCGGTTGGAGCTCTTTGGAAAAGTCTGTGAAGCGGTGCAGTTCGCTCATCAAAACCTGGTGGTCCATCGTGACCTTAAGCCCGGCAATATCCTCGTCACCGCGACCGGTGAGCCCAAGCTGCTTGACTTTGGGTTGGCCCGCTTGCTCGGACCGGTGGAAGGGGATCGTTCCGCCTTGGAAGTCACCCTGGAAGAGAGCCGGCGGCTAACGCCCGCTTACGCCAGTCCGGAGCAGGTGCGGGGCACGGCGTTGACCACGGTCAGCGACGTTTATTCTCTCGGGTCAATCCTCTACGAACTGTTGGCAAACCGGCCATCGCACATCTTCAACTCGCCGCATCCGCCAGCCGCCGAACTGTTGAGGGTGATTACCGAACAAGAGCCGACGCGGTTGAGCTTGGCAGCGGACGCCAAAATCCGATCCCTGCTGCGTGGCGATTTGGACAACATCGTGGCATTAGCCCTGCGGAAGGACGCGGCGCGGCGCTATCAAACGGTCAGCGCGTTCGCGGATGATTTGCGGCGGCACCTGGAAAGCCGTCCGGTGCGCGCCCGGCCGGACACCTGGCGCTACCGCACGGCGAAGTTTGTCTTCTTGGCGTTGACGGCGGCGGTTGTAATTTCGATCCGGGAGGCCCGGCAAGCTGAGCGTCGTTTCGACGACGTGCGGGCGTTGGCACACAGCTTTCTCTTTGACTTCCACGACTCCATCCGCGATCTGCCGGGCTCGACGCCCGCGCGTCATCTGCTGGTCACGCAAGCACTCGCGTATTTGGAACGGTTGGAGCGCGAGGCAAGCGGCGACGTTGCGTTGCGCCGCGAACTGGCGCAGGCTTATATCCAGGTGGGCGATGTGCAGGGTCGACCTAATTACTCAAACTTGGGCAATCTATCGGGTGCCCTGTCATCCTACCGCCGTGCGGTCGCCATCGCGGAGTCTTTGCCAGGAGACGGGATCTCGGAGGTCGTGCGGGCGGATGCCTGGAACGCGCTGGGAGAATTGCTGGCCGGTTCCGATCCCACGAGGGGAGATGCTCTCCGCTTGATCCGCCGCGCTTTGCAGGTGCGCGAAGCGTGGCTGGCTCGAATGCCGCAGGAACCCGCCGCCCGTCGTGCGGTCGCTACGAGTTTGTTGTCGCTCGGAGACGCGGTATTTTCTCGCGATGTGGAAGTACGCTACCGTCATGACGATGCGCTGGCGGCAGAACGATTGTACCGGCGTGCTCTCTCGCTGTGCGAATCTCTCCATGCGGAGTTTCCGAGCAGTTTGGCGGATGCGCGGGGTCTGGCCAAGGTTCATTACCGGCTCGGCGGCGTTTACTACGTCCTTGGACAGATTGAGCACAATGACCATGCCATTTTTGAACGTGGCTTGGAGCACCACCACCACTCCATCCAATTGCGCGAGGCGAGTCTCGCGGCGCATCCCGCGAACGGCCAGCTAAAACGCGATTTGGCAGATGGCCTGACCGCGAAAGCGGCACTGCAAACTCGCTTCGGTGATCCAGCGGGAGCCTTGGCCGACTGTCGGCGCGCCATCAACCTCTTCTTGGAACTTGCCGCCGCCGATCCCGATAATCATTGGGCACGCCTAGACTTGGCCTTTGCCTTCTACAGCATCACTTATCCTCAACGCGCCATTGGCGATTTGTCAGGAGCAATCCTCAGTGCCAACCGGGTGGTGGAAATTTACGATTCCATGGCCGCCGCCGACCCTGCCAGCCTTCCTGTGGTTGGCTATCTCGGGTCGATCTTGCGCCTGCGTACGGAACTTTGCCGGGAGCACGGTGATTTTTCCGAAGCGCAAGCAAGTGCACGCCGCTGGGAACAGTGCGCGGAACGGTTATGTGTTGCTTCCCCGAAGGACGAAGTTTTACGTGCTGATCTGGAGCGGGCGCGGGCCTTTCTACAGCCATGATCGATCACAGTCATCCTGTCCTTTTTTGAGCCGTGGCCGAAGCCGACGGGTTTTCCCGGTCACTAGCCCTTTTAACTCCCGAGCGTCGAGCACCCGGACTTCTACGCGGCCGCTCCGACCTACACACCAAGCGGGCAGAGCAAGCACCGCCCGCACGATCACCGGTTCACCTACCGCCTTGGAAAGCCAGTCGACCTGAGTTGGCTGGCCTGCTGCTTGGCTTGGTAAAAGTACGCCCTGTCCCAGCCGCCACCGGGGATCCGAATCAATAAACACGACGAGTTGAGAAGAGAAGACTCTGCCGGCGACATGGCGATCAACCCTGAGTTATCACGGGATCCGCGAGTAATTACCAAGTTTTCGGGTAGTAGTAACGATTAAGCGACAGTTGTTTTGGATGGCAGTTCGTTCGATGCATCGGCGACCAAGACCCGGCAGGAAGCCGTCGTGCTCGGCAGCGGACTGGACTGGACGCTGGTGCGACCCGCTGCCTTGACTGACGGTCCAGCCAAAGGACTTGAGGCCGTGCGCGTCCTGATCGACCTGACCGGCGTCCAAGCTGGCTTCATCAGCTGCGCCGATGTGGCGGCTTTTTGCTTGCGCGAGATGACGGATGGCCGTTACCGCCAACAAGCGCCGGTGATCACGGATTGGCTCTGCCTTATCCACGTCATCGTGGGCGGCGTTCCCGTCTTCATCGTCGGAGTCCCGATCGGCTCTGCTTGAGCACGCGGCGCGGTGGTTTATTGGGTGATCGCGCCTGATCCTCGCCCTGTTGGGATGGTAGGGTTTCACCCCACATACAAGCGCACGAAATCAGAGCATGTTGGGGTGCATCGTAGTTTCCCGTGGAAGACCAAACGCGCTCACAAATTTCATCGCACCCGGTCAAGACACCATGAAAGACGAACCCCTCCGGCTGGCACGCCGATATACGGCGGCGCTAAGAAAACACCTGATGGGAGGCACGCACGCGAGCCTGGAGCCGGCGCTGAAGTTGGGACGCCAAAGTGTGGCAACCGGGTTGGAGACCTTGGACCTGGCTAAGATTCACGAGCAAGCCCTCACAGGTCTCCTCCAGAAGAATGGCTTGCCCAAAACGCCAGCGATCATGACCAACCGTGCCGGGATATTTTTCAAGGAAGCAAGCGTCCCCATCGAGGAAACCCATCGCACGGCGGCGCAGGCCAAAGTTCATATGAACAAGCTCACCGAGACGCTCGGCCACCGCACCGCGGAACTTGCTGACGCCAGTCGTCGATTGCAACAGGGCGTAGCTCAGCGCAAGGTCATGGAGGATGCCTACGAAAAGCGTAGGAAACTACACAACATCTGTCTGGAAGAATCGCTCCAATTGCAAAAACGATTGCGGCAGTTGACGCACCGGCTGCTGGCGGGACAGGAGAACGAACGCAAAAAAATCAGCCGTGAACTCCAGGACGAGATCGCGCAGACGCTGATAGGAATCAACGTCCGGCTCCTCTCGCTCAAGCAGCAAGCGCGAGGCAACACCAAACGCATCAAGAACGAAATCGCCAACACTCAGCGGCTGGTGGTAAAGTCAGCGGGGTCCGTGCGACGGGTCGCCCAAAAATTAGGAACGCATGAACCGCAAGCTCCTTCTCTGGTCACAACGCTATCTGGCAGCGTTGCGGACTCACTTAAAGCAGGGCAAGCACGCAAAAATGGAGTCGGCGCGAGAACTGGGCAGGCAAGCTCTCGCCGCCGGGCTGCAAACGCTGGATCTGGCGAAGATTCATGAACAAGCACTGATCACCGAATTGTTGCCGAGCTGCGCTGCGCGGCAACGGGCGGCTTTCATCAAGCAGGCGGGCGTTTTCTTCGCGGTGGCGATCACTCCCATTGAGAAAACGCACCACAACGCGAAACAGACTACCGTTCACCTGCGAGAACTCGTCATGCTGAGTCAGCGGACCGTAGAACTGGCTGGTTGCAATCTGGAGATGGGTCTAGAGATCATCGAGTGCCGAGCGGTCGAGGAAGCTTTGCGAAAAAAGGAGCGCCACTACAAAGAGGTGCTAAAAGGGTCGGAACGGCTCCAAGAGCAGTTGCGGCGATTATCCCGCCAGGTTCTCTCCGCGCAGGAAGAGGAGCGCAAGGAAATCAGCCGGGAGTTGCACGACATCGTGGCCCAGACGTTGACCGGCATCAACATTCGCCTGGCGGCCCTCAAACAAGCCGCTTCGCTCGACACCAGGGACCTCGATCAAAACATCGCGCGCACCCAACGGTTGATCGAAGATTCCGTGAACATCGTGCATCGCTTCGCCCGGGAATTGCGTCCGGCGGTGCTGGATGATCTGGGGCTGATCCCCGCTTTGCATTCGTTCATGAAACACTTCACCGAGCGGACTGGCGTCCACACCCGCCTGACCGCTTTCGCGGCGGTGGAACAGACAAACATGGCGCGGCGCACGGTGCTGTTTCGCGTTGCCCAGGAGGCGCTCACCAACGTGGCGCGCCATGCCCATGCCAGCCGGGTAGACGTGAGCATTAAAAAACTGCCGGACGGTATTTGCATGACCATCGGGGACGACGGCAAATCGTTTCAAGTGCAACGTGTTTTGTTGGCACGGGGAAGCAAACGCCTGGGGCTGCTCGGGATGAGGGAGCGTTTGGAGATGGTTGGCGGACGTTTCGAGGTCGAATCCGCGCCGGGCAAAGGCACGACCATCACCGCCCAAATCCCGTTCGGCAAAGTGCGTCCGACAAGAGCCGCAAAACCCGTTGGCGTCGCCAACACGACCAAACCCTAACTTCTGATGAAACGGATCACAGTTCTCTTGGCGGAAGATCACATGATCGTGCGTGAAGGCTTTCGCAAGCTGCTCGAACTTGATCCCGGCCTGGAGGTGGTCGGTGAGGCAAAAGATGGACGCCAAGCGGTCGAGCTGACCAAAAAGCTGCGTCCCGCCGTGGTGCTGATGGACATCGCCATGCCGAGGCTCAACGGCCTGGAGGCCACCCGGCAGGTGCTCAAAGCTCTGCCTGACACCAGGGTGCTCATTCTCTCCGCCCACAGCGAGGACGCCTACCTCAAAAACGCCGCCGAGTCGGGGGCGGTCGGTTTTCTGCTCAAGCAAACCTCGGCCCACGAGGTATGCCTCGCGATTCGGGAGGTGGAAAAGGGAAACACGTTTTTCAGCCCCTCCATCTCCAAGCGGGCCGACCGCCTCAATCCGCCGCCTTCCGACCGCCGGGGGCCGCCCCGGAAGAAAGTGGTTCCACTCACGGCGCGCGAGATGGAAGTGCTCCAACTGATCGCCGAGGGCAAGCCCAACAAAGAAACGGCGACGGAACTCGGCATCAGCATCAAAACGGTCGAGAAACATCGGGAGCACATCGGGGCGAA
>CAXUHC010000203.1:0-8112 GCA_964250705.1 uncultured Chthoniobacterales bacterium | reverse complement strand
CGCCACCACGGCTGCGCCCACGAGCCGCCACCGGGCCCGCCCATCCTGATGCCACGGCCAGACCACGGCCCACGCGACCGGCAGCGCGGCCACCCCGACCGCCAGCCCGTAGCTGGGCTTGAGTTGGTAGAGAAGGGCGGCGGCGAGCAGATTTGCCCCGGCGAGGACGGCGGCCCGGTCGGGTCGGCGCACCTCACCCCACCACGCCCGCGCGAACCCCAGCAACAGGCAGATCTGCGCGACGGAGAAAAACGCGAACACGCCTTCCGGGCGGATTTGCATCTCGAAATGGATGACGCTGGCCGAGCGCACGTAGAACGCCACGAGCGACAGGCCGAGCGCGGCGTCGGCCCAGGCGGGCAGCCGGGAGGAGGCCGTAAACCACCCGCGCCATTGCCGCCAGGCGGTCCAGAGCAGCACGCCGCCGGCGAGGCCGAGGGCGTGCTGCACGAACGTGATCGCGCCGAAATCCGCCGTGGCGCGCAGGATCAGGTAGAGGAGGCCGGGGTAGACGAAGTTGCGTCCGTTGGTGTGCTCGAACGCGCCGCCTTGCAGTTTGGAGATCGCGGGGTGCAGGTAGCCCCAGGTGTCCGGGTCGGCGACGGGCCAGCGGGGCCAGCGGGCGCGGGCCTGCGCCGCCCAGAGGAGGATCAGCACGAGGGCCGCCGTGGTCAGCCAGAAGAAAACGCGCCGCTGCCGGGGCGTCAGGGCGGCGGTGGGCGCGGTGAGCGCGGGCGGAAGCCTCATCGCTGGCGAACATGCCGGGCGTCGGGGTGTCGGACAAGAGAAAACAAAAACATCGGCGGATCACGCAACCGCTCCCGCGTTCCCGAGCCCCGGTGTAGAAACGCGGGGCGACGCAATTTCCGGCTGTGGCCACGGCGACGGAGCGCCGTGGCCACAGCCGGAAAGCAAACTGTGCCACCATCGATTTGTTCCTTGAATTTTGGCTCTTCGCTCTCTAAATTAATTTCACTAATAATCCGCATTGCTGCTCAGGTCGGCGATTTTCCCCTCGCATCTGTTCCCCGCGAAAGGTTCTCCGCGCCGCCGTGCCGGCTCCAGAGAATGAACACCCTCGCCGCCTTAGCTAACTCCTCCATCGGGCGCAAATGGATCGTCGCCGTCACGGGCCTCTCGCTCGTGGGTTTCGTCATCGTCCACATGCTCGGCAACCTGCAAATCCTCTGGCCCGGCGGGGAGGGCCAGGAACGCCTTAATTCCTACGCCGAACACCTGCACAACCTCGGCCCGCTGCTCTGGCTGGCACGGATCGGTCTGCTCGTGTTCTTCGTGGCGCACGTCTATTACACGTACAAGCTGGCGACCGAAAACCGCGCGGCGCGGCCCCAGCGGTACGCCCAGCCCCGGCGCATCGTCGCCTCGATCCCGGTGCTGACCATGCTGCTCAGCGGCCTGTTGCTGCTGACCTTTCTCGTCTATCACCTGGCGCACTTCACCTGGAAGCTGCCCAAACCCGAGTACCAGGGATTTTACGACGCCCTTGGCCGCCCCGACGTTTACCGCATGGTGATCACCGGATTCAGCTCCCTGCCCATCTCGATCTTCTACATCGTTTCGATGGCGGTGCTGTGTTTGCACATTTCTCACGGGTTTTCGAGCGTCTTTCAGACCTTCGGCGTTCGTAATAGACTGATGGCCCCGATCCTCGACAAAGGCAGCTACGTGCTCGGCTTTGCGCTTTTCGCGGGCAACAGCCTGATCCCGCTGGCCGTGTTGTTTCACTACATCCATCTCTAACCTCCTTCCCGACCGAGCGATGGCCAAAAAATCCAAACAGGGTAAACCGGCGGCGGTTCCCGTTGCCGCCAGAGAGGTAGACACGCCGGAGAACGAGGCTGCCCCGCAGCCGCACGCCGCCCCGCCTTCTGCCGAGGCTGCGCCGGAGCTACCCGTTCCGCCCGCTGCCACCGAACCGCAGCCAGACCCCGTGCCTGCTCCCGTGCCGACTGCCGCCGCCGTGCCGACCCCGGAGCCCGCGCCGGCCCCGGCTCCCACGACCGCGCCGAAACCGTCGTCCAACGGCAACGGGGCGGAGGCGCCTCGCATCATTCTCGACGGCAAGGTGCCGGACGGCCCGTTGGAAGCGAAGTGGGAACGGTTCAAGATGGACGGCAAGCTCATCGCACCAAACAACCGCCGGAAGTACGATGTCATCATCGTCGGCACGGGGTTGGCCGGGGCGTCCGCCGCCGCGACGCTCGGCGAGCAGGGTTACAACGTGAAGTGCTTCTGTTTTCACGACAGCCCCCGCCGCGCGCATTCCATCGCGGCGCAGGGCGGCATCAACGCCGCCAAGAACTACCAGAACGACGGCGACAGCGTCGAACGGCTCTTCTACGACACGATCAAGGGCGGCGATTTCCGCTCGCGCGAGGCGAACGTTTACCGGCTCGCGCAGGTCTCGACCCAGATCATCGACCAATGCGTCGCGCAGGGGGTTCCGTTCGCGCGGGAATACGGCGGACTCCTGGCAAACCGTTCGTTCGGCGGCGCGCAGGTTTCGCGGACGTTCTACGCGCGCGGCCAGACGGGGCAGCAGCTTCTGCTCGGCGCGTACCAAGCGTTGGAGCGGCAGATCGCGCTGGGCACCGTCAAGATGTATCCCAAGACGGAGATGCTCGACCTCGTGGTCATCGACGGCCATGCCAAGGGCATCGTCGTGCGCAACCTCGTCACGGGCGAGGTCAGCAGCCACGCGGGCGACACGGTGGTGCTCGCCACGGGGGGTTACGGCAACGCGTACTACCTCTCGACCAACGCCAAAGGCTGCAACGTCACGGCGACGTACCGCGCGCACAAGCGGGGCGCGTATTTTGCCAACCCGTGCTACACGCAGATTCATCCGACGTGCATCCCGGTCGAGGGAGCTTTTCAGTCCAAGCTTACGCTGATGAGCGAGAGCCTGCGCAACGACGGCCGCGTCTGGGTGTCGAAAAAGCAGGACGACAAGCGGGCCCCGAAAGACATTCCGGAGTCCGAGCGCGACTATTATTTGGAACGCAAGTATCCGTCTTACGGCAACCTCGCGCCGCGCGACATCTCGTCCCGGGCGGCGAAGGAAGTATGCGACGACAGGCGCGGCGTCGGCGAGAGCGGGCTGGGCGTCTACCTCGATTTTGCGGACAGCATCAAGCGGCTCGGGGTGAGCACGATCCGCGAGCGTTACGGCAACCTTTTCGACATTTACCGCACGATCACCGGCGAGGACGCGTACACCCGTCCGATGCGGATTTTTCCGGCGGTGCATTACACGATGGGCGGCCTGTGGGTGGATTATTGCCTGATGAGCAACCTGCCGGGGCTGCACGTCCTGGGCGAGGCGAATTTCTCCGACCACGGGGCGAACCGGCTCGGCGCGAGCGCGCTGATGCAGGGACTGGCGGACGGCTACTTCGTGCTGCCGTACACGATCCCGACGTACCTAGCAACGCTCAAGGGCCAGAAGTACGACACGACCCACCGGGCGTTCGTGCGGGCGGAGGCGGCCACCAGGGACAAGCTCGACCGGATGCTGTCGATCAAGGGCAAGCGGTCGGTGACAAGCTTTCACCGCGAACTGGGCCTGCTGATGTGGGACAAGTGCGGCATGGCGCGCAACGACGCCGGTCTAAAGGAAGCGCTGGAGAAGATCCCGAAGCTGCGGGAGGAGTTTTGGCGGAACGCCAACGTGCCGGGCGGCGGCGACAGCCTCAACCAATCGCTCGAACTGGCCGGGCGCGTGGCGGATTTTCTAGAGTTCGGTGAGTTGATGTGCCGCGACGCGTTGCAGCGCACCGAGTCCTGCGGCGGGCATTTCCGCGAGGAAAGCCAGACCGACGAAGGCGAGGCGCTCCGGGACGACGCGAATTTTGCCTACGTCAGCGCGTGGGAATACAAGGGCGAAAACCAGCCGCCCGACTTGCACAAGGAGGCTCTCAATTTCGAGAAAGTCCACCTCGCCCAACGCTCTTATAAATGATGAGCCGGAATTTCAACGCAGAGGACGCAGAGAAAAGACAGGAGACACGCGGAGAAGAAGTGGAGAAAAATAAAAATCTTTTCTTCTCTGCGTCTCTCGTTCCGCTCTCCGCGTCCTCTGCGTTGAGTCCTCCGCCACCCCTGTTCTGACCGCTTCCCATCCACGATGAACTTCCACCTGAAAATCTGGCGTCAACGCGACGCGAAAAGCCCCGGCGAAATCAAGGATTACGAGGCGACGAACATCCCCGCCAGCGCGTCGTTTCTGGAGATGCTCGACCTCGTCAACGAGGACGTGACCGCGCGCGGCGAGGAACCCATCGCGCACGACTCGGACTGCCGCGAAGGCATCTGCGGGACGTGCTCGCTGACGATCAACGGCGTGCCGCACGGCAACTTCAAGGAAGGCATCGCCACCTGCCAGTTGCACATGCGTAAATTCAAGGACGGCGAGACGATCTACGTGGAGCCGTTCCGCGCGCAGGCGTTTCCCATCGTGCGCGATCTGATCGTGGACCGCTCGGCGCTGGACCGCATCATCCAGGCGGGCGGCTACGTGAGCGTGCGCACGGGCAGCGCGCCGGACGCCAACGCGCTGCCGGTGCCGAAGTTCAACGCCGATCTGGCGATGGACGCCGCCGCGTGCATCGGCTGCGGGGCGTGCGTGGCGGCGTGTCCGAACGCCAGCGCGATGTTGTTCGCGGGTGCCAAGATGTCGCAGCTTTCGCTCTTGCCGCAAGGTCAGGCCGAGCGCGGCCAACGCTCGCTGGCGATGGTGCGCCAGATGGACCACGAAGGTTTCGGCAACTGCTCGAACGTTTACAACTGTTCGGCGGTTTGCCCGAAGGAAATCAGTGCGAGCTTCATCGCGCAGATGAACCGCGAGTATATGCTCGCCAGCCTGCAAGAGAGCATGAGTAATAACCCGGTGCGCGGCGGCGGGGAGTAAAGGTCCATTAGCTCGGGGAGCCGCTCACGGCGGAAGTAGGGTAGGAGACTTTAGTGCCTTCGACGCTGATGACTCCTTTCGCCTCCAAAACTTTCAATAGCGCGGAAATCTCTTCCTCGCTGAGCTGTTTTTGAAACACCGCGTTGATTGTGCTGCTCAATGTTTTGACAGCTCGCGGCTTTGACAACTTGAGCTGTTGCAACTTAGTGACAATCAAGTCAACTCTCTCGTCGACAGATTTTGAACTCGTCGCCTTTAGCAGGGGAATGTCCAAAATAGTGCTGGAGCGCATCACGAGGGTGCCTCTGGTTTTGAGGTGTTGAATCAACGGGTCAAATCCTTCATCTTTGGAGATGATGTGAAAAAAAGCTTCAGGTTCTAGCGTCGCTAATTGCCCGATGTAATAAGCAATGTGGAAATCAAGCGCGTTGTGACCGGTACCGGAAATTTTGATGTAGCTGGCTTTACCCCCTAAGATTTGCACAGCAGCCGCAGTTTCAAATGACAATTTGGACTGATTAGCTCCCACGAAAACCAAGATCTTGAACATCTCCTGATCGAGCGTGGATAACTTCTCCGGCTGTACGTTCTCATAATCGATGAGGACGTAATTTGTTCGCATAATCCTATCGAGGGTTGCCACTAGCTATCAGCATGTCAGCGTAGGCGCCGGTAAGCAAGTCTTCCTCACCGACCTCCAGCGCGGCCATGATCTCGCGGGCGATGCGGTGGCCCTCGTCTGGAGATTGGCCGTTGGCGAGGACCACTTCTAGTTCCAGAAAGGAACCAAGCCCGGTGACCTCGTCCAGATGGATGCGGGTTTGCCCGACGAGATAGAGCAGGCGGGTTTTGGTGACGACCGTGCCCGTACCGTAGGCATCGGCGAGCACCTCGCGCAGGGCTGCCGGGTCATCCGTGCGGGAAATCAGGTAGCGGGACTGCTTGGTGCCGGCCACGTCGGCGCGATGGTAGGAAATGAGTTCGCCGTGCGTGGGGGAAAGCTGGCGCAGCTTGAGGCGGCCACGCGCGCCGGGGAAAAACGTGTCGGTCTGTTGCAGGACCGTCGGCGGGATGTCGGCCAGGCTTGCGGCGAGTTCGCGTTTGCGCGCCGGGTCGGACACGCGGGCTTTGATTTCGATGTTGGATGGCATGGGCGGAGAAAGATAATGGGCAGCGTTTTGCTGTTATCCTGAGCGTGGAACCTTTAGGACCGCCACTTGCCTACCGGCGGTCGGAAGGTCCTTCGGCAATTATATACCACGCTCCGCACGCCTTGGATTTCACTCCGATTCCCAAAACCTTTATTCGTGGGGTTCGATCTCTTCTGGAGGGATTAAGCCCGGGGGAGCGGGAAAGAATCTTGAAGCAGCCGTTGGATCAACGTCTTCCAGACGAAATGCGGCGTGCTGACGGTAAGCCTCCCGCGCAACCATGAGTTGTTTGTGATACGTCTTTTCATCAAACGCCTTTCCTTGAAATTTCATCACCAATCCCTGCACAATGGCTTCAAGGCCGCCGATTTGTGCCTGTAGGCTCAGGATAATCTCTATCAGTTTGGCTTCTCTTTCCTGGTCATTCATCCCGCGAGCGTGACACCGCCGAAAACCGAGAGCAACCTTCAAATTATGACCAACCACGCTCCGCACGGCTCTATCCGCCCCACCCCCATCACTGATTCCTTCCAAACTTGGATCAACAAGCCGGGAATCCGCCAAAATCTCACAGGCCAATCAACAGAAGATGCGCTGGAAGTGGCATTCTTCATGGGTTGGGACGCTCAAAAGCGGCATGATGGGCTGCCCAGTGGCTCTGGCGAATCGCGCGATATCGGGCAAGAACTTCTCCAAAAATTCTTTTCTGGAGAGTTGGAGCAAGCGGTTTGCCCTAAGAAATTCTTTGCGGCTTGGGAGCGCGCCTTCATCAAAGATTTCGGCTTTGGAGGTTCCCCTTGTCCCGCATCTTGATCCATATGGACAAAAAACTCACTTCCCCTTGGGCCTACGTTTTACGAGCTTATTCCACTCTTTCTCGTGAGACTCGTGGACTACCTTCATCGCGCGCGCCATCCGCTCCTTCTTCGCAGGGCCAGCCATTGAGGACATGTCAATCACGGACCCGTAAAGAACCATCACGCCGGTCTTCGTCAAATGCAGTTCTTTAGCTATGGCGAACAACATTCTCTGCATGTCGTCTAACCGCTTTTCCAGCTTTCCGTCATCGGACGGGTTGTGGCCGTTTTTCATGGTATGACGCGGCCTATTTCGCCGCCTTCTTAGCCGCCCGCACCTCGGCCCGTTGCTTATTCCACTCCGCTTTCCTCCGGTCAATCTCCGCTTTGGGCACGGACAAAATTTTCCCTAGCAACGCGTTGAACCTCTCCGTATGGCTTGGCTCGGTCGGGGCGGCGGGCTGATTTTTTTCCATAGATCGTCACCGTAACGCGCTCTAAGGCGTCTGACAATGCCTACCACCAACGCCGGGGCGCGGGTGGCAGTTTGGGCTGTTGGGAATCGGGTAGCGCATGCCCGCCAAACTCCGCAAATTCATCTACTTCCACCGGGGCGGGTAGCGAGGCGAAATAAGTCCATCCGCTGATTGCCAAGGTCACCGCCGCCAGCAATGCGACGCGCCCAATCCAAACTCCCCGATCCGCTCCCGGGCTGCTTCCCGCAATTACGTACAGTGCCGTGGCCTGAAAACCAAACGCCAGCGCGGTTGCTCCCACGGTGCATATGGCCGCTTGCCAGAACATAGGAATCTGCGCCACGGGTACGACGTGACAGATGACCGCCGCCCCGCCCAGCCCAAGGAACCAGAGCAGGTGCGTCAGGACGTTCAGGAGTCGTTTCCACCAGGTATCGTTCCAGGCGCGGAGAGGGGGCGGATTGAGTTGCGGTGCGCTCGGGTGCGGCAACGCGGGTAAAAAGGACGCGCGAACGGGTGAAGAGTGAGACGGTGCTGATTCCATAAATGCCCAGAAGCGTCGTGGAAACAGAAGAGGCGCGGCCATCCGTGCTTCCCCTTGGAGGTGCCTGAGAGTACCTATGGGAGGGCGCGACAAGACAACCGCGCCCGTCCGGACGCGTGTCTCTGTCAGCGGTCCTCCCAAGTGGCAAAGTTCTCAGGCTTCCCAAGGGGTCCGTTTCGCAGAACGCGAAATTAAAGTTGTGTGTTGAAGTTCG
>CAXUHC010000202.1:0-8147 GCA_964250705.1 uncultured Chthoniobacterales bacterium | reverse complement strand
CGGCGGGATCGAAGGCCGCCCAATGCGCCAGTGCGCGGAGCAGCGGGCTGGCGGCGGCGGCCGGATCGAGAAAACGCGCGCCGTCGGTCACGAGCCAGCGCGCGGCAGCGTCAGGATGGCTGCCCGACCAGGTTTCCGCGATGTTGGCTGCCAGCCGGGCACCCAGCACCGGCTCCTGTAGCGGATCGAGAAACGACGCGGCCCGTTCGGGGTCGTTCCTGCCGATGGCCTCGATGACGGCGACCAGCGCGGCGTTGCGGTCGTTGGCGGGCGGGCGGGCGAGGAGCGCCTGGGCGATGGCCGCGTTTTCCTCCGGTGAAACGGTTTCCAGCACGCGCCGGGAGCGTTCGGGGTTTCCCGCCAGCGAGAGCAGCAGGGCGACGCGTTCGTCCACCCCGGCCCGGCGTGGGTGGCTGCCGAGGGTGGCCTTGCCGTGATCCAAGGTCTGCGAAACCGCTTCGGAGCCGGGTTTGCTTTCGAGCCGGGCAAGCCGGGTTTCCTGCGCGCGCTGCGTCCGCCAGACCCACCAGCCGAGACCGCAATTCGCTCCTAGCAAGACGATGGCCAGCATCCCGAGCAGCAAAGGCAACCCACGGGACCGGGCGCTGGGTGAATCGGCATCCGGTGGCACGGCGCACAGGCTAAGGCTGCCGCCGTTGCTGACGCAAGCAGATTCCGTGTCCCGTGGCCGCCCTACAACTGTGCGTTGAGCAGGGTAAACACGAACGTGTTGTCTTGAAAACCGCGCAAACGCTCGGAGCCGGGGCCGAACCCGGCACCCAGCGCGTTGTCGATCACGTTTGCCGCCGACGGCGCGTACCATGCGGCGGGCGCAAGGGGTCGGGGGGTGGACGACGCGCCGGGGCCTCCCTGCGGCCCCGCCGGGCCGGTCGCCCAGGTCATCGACGGCAATCCCTCGGCGTTCATCCCCAACAGGGACACGCCGTGGTCCTGGCGCATCGGGTAGCCGTTGAGCGTCATGCCGCCGGTGGATTCTCCGCCCGCGACGACGACCAACGTCTTCGTCCCGGCATATTGGAGCGCCACCGCCACGGCGCGGTCGAGTTCCAGGAGTTCCTGCAAGACCCGCTCGCCGTCGTTGGCCTGAGAAGCGCGGCCCACGAGACCGGCGTCCACGACGAGGAGGTAACCGCCGGCGCGGCGCTGGAGGTTTTCGATGGCGGCGCGCGTCATTTCGGAAAGCGAGGGCGGACGGTTGCCCGAGCCGGGCGCCTCGCCGGACGAACCCTGTGGCTTCAGTGCGTCCGGCCCGAAAAGGCCCAGCAATTTAGCGCCGATCCAAGGCTGGCTGACCTGTAGCCCGTTGCCCTGACCATCCAGCAGTGCGTAACCCCGCCGGGCCATTTCGCGGGGCAGATCGCGCCCGTCGCGCCGCTGGCCGTGGGCCGCCGCAGGCACGAAATCCGCCGCGCCTCCGCCCAGCATCACGTCCAGACCGGCGCGGTCGGCCAGTTGGGCAGCCAGGGGGTCGCGGTCGCGGCAATCCGTGGCGTGCGCGTAAAAGGCGGCGGGGGTGGGGTCGGTCAAACGCCCGTTCGTGACCAGTCCGGTCGCGCGGCCCTGCCGCCGGGCGATTTCAAAGAGGGTTTCCCGGGAAAGACCCGCGGGATCGGTGGCGAGGGCGCGGTGGTTGACCTTCACCCCGCAGGAAAGCGCGCTCGCCGCCGAGGCGGCATCGGGCACGGCAAAATCGGCCGCGTGGGTGCTGAGCAGCGCGATGTGGGGCAGCGAATCAATCGTGAGACGGCGGTCTGCCCCGCCGTCGTAGAGCCGGGCGGCGGCCAGCTTGCCGGTGACCAGGCCCTCACCGACGAACAAGATCACCCCGAAAGGCTTCCGCCCGGCGTGGCTGTAGAAATAGAGGACCCCGGAGGCGACGAACAGGGCGAGAAGCGAGACGGCGAGCAGGAGGTTGCGTTGTTTCATGAGCCGGACGGCGCGGAACAGACAGGGGCTGGCGCGGCGGGGATCGTTGTGCCAGAAGCCGGGCGTTCCGCACAGAAAAATCCACGGCCAAACGGCCTGCTCACAGAGGGAGAAGCATCCGCTGGGCGCGCGGCATCCGTTGGGAGGGCGCGGAGAAAGATTAAATCATTCCGCGTTATTTCCGTCTAATTTAGGGTCCGACTATCTCCAAATCTATGGCATCTCCCGTGATCCTTATCATCCGCGACGGCTGGGGCATCAATCCCGATTCCCTGGAACACGCCGAGCGCGACGGCGACGCGACCGTCCTGGCCAGCACCCCGTTCACCGACGAAATGATGGAAAAATATCCTTCTGGCCGCCTGAGCGCCAGCGGTCTGGACGTCGGCTTGCCGGACGGCCAGATGGGCAATTCCGAGGTCGGCCACCTGAACCTGGGCGCGGGCCGGATCGTTTACCAGGACCTGACGCGGATCTCCAAGGCCATCGCCGAGAACAAGCTGGCCGCGAACCCGGTGATTCAGGAAGCCTTTGCCAAAGCGGCGGAGCCGGGTCGCCAGTTGCATTTGCTGGGGTTGGTCAGCGACGGCGGCGTCCATAGCCATACCGATCATGCCATCGCCCTGGCCAACCTGGCGCACGACGCGGGGGTGAAAAATATCTTTGTCCATGCGTTCATGGACGGGCGGGACACCTCGCCCACCGGCGGCATCAAATATCTGGAAGACCTCGAAGCGGGCCTGGCGGACAGCGGCGCGAAAATTGCCACGCTGATCGGCCGGTATTACGCGATGGATCGGGACAAGCGGTGGGAACGGACCAAACTCGCCTGGGACGCCATCGTCTGCGGCAAGGGCACGGTCTGCGCCCAAGATCCGCGTGACGCCTTGCCGCCGCTCTACAGTGAAGGCACCACCGACGAATTTCTGCCGCCGATGGTCTTCGATCCGTCGCACGACGACGAACCCCGCGTCCGCGACGGCGACGTGGTCTTTTTCTTCAACTTCCGGGCGGACCGGGCGCGGCAGCTCTCCGACGCGTTTCTTGACAAAGACTTTGCCGGCTTCGAGCGGGAGGTCTGGCCGCAGGTCCACTTCGTGACGCTGACCCGGTACGACGCAGGCTACCGTTGCCCACACGCTTTTCCTCCGCAGACGCTCGACGGCATCCTGGGCGAGGTCGTCGCAGCGGCAGGGAAGAAGCAGCTGCGCATCGCCGAAACGGAGAAATACCCGCACGTGACGTATTTCTTCAACGGCGGCATCGAGCAGCCCTTTCCGGGTGAGGACCGAAAAATCATTCCGTCGCTCAAGGTGGCGACCTACGATCTCCAGCCGGAGATGAGCGGCGCAAGCGTGACGGAAACGGTGGTGTCCTCGCTCTCGCAATACGATCTGATTATCCTCAACTATGCGAACCCCGACATGGTAGGGCATACCGGGGTCGTGGAGGCGGCGATCAAAGCCGTGGAAACGGTGGACGACGGGGTGCGGCAGGTCGTGGAAAAAGTGCTGGAATTAGGCGGAAAGGCGTTGATTACCGCCGACCACGGAAACTGTGAGTACATGCGTAATCCAGACGGATCACCCAACACCGCGCACACGACCAACCTCGTGCGGATCGTCTACGTGGCGGCGGACGCGGGGGAGTTCCAGGTGGAAGACGGCATCCTGGCGGACGTCGCGCCCACCCTTCTGTCCCTGTTGGAAATACCGCGACCTGAGGAGATGGTCGGGCAGAATCTGCTGAAGAAAAAAGCCGCGGACGAACCCTGAGGTTGGTAAAACTCTTTGGTGCGCCTCCCGGCGACCCCTTGCCCGCGCTCATGCCACCGGGACCAGGCCCGAGAGGATGATGTAGCGCGTGACTGACACCGCATCGTGGAGACCCAGCTTGCGCATCATGTTGGTGCGGTGCTTGTCGAGCGTTTTGACGCTGACGCCTAACAGTACCGCCGCCTCCTTGGTGGTCTTGCCCTGCGCGACCAACCGGGCAACCTCCTGCTCACGGGCGGTCAATGCTTCCCATTCGGGAAGCTCAAGCACACGGCCCTTGCTGCGCCGCATCACCGCCGGATCAAAGTACTTGCCGCCCGCGCTCACCCGTTCCACGGCATCCAGCAATGCCTGGAGCGGCTGCGCCTTGAGCACGTAACCAGCCGCTCCAAGCGCGACCGCCTGCGCGATCAGTGGCTTTTGCACGCAACCGGAAAAAAAGATCACCCGCAGGTCGTCCATTTGGCCGCGCAACTGCGTGAGCACTTCCACGCCGTTGAAATCAGGCAGCATCAGATCGAGCAGCAGCAGGTCGGGCCGCAGCCGCAGGCATAGCTCAATGGCTTCCTTGGCCGTGCCTCCTTCACCTACCACCTCGTAGCAAAGCGGCTTCTGGCGGGTCAGCAAAGAACTCAATAACTCACAAACCGCGCGGTGATCATCGACGATTACTACTTTGGTCATTAATGAAGGCGGCGCGTGTTCAGGGAATTATTGCCCCTGTATGACCCTGTTTTCCAGTGGAAAGTCTCTGGGGTGTTTACCCCACGTCAAATCAGGTCAACTCCGGGTATGCAACGGGCACGCCAAGTTGTACCTCTTGGGGACGCTGGATTTAGAGAGCCCTGATTTCGTGAACCCACCATTTTCCCCGGCCCCATGGGCGTCAGCCAGCACATGATCTGCTGCGATTAGCTGACGACATTTTCGTGACTGGACATTACCCCAATGAACTCCGCCGCCAAACGTATCCTCATCGTGGACAACGAGCCCGCCGCCACCCGCATGGTGCGGCTCGCCCTCGAACGCTACAGCGTCTTCGAAGTATCCGAGGTGAACGACCCGCGCGGTGCGCTGACTGCGGCGAGGCTGTTCAAACCGGATCTGGTGTTGCTCGACATCGAGATGCCGGGCATGGATGGCAGCGACGTCGCGCGGCAATTGCGGGCCGACGACCTGACGCAAAACGTTCCGATCATCTTCATGACCAGCCTGGTGACCGAAGAGGAAGCGGCCTACCGCATCTTTGCGGGCGGCTCGCGCGTCCTGGCCAAGCCGATCACGATGGCCAAACTGGTGCGCTGCGTCGGCGAACTCCTCAACACGATGGTCGGAAACCACCCCGCCGATCCGGTGGCGGTGGCAAGGGGTTGACCCCCTGAAAACCAGTGCAGGTACGCACGCGTCGTCAATTGTCGTCAATTTGCATGAGCGCACCGTTACCCGATGACGAGCCAGAGCGGCTGGCGAAACTCCGCGAATACGAAATCCTCGACACGCCTGCCGAGCGCACCTTCGACCGGGTCACGCGCATCGCGGCACGGTCCTTCAACGTGCCGATGGCTGCCGTCTCGCTGGTGGACGAACACCGGCTCTGGCGCAAGTCGCGGTACGGACTGCGGGTGAGCGAACACTGCCGCGAAAATTCGTTCTGCGCGTACACCATCCTGCAAGACAAGGTTCTGGTCGTGCCGGACACGCAGGCCGACGCGCGCTTTGTGAAAAATCCCCACGTAGCCAATTCGCCGCACATCCGCTTTTACGCCGGAGCGCCGTTGTGCGCGGACGACGGCAAACGGCTGGGGGCGCTCAATGTGATGGACCGCGTGCCACGCAAAATGAGCGCGGCGGAACGCGATGCCCTGGCGGACCTCGCGAGCATCGTCGTGGACGAACTGAACCTCCGGCGCGCGGCGATCCAGCTGCGCTCCGAGATCAAGGAACACCAGCGTACCCAGCGCACGCTGCGCGCCCAGCACCGCATGCTCGAACGGCTGCGCGGGTCGCTGGAAGCGCGGATCAACCAGCGCACCGCCGACGTGACGCAGGCCAACGAGTGGCTGCGCAAGGAAATCGCGCGGCGCGAGAACATCGAGCGCGAACACGGGAACCTGGGCCGGATCATCGAGGGCAGCCAGGATTTCATCAGCCTGGCGACCCTCGACGGACGGCCCACGTTCATCAACGCAGCGGGGCTGCGGATGGTTGGCCTGGAGCGCATGGAACAGGCTGCGGGACTGCAACTGAGCGACTTCATCGAGCCGGCGGACCGCGCGGTGGTGCGGGAAGTGGCGACGGCGACCCTGCTGCAAACGGGCCGGTGGGAACGCGACGTGCATTTCCGCAACTTGCGCACCGGGCTGCCGGTGCCGGTGAGCTGGAGCCAGTTTCTCGTCCTGGACCCGCGCACGGGCATCCCGACCGGCATTGCCACCGTGGCGCGCGACATCACGGAACGCAAACAGACGGAGAAAGCCCTCCGCGAGGCCAAGGAGGAGGCCGAGAAGGCCAACAATGCCAAGAGCGAATTCCTCTCGCGCATGAGCCACGAACTGCGCACGCCGCTCAACGCCATCCTGGGATTCGGACAAATTCTGCACGAGCAGGTCGGCAACGAGGGCCACAAGCACTGCGCGGGCCACGTGGTCACCGCCGGGCGGCATCTGCTGAGCCTCATCAACGAGGTGCTCGACATTGCCCGCATCGAGGCCGGGCGGGTGGAGCTCGCGCCGGAGACCGTCTACATCGACGAGGTGCTGGCCGAAACGCTGGACCTTCTGCGCCCGACGATGGCGGCACGCGGGACCATCATCGAACCGCCGACCGGACCCAACGCACGCCTCGGCGTGCAGGCGGACCGCAAGCGTTTCAAGCAGGTGCTTCTGAACCTGCTCTCCAACGCCATCAAATACAGCCTGCCCGGCAGCCGGGTGATCGTGCGGTGCCGTCCGACCCCGCCGTGGCAGGTCCACCTGAGCGTGCAGGATTTCGGCACCGGGATCGCGGCGGACAAGCTGGCGCGGCTGTTCGTGGCGTTCGACCGGCTGGGCGCGGAGGACTCGACGGTGCAGGGGACGGGCCTGGGCTTGGCGCTCACCAAGCATCTGGTCGAAGCGATGGGCGGACAGATCGGCGTCGAGAGCACGCCCGGCAAGGGCAGCGTTTTCTGGGTGCGGCTGCCCCAGGCGCAACGTCCCCTCGTTGACGAGTCGAGCGCGCCGCCCGCCCGCGCCGCCGGCACGAGCGGCGACGAACCCGCGGCACCGGAGCCCGCGATGGCGGCCGGGCGGGCGTTCACCGTTTTGTATATAGAGGACAACCCTTCGAACCTGAGCCTGGTCGAGTACGTGCTGGCGCAGCATCCGCAGGTGCGGCTGCTGGCGGCGATGCGCGGGGCGGAGGGCGTCGAGACCGCGCGCAGGGAATTGCCGGACATGGTGCTCCTTGACCTGCACCTGCCGGACATGACCGGCTGGGACGTGCTCGACGCCCTGCAACGGGATGAGCGCACCCGCGCGATCCCCGTGGCCGGGATCAGCGCGGACGCGACCCGCGGCACCATCGCCCGGCTGCTCGACGCCGGGGCGTGCGCCTACCTGAGCAAACCGCTCAACGTCGAACATTTTCTCCACACGCTTTCCGTCCTGAGCCAGCCCGTGGAAGCCTAGCATCCCGTCCCTCCTTCCATGATTTTTGAACCGACTCTCAGCGCGATGAAAATCCTCATCGTCGATGACGAACCCGCCAACCTTGCCCTGCTGCAATACATTTTGCTCGGGGCGGGCTTCACCCAACTGCGCAGCACGACCAATCCGCGCGAGGTGATGGACCTGCACGCGGAGTTTCAGCCCGATCTGGTCCTGCTGGATCTGATGATGCCGTGCGTCGACGGCTTCGAGGTCATGCGGCGGCTCGGCGAAAAGGTGCCGGCGGACGATTGCCTGCCGATCCTGGTGCTGACCGCCGACGTGAGCATCGAAACCCGGCATCGGGCGCTGGCCGTCGGCGCCTCGGACTTTCTGACCAAACCCTTCGACCACGTGGAGGTGCTTCTGCGCATCCGGCATCTGCTGCACATCCGTGCGCAACACCGGCAACTCGCGCGGCAGAAGGACACGCTCGAAGAGACCGTGACCGCGCGGACCGGCGAACTGCGCACCACGCTCGGGCGGTTGGAGGAGACGGTCGTCCAGTTGCGCGACACGCAGCAACAGGTCATCCTGCACGAGCGGATGAGCGCGCTGGGGTCGATGGCGGCCGGTCTGGCGCACGATTTCAACAACGCGCTGTCGCTGATCCTCGGCTACAGCGAACTGCTGCAAACCGACCTGAAGGGGAGCACCCACGAGGAGCGGTCTGACGAATTTCTAGGCACGATCATCACGGCCGCGCAGGACGCCGCCAAGATGTTCAACCGGCTCCGGG
>CAXUHC010000201.1:0-8194 GCA_964250705.1 uncultured Chthoniobacterales bacterium | reverse complement strand
GGGTGCAGCCTACGAGCAAGCGCGCAAACTCAATCCGAAATTGGTGCCGGTCCTCCTCCGGTTGGCTGCGTTGTACAGCGGTCCGCTGCCTGACCTCGAAAAAGCGGGCGATTTGGCGAAGTCCGCACGGGACTTGGCGCCGAACGATCCGCAAACGGCGGCAGCGCTGGGCCACGTTTTGTTTCTGACCAACAACTACGCGCGGGCCTACAGTTTGTTGCTAGAGGGAACCCACACGGCGACGGCGAACGCCAGCACCTTGCACGATCTGGCTTGGACAACCTACTACCTGGGCAAAGTGACCGAAGCGCGGCAGACCACGGAGAACGCCGTGCGGGCCGACCCCGATGGCAGCCAGACTCGCGATGCGAAAGATTTTCTGGCCATGACCGCACTGGAAGAAGAAACGCAGGATTTGGCTGCGGCTGAACCTGAGATCAACCGTGTACTCAAGGCCACTCCGGGCGACGTGCCCGCACGCATGGCGCAAGCCTCCCTGCAAACGCAACGCGGCGATGCCAAGGGCGCCATCGCCGGATATTTGGAAGTGTTGCGTCGGGCGCCCGCCTTTGCGCCGGCGCAGAAAAAGCTGGCTGCCCTGTATCTGGAAGACCCGGCTACCCAGTCGCAGGCTTTTGACCTCGCCGCGAAGGCTCGTAACACGCTGCCTGATGACTCTGATCTCGCCGTGACCTTTGCCGTAGCGAATTACCAGCGAAAAGAATTCGCTTACGCGTTGCAACTTTTACAGGAAAGTGCCCGGCGCAAACCTTTGGCGGCCAAGCCGCTCTTCTACCTGGGTATGTGCCGCTTCCAACTCAAACAGCCACGCGAGGCCATTGCGGCTCTGCAAGAAGCCCTCACCGCGGGATTGCCACAACCATTTGCAGGCGAGGCTCAGAAAGCGTTGGCGGCCAGCAAAGGAAAGTAATGGCTTGGATGACCGCTTTGTGATGAGTGTGTCGGTACCGTCAGTAACGCGGTTACTGCGTCGGAAGCCCTTACGGCGATGATAAATCACTTGAAATGAATAACTTATGGAAATAAATCTTCCGAAATTCTGATGGTCTGTCGGCAAACTTTACGTTTTCGGACTGGTAAATCGAGTTTCCTCGCCGAAAGGATCAAAAAATTAATTTTTACAAATGCAACGTTTCTAGATACTTACGATACGTAAACAGCCCGCGCATCCGTCACACTGCTGATTTGGCACCTGTCATGCTGGTAGGAGGTGTTAACTTCACCATCGAACAACGACTGACACAAAACATATGAAACGCACCATCAACACTCTTCTGGGGGTCGTCTGCTTAGCGGTCGGACTTCTCGGCTCACAAACTGCGGCTTTGGCTGTCCCACTCACCGGTGGTATAGGATTTGCCGGAGCCGCCACCCCGCAGACATCAGCCGGCACGACGACTTTCAATCTGTCTTTGGCAACGCAAATCTCTTTTGCGACCGGTCTCGTGTTTGTCACGTCGGGCTCGGGCAGCTTCTCTGGCTTAGTGCCCGGCTCAACCGTGACCATGGCCCCGTTGCTGAAGTTTATCGCTCCGCAAAACGTGCCAATCGCGGCGTTTTATAAGGTCGGTGCCTTCACGTTTGATTTGTCCACCATTTCGGTGATTGACCAATCGTCCACCCTTCTGGACTTGCGGGGCACAGGAATCTTCCACGCCGCCGGTTTTACCGACACCCCTGGCACTTACCTCGCCAGCTTCAATGTGACCTCGGGAAACTTCGGTTTCTTTGCGAGCAGCGGCACGGTCCCTGACGGTGGCTCGACGGTTGCCCTCCTGGGTCTGAGCCTTGTGGCGGTCGTTGGGATTCGCCGGTTGCTGAACAAGCAACCAGCACCTAGCTTCCTGTAACTCAGTGTAAAGCTTTCCAAAGCTTACTTGCCGGCCAAGGGAATTTGGTTCCCCTGGCCGGTTTTCGTTTTTGGACCGCCAGTTGCGCGGAACAGCCGCTACCGTCCTTGCGAGAATGCCAGGGCACTTCTCAAGCGCGCAAACTTCGATGTGCGCTCCGCGCGGCTCTATACATCCGACAAGCCGGATTTCAGATTTTCGTGAACAGTAAAAATCGGTTGTTGGCGCTGGACAGTCTGCGTGGCCTCGCGGCGGTGTTTGTTCTTTTCCACCACGCCTGTCTGACCTGCTGGGAGTTTCCGGAGGTGCGAATCCCGGCGGAACTTTCCCGTTGGATGGGGTGGTTGAAATACGGTCACCTGTCGGTGACGTTTTTCATCGTTCTGTCTGGCTTTGTGATCACGCTGCCGCTCGCGCGTGACGCCTCGGCGAGCGCGCCACCCACGGCTTTTCCCTGGGCGAAATTTTTCCGCCGCAGGGCGAAAAGAATCCTGCCGCCGTATTACGCGGCGTTGGTTTGTTCCTTGGCACTGGCCGTCCATCTGCATGGTTGGAAAGGTTTGAAGACGCTGGATGTGTTGGGCCACCTGTCCCTGCTGCATGATTGGGGGGTCGGGAATAACTTTGCCTTCAACGGCCCGATGTGGTCGGTTCCGGTGGAGTGGCATATTTATTTCACCGTGCCCATTCTCTACCTTTGCGGGAGAAAATACGGTGCGAAATGGGTTGCCGCCGGGTGGGTGGTGATCGCCTACATCGTGTTCTGGTCAATCCCCGTGACGGCGATTCGGAACGCAATCGCCCCACACTATTACGGGATTTTCGTGCTGGGCGGCGCCGCTGCTTTTGCTTTGCAAGCCGAACGCGAGTCCCCGGCACGACGCGAAACTAGCTGGGGGTTGCTCACCTTGGGAGCAGGATTCACCGCGATTGCGCTGCTGTTTTTCCTCCCTTGGGAAAGTTACGTTGCGCATTACGAGTGGTGCGACCTGATGTTCGGTATCTTTGCGGCGCTGCTGTTCATGTGGCTGGCGACCTGCGAGTCCATCTTCCGGCGGGTACTGGAAACGACGGTTCTCGTCGGTATCGGCGAAATGTCGTACAGCCTTTATCTCGTGCATGGTCCGCTGCTCGCGTACGCCAACGACAAACTCACCGATCTGCTACATCCAGAGCCAAGCACCCGATTCCTGCTACTGTGCGCGGCTGCCAGCCCGGTCGTTTTCGGCATGGCGTATATCTTTCATCGGATTTTCGAAAGACCGTTCATGACGAAAGCGAAGCGACCTTTGCCTGCATCGGGTTGCTCTTGAAACAGATAGGTCGGCCACCTTCGCAACGACCATAACCGCGCACGGATTGACCGACATCCTCCGCTGCTGGGAGCCTGAAAACGGCAAGAAATATTGCCAGACATTGAGCGAGCCAGCAAAATCTCTGGCCGTCACCGGGTTGAAGAGCCCGTGCCTACTGAGATTGACGCCACCTAAACAGTGATCGGGAGCCAAATTCCGTTTGCTGGTCGAAGAACGCCGTGATCACGGCGTCGGGAAATACTCGGGTGCTGCTTGCATCATTGATTCATTGCCTGACTGCTTGCTGTCAGCGCAATGTTCTACCTAAAAATTAACGCCGCCAAGCCCGGCGAAAAGCTTAGACTTTTGCATCTCGCGACGACAGAGCACTTGGAGAAAAGATTCTTGCTGTAATCTTGATTCGCAGATCAACGAAAGACTGTAGTCCGACGCAGCCGCGCAAGTTAGTGAGCGACCATCGACTGAAACGAGCCGACGCCAGAACCGCTAGCGGTCTGATGGCGTGCTTTGCGTAGACGGGCATGCGCCTGAGCCATCCGGCGGGAACCAGCTGATTTCGCGACGATGTGAAAACCGTTTTCGTCCTGATAGGCAACGGGAGCCTTCACCATTTCCTTGATCATCACGGCAACCCCGGCCGTGAATGGAGCGATTATCAAAGCAGCAAGAATCATGGGCAATTTATAAGCAGGCCTTGTGCCAGGCTTCAAAGGTTTGAGATAGTCGCTCCAATCCTAGAGGGCAGGAATTTTTCGTCATCTGCCAAGGGGTCATCCTGCAGTGAATTCTGAGAGTGGAGGGTGTACACGATCAGTACATCTGATTCTCACGGCTGCGTAAATCAGCCTTTGGCAAGCTTTATGCTTCTCCTCGCAAACTTCGGAATATTGGGGTGACAGTAGGAGGAACAGAATGCTAGCCATCTCAGATCGGCCACCACTGACGACAGCATGGAGCACAACGCGTTCCACGCGGTAAACAGCTGGGGGTGGACCGTCCGCAAGCAGCAGCCCAAATCGGCGGGAGTCTAGAAGGTAAAGCCGGTGGAGAAGCCAGCCTGATCGTCATTGAAACTGCGGCGGTCGTTCCCTGAGGAACTGCTCTGCCGGTGCACGTAAAAGAAGCTCAGTCCCAAGCCGGGGCGGAGCTGAATGCTCAGCGTCGGCTGTACCGTGAAATAGTTTTCGTCGCGGCTGGCGGAAATCCCGCTGGCTTCAGAAACATAGTGCGAATTCTGGTAGCCCAGCGTCAAGGCGCCGGTCAGGCGGCTGTTGATCGTACGCTGGATGGTCAGCGAAACGTTGGTCGACTCGAAGTTCTGGGCGGCCAGCACCGCCGAATTTTGCACGCTGCGATTGGCCGAGAAACCGACGCTGGTGAGATCCGAGGGACGGTAACTGGCGCTCAGTTCAAAAACCGGGGTAAGCTGTAAACCGCTTTGCTCGTCGGACAAGAGGTATTCCAAACCCACGGACCCCGAGAACGACAGCTTTTTCGAGTAGAGGTAACTGGCCCGCAGGTTAGTTTGGAACGAAGTTTGACTCGGGCTCGGGGATTGCAGGAAACTCCGGCCGCCCGATATCCCGAGGCCCACGACCGTTTTGAGATCGTAAACATAATCTGCGCTCAGGCTGCCGTACAGACTCTGGGAACTGATCAGGCTGCTGTAGTCATTGATGACGTAGTCGATCCCGGTGCCCAGCGAAAGTTTATCCGAATAACCGAAGCCGACGTTCAGGCTCGTATCATAAATGTCGAGTTGTGAGCGGGTACCCACGTCGAGATTGACCTGGTTGATCGTCCCCGTAGAGAAGACCGGCGTGGTCGCGGAGGTTTGGCCGGGCAACAGGACGCCGCCAGGGGCCGGGTTCACGCCCGCCGAGTCGGTGCCGTCAAGGATCTGGACCGTTTCCCGCACGCTGACGGCAAAACGGCCAAGATGATACTGCGCTTCGAGGCCGATGAGATGTTGCACCGAATCGTTCTCACCGTTATCCACGTAGAAAGAAGCCACGGGTGTATAAGTGAAGTGCAGATAATTGCCCTTGGCACTGATGAGATTATCCAGGCCAAAAACGAAGGTGGCCGAGAGACTGAAATAGAAGTCCCCGCCGTTCTCGTTGCGGCCTCCTCCCTGGCTGAGGGAAGGATTGCTGTCGTACGCGCCGCTCAGACCCAGCGTCAGGCTGTAGGGCAAGCGCCGGGTCGTACCGGGAACGAAGGATTTGCCGTCGTCCGAGCCCCCGCCGAAGAGCGTCGAGCTAGCGGTGGCGCCAGCTCCCGCAGACGTTCCGGGCGCCGCGGCTGGCACGGCGGCGGGTAGCGGCACGGAGTTGTCGGCAGGAGGAGGCAGCGGCGTGGAACGTCTCGTCCCTGCAGTGGCGACGCCCGTCCCGGCACCAACGCCAAGGGGAGGTGTCGGAATAGGAACGGGCGCGGGGTTGGACGATCCGGCAGGAAGCTCGCCCTGTTGCGCCCAGACCGGTGCAACCGCCCCGAGCAGCAGCCACAGGGACAACGCGAACGACCCCACGCCAACCCTTGCGTATCGGTGTGAAATCGCGGGCGGGCGGTTGAAGAAAGGAGAGTATGGATCGTTCAAAAGTGATGCTACGCCGGGAGGCGCAGATTTTTAATAGCAAGTCCCTCACCAGAGACAATCTTGTTTTTGCGATCCCGACAAGGAGCGATCATCGTGCCGGTAACGACAGACCGTGAGGATCCGCGCAGCGTGAGCGCACACCGGGTGCTGGAGGTGTTCTTGCGCGGTGGCCAGGGAGGCGATGCTCCTGCGGGCGAAGAATTGCTCACTGTGGGTGGCGCTTTGTCGCAGGACCCGCCAGATTGTGACTTGGACTTCAGGCGACCGAAGCCAGCAAAGCGCCAGTGACCTGCGGGCTGCTCTGCCGCCGGACTACCGGGGACGCGCCACCCGCAGCGATCTTTGGGAAGCTTACGCCGCTGCCTTTCCGGCCAGGACGCATCGCTCCTGCACCAAGGCCGAGGGCGAGACCTACCACGTTGAGCGTTGGTTTGGCACCCTGCGCGCTCAGGTCAGCCGCTTGGTGCGCAAAACCTATGCTTTCTCCAAGCACCCGGAAAACCATCTCCACGCCATCCACTTCTTCATCGCCATCTACAACCTGCAAATCCTGCAATCAACATCGGCGTAAACACTACCTATCTTTGCCTCGCAACGCGCGATGTTCTTTCTGGAGCACCGCAAGCCGTGACTCGGCTACTGAGAAGTGCGAGGTTTTCAGCGATTTCCAAATTTCTTTGCCACTCAGGAAAAGGCAGGCATAGTGAAGGCCAGACTTATGACGCACCAAATTTTGGAGCCGCGTTTTCCCCAAGTTTTCACGGTGTTTGGGGCCTTCACCGCCCCATCGTAGAAAATGACCGTGAAAAATGCAATTCGGAAGCGGTCGAGTAGGTCAATTGCCAGACGTAAATGCCGGCATAGCTCAGTTGGTAGAGCAGCTGATTTGTAATCAGCAGGTCAAGGGTTCGAGCCCCTTTGCCGGCTTTTCCTGCTAAATTCCTAGCAGGGAACGGGTTGCAATTTCCGAAAAATAGTGACTTTGTAGGGCAAGAAAAACGCCCATCGCAGTTTGGCGCACAACGCTCTCCACAGAGGAGAAAGCGGGGTTTCTGGCCTCTCGGCAGGGCGGGGAAGAGCAGAGTTATTCTCCGACGTTCGTTTCGAGCCCCCCATCATTTGTCCGCGTTGCGGCGGTGCGACGTGCCGGGGGCGTCGCCATGAGCGAGCGCATCTGCCCCACGCCGGGCTGCGGCGCGCCATCCCTGCCTGGCCGGCGACCGTGCGCCCGGTGTCACAAACGTGCGTACCGCGCCGCGCACCCGATCAGGGCCATTTGGCATAATCTGCGCCATCACGCCAAGGAGCGAAGAATCGCCGTCACAATTGATTTTCCGATCTTCGAAAACCTCTGCCAGCAGACCGGCTACCACGAACGGCGCGGGAACGATGCGGATTCCCTGACCATCGACCGCTTCGATGCGGCCCAGGGGTACGAGGCACACAACACCCTGATCTTCGATCGGACCACCGACGGCGAAATCCAAGCTTGGGATAAGGCCGACACCCGCGAAAGCGTGATGTGCGCATCCTTCGATGAAGTCGCCAACAACTTCGTGCACGATGCCCGCAACAGCGTGGGCGAGGATGCGCTCTACGAGGCGATGGAAGCCGCCACGCTTGGCCGCGACTAAACAGAGCAGGAAAGGGCCGGGGCGATGCGCGAACATCACCCCGGCCCCAACCGAAACAAGCCCGGCGCGGGCCGCCCGGAAACCGGGCGCACCTATCGGATCAACAGCCTCCGCGTGCTTGCCATCCGTAGGCGAGCAAATGGAGATTGCCGCGAAACGCGAGGGTTCGGCCGCACTCATTGAGAGATTGTGGCGAGACTCCCCGCAACGCTGAACTCGCCCTTCTGCGATGAAAACAAACGAGTCACCAGTTCCAACCACAACGGGGGCAAACCACGCCGCCTGTTGGTGATGTGCGCTCACGGCGCGGAGAAGCGGGAGAAAATCGCTGCGGACGGCACGCGAAGCATGTCTTGGTGCGGCACCTGCCATTGGTGCCACCGAGATCTCTGGTTCCATGAGGCTACGGTTGATCATGTGATTCCCCGCAGCGATGTCCGCGGCATTTCTCCTTGGTGCCGTAGCCAAGGCGACTTCTCCAAACCGCGACTCGCCAAGCGGCAGCCATTCGGGGGGACCAGTATCATCCTAACGACAAAAAACCATTTCTGCTTTCATCGTGCTCGACACTACTGACTGGACAACCTGCCGTCGCTTGCTCCCGGAGGTCGATCAGGCCGTCCGGGAGGACAATCCCGCGACGCTTCCGCCCGGCTGGTCCTTTCGCGAAGGGAAAACCTCGCAGTCGGGTTCGTTCTTCTCGAAGCGGAGGATCACCAGCGGCGTGCCCGCCCGGCGGGTCGCCCGAGGGCCTGGGCATTACGGCAGAGC
>CAXUHC010000200.1:2768-8274 GCA_964250705.1 uncultured Chthoniobacterales bacterium | reverse complement strand
AGGAACTGCGTGTTCTCGTCGTCGGGATGCGCGGCGATGTAGAGCACGCTGCCGCATTCACGGAACTCGCGCAGCTCCTGCAAGATTGCCGAAGCAGAAGGCGGCCCGGCGGCGTGACCGCGCTCCAGCAAACCCATGACGAGGACCAAACAAAAAAGTCGGGGCCACCCCGGAAGGCGGCCCGCGCGAAACGAAGACACGGGAAGCTGGTCCGCGTTATTTCTTGACGGTAAACGGCACGGAATAGCCGGTGTTTTCCCACATCAGCCTGAGCACGCCGCCGGAGCCGTCTTTGTCAACGGCCATGGTGAATTCGTCCACCGGCACGGAGAGCGTTTCCTTCTTGAGATCGACGCGCACGAGGTCCTGCTTCTCGTCGTAGGCATAGGCACCCCACTCGCCGAGCTGCTTGCTGACGATCAACTTGGCCCCGCCGTCTTCGCTCGGCAGGGTGAACAACGAATAGGCACCCGCCGGGATCGTGGTTTCGCCGAACGTCAGCGCTTTCTGGGTGATCAGAAGGGTCGCCTCGTCCGCACCCGTGCGCCAGACCGTGCCGAAGGGAACCACGCCACCCCAAATCTTGCGCGGTTCACCGCTCTTGGGATCTTTGACGTAAGGACGGCCATAGACCACCGTGACGTACCCGCCGTCGATCTTTGCGGTGACGGTCTCATGCGGGCTGACGCGCTTTTGCTCGGCGATCAAAGGGATGGCGCCGACCAGGCTGGAGGCAATGATCGTGAGGGTGATTTTGTTGAGACGGTTCATGGATTTGAGGGGCGAAGGGTTACGTGAAAGGATCGGCGTGCGGTTAGACAGCGGCTGCCGTGAAAAGGTTCAAAGGTCGGATTCCGAGCTTTCGGTCAGCAGGCCGAGCCGCCGGAAGCGCACGACCGGCACGCCCTCGGCACGGGAACGCGTCAGGTCGACCTCGAATTCGGCGGTCCAATCGTTTGCCTCGTCGGGATCGATCAACATCTGTTGCACGCGCCAGCGGGTTTTGTCCTCGGAGGGAATGACGTAGGTATGCCGCCGGTTGCGCGCTTCGGGGTCCAGGCGCAGGCGGCCGTGGGTGTCGCGGTAGGCATCGAGCGCTTGGCGCAGACGGTCCGCGGTCCAGCGTTCGACCCCGTCGGGCGGGGAGGAGTCGAGCGCCGCCAAGGCAGCCTCCGCATCCCCGACCGACGCCGCGCGCAGAAACGTGAAGATTTCGTTGCGCACGAGCGCGGTAAAAGCCTGCGGATCGCGCGTGATGTCTTTGGCCGCTTCTTCCCACCCGGCGGGGCGGACCTCCACGGCTTCGTCGCCGGGCGGCCGGTAGTTCGGATCGTTCAAACGTTCCCATTCTTCGAGGAGGCTGGAATCCACCTGCCGGATCAGCGCGCCGAAGAAAAGCTCCATTTCGCGCACGGCATCGTTCTTGGCGGCAGCGGGCACGGTCTGGGCGAGCACCTTGTGCACCCCCGAAAGATGCCGCAGCAGCAAACCTTCGGCACGCTGGAGTTCGTAGAGTTTGATGTAGTCGGCAAAAGACCGGAAATCCTCAAACATTTCCCGCGCGATGGACTTGGGCCGGATGTTCTCCTGGCCCACCCACGGGTGACGCTCCGCGAATGCGTTGAACGTGCTGTAGATGAACTCCCGGTTGGGCTTCGGGTACTCCATCTTCTCGAGTTCCTCCATGCGTTGATCGTACTCGATCCGATCCATCTTCATCTCGGCGACTTTTTGCGTCTTGAGACGATCCAACTGCCGGCGCAGGATGAGGTCGGGGTCTTCGAGGATCGACTCCGCGAGGGTCAGCAGGACCAGGGCGTAGTCCGGTGCCTGCGGGTCCATCAGCGCCAGGGTGTCGTGCAGGTAAAGCGACAACGTCTGGTGCATGGAGAAATCCTGCTGCAACTCGACGTTGACCCTCAGATGTATCCCGTCTTCCCCGCGCGGCACGAGTTCGACGATTCGCCGTTCCACCAGCGCGCGGAAGAGCTGCCAAGCGCGTTTGAAATGGGCCTTCTTCGCCTTGGCGGGCTCGTGCGAGCGGCGGATGATCGCCTGCATGGCGCGGCAGCCGTCCTCGTGCGGACGGCTCAGGACGTTGAGCAGCGTGCCGTGGGTGATCTGGAGCTGGGGCAGCAGCCGCTCGGGCGGCGCGGAAATCAGGCGCGTAAACGTCGTTTTGTCCCACGGGACGTAGCCCTTCTCCGGCGGCTTGCGGCGGACGAATTTCTTGCCGCCGGCCTTGCGTTCGAGCGCGAGGTTTTCGATGACGTGTTCCGGGGCCTGCGCCACGACGTACCCGACGTTGTCGTACCCCTTGCGCCCGGCGCGCCCGCTGATCTGGTGAAAATCCCGCGCGCTGAGGATCGCGGTCTTCTGGCCGTCGTACTTGCACAGCCGGGTGAAGAGCACCGTGCGGATCGGCACGTTGATGCCGACGCCCAGCGTGTCCGTGCCGCAGATGACCTTGAGCAGGCCGCGTTGCGCGAGTTGCTCGATGAGCACGCGGTATTTCGGCAGCAGTCCGGCGTGATGCAGGCCGATGCCGTGGCGCAGCCAGCGTTTGATCTCGGGTCCGTACGGGCTGCTGAAACGGTAGCCTTCGAGCGCCCGGGCGACGGCGGCCTTTTCCTCGCGGCTGGAAGTCGGCAAACTCGTGAAATCCTGCGCGCTCTCGGCGGCGGCGGCCTGGGTGAAATGCACGACGTAGACCGGGCCCTTGCCCGCGGCGACGAGCGTTTCGACGGTCTGGGCCAGCGGCGTTTCGGCGTACTCGAATGCGAGCGGCACGGGGCGCAGCGTCGAGCGGACGGTCACGGTGGGTTTGCCGTTGAGTCCGGTCAGTTCCTCCTCGAAAAAAGCGGTGTCGCCGAGCGTGGCGGACATCAGGAGAAACCGTGCCTGCGGCAGGGTGAGGAGCGGCACCTGCCAGGCTCCGCCGCGCTCACGGTCACTGTAATAATGGAACTCGTCCAGGATCACGTCTTGGACGTTCGCCCGCGCGCCTTCGCCGAGCGCCATGTTGGCGAGGATTTCTGCGGTGCAGCAAAGGATGGGCGCGCCGTGGTTGACCGTGCCGTCGCCCGTGGAGAGGCCGACGTTCTGCGGGCCGAACTCCCGGCAAAGCGAGAGCCACTTTTCGTTGACCAGCGCCTTGATCGGGCACGTGTACACGCTCCGCTGCCCCTGCGCGAGCGCCTTGAACTGGAGCGCCATCGCCACGAGCGATTTTCCCGAGCCGGTCGGGGTGTTGAGTATGACGTTGCGTTCCTCGAATAGTTCGAGGATGGCCGCTTCCTGCGCCGGGTAGAGTTCCAGCGAGGCCGCCGAGACGTATTCCAGAAAACGGCCTAGCAGGAAGTCGTTGGTGGGAACGTCCCCCGCACGGGGCAGCAGGTCGTAAAGGGTGAGGCGCGCCGAAGCCATACGTTAACCAAGAGAATGCCCGCTCCTGGCGACGAGGCCGGTCATCGGCCGCTCCCCGCCGACAACGGCGCGCCGGGAACGTCCGATTGCCGAGAAGTGCCGGGCCCGCCGCTCAACCCGGCGCTGCTCGGGCCGGTGGTGGGAGAGTTGAGGGTGTTCTCGGACGGGTTATCGACCGAGCCGCGCGCACTCTGCATGTGAACGTTCGGCGTGTCTTCCGCCGTGCACCCGACAACCAGTAATCCCAGCGCGATCCCAAGCAGTCGGAGGCGGTTCATGCTGTTTGAATCGTCTGCCTCCGTGCGGATGGCCGTTCGCGGCCAGCCGAGGGGGGAAAGTTTCCCGCCACCGGTCTTAAAATAGACATCCCGCTCCCGGCATGCCGCCGATTAGGAAAATCTAATCTACGAGGCCCTGATGGCGGGCAAGGACAGCGTGGTCGGCTCCACGACGTTTATGACCAAGGTGCAGGGCGTGCTCAACGAAATCCTGCCCGAAACGGCCAAGGCCGCGCAGCATCGCTCGGAGTCCGAGCCCGGTTCGGTGGAAAAGAAGGAACCGTAAGGATGTGCGTGGAAAAAAGACCTCGCCCTGAAAAGTTCTGTCGTCCTGAGCAGAGCGCAACGGGGCCGAAGGATGACAAAAGGAGGAAGAAATCGCCAAGCCGGTGATCGCCACCGTCATGCGAGAATGCTGGACCGTCGGAACATTCTCGGCGCACCCGGTCTCGGTCTACGCCGCCTTCGGCGCCTGGTACGCCTTGATTGACTCGATCTTCACCTGCCGCGTATCCGTGCCGTTCTCGGTGGGCAGTGCGATGATCTCGCCAACCTTGTGCCCAATCAACGCCTGGGCAATCGCCGTCAGATACGACAGGATCGCCTTCTCCGGGTTGCCGTCCCACGCGCCGAGGATCGTGTAGGTCTCCTTGCCCTTCCCGCCCTGCTCCTTGAGCGTGACCACCGTGCCGATGGAAACGACGTTGGTGTCGGGGTTCTCGAAATTCGTTCCCTGAGCGCGCGAAAGATCACGCTCGGTTTCGGCGCGGCGGCGGGCCAGGACGCTCTGCATTTCCTTGGCCGCCTTGAACTCGAAGTTCTCGCGTAAATCCCCGTAGGACCGCGCCACCGAAATTTCTTCGATGTTCTTGGGAATCTGCTTGTTGACCAGATCGTCGAATTCCAGCTTGCGCCGCTCCAAGCTCGACCAGGAAACGATCAGCGACTGCGGCTTTTCCTCGCCGCCGCCGGTGAGCAGATTTTGCAGGTCGGGGTGCAGCTTCATGAGCCGGGCCATGAGTGAACGCTTGTCGAGTTCTTCCAAGGCGGGCGTGGCCAGCAGCGAGCGGGCGGCGCTGCGCAGTTCGCTGTGGTCGGCGTGCTTGAGCAGTTCGGTGACGAGCACGCGGTCGCCCGCCAGCAGGTCGTGCAGCCGGGTCGAACGCTTGATGTCGCTCAGGCCGTCGCGCTCCAGGGCCGACAGGATCGCCTTGAACAAACGCGGGCTGGCGAAATCGGCGTATTTCTCGTTGTCGCGCTCCTTGCACATCCAGAGCAGCATCTCGCACGTCACCGAATAATCGCGGATCGAATGATCCAGGAACGTGCGCATTTCTTCCGTGCGTCCCTGCGAGTCAAAGAGCCGGGCCACCTCGCCGACCACCCGCGCGTTGTGAGTCTGCGGCAGGAGCGAGAGCGCGCGGGCCGCCCACTTATCGTCGCCGAGGGCGGCGGGCATCTGGAACAGCGCAAAGCGTTGTTTGGCGGCAGGCAGGTTGCCGATGATCTCGCCGAGGCGGTTTTCCTCGTCGCGCATCATGGTGGTCAGCAGCGGCGCGTCGGGCGGTAGGGTGACCCCCGTGGCGTTGACGATTTCATCGCGGGTGACGAGCAGTTCGAAGGCGGCGTCCACGTCGAGACGCTGGTTGCGCACCGCCGAAGCTCCCGCCGCCGCGAGCACGTCCACCAGGCCGTCGGTCTGGGCCTTGAAATCTTCGATGTTCTTGGTGATCTCGTCGAGCACGGCCAACTGCGTCTTGAGCTGCCGGGCCTGCGCGAACCGGGCCAGGATTTCCTCGTTG
>CAXUHC010000200.1:0-2758 GCA_964250705.1 uncultured Chthoniobacterales bacterium | reverse complement strand
TCACGTACGGCGTGGCGCTCGTCGCGCATCTCCACGAAATCCGTCTTCTTGGCCGGGATGATGAAGCGGCCGTCTTTCTTGAGTTGTTTCTTGGCGCTTTCCCACCAGCGTTTGAACTCGGCTTCGCCGGAAACGATCTCCGGGATGAGCAGCGCGGCCAGTTGCGTCGGAGTGGCGCGATGGTGGTCGCTATACAGTAAAATGGAACGCAGCAAGGCCGCCGGGTCCTCGGAGGCTTGCTTCTTGACGCCGGGGAGATCCGCCGCCTTGCGGGACAGCAGGTGATCGGCGGGCAGCGGCTTGAGATTGTCGCCCGCATACTGGAGCTGCATCGCGTGGCTTTTTTTGGGGCCGAAATCGATGAGAATCTGGCCGCCGTCGAGGTTCCACGACGCTACCTGGCCGAAGCCCCAGCTCTTGTGTTGGGTGAACGAACCCGGTTCCAGCAGGCTGAGTGTGCGGGCCGCCGCCGCCGTCAGACGCCCCTCGTCGACTACCTTCTGGAGATCAGCATTGACGGCGACGGTGGGGGCAGGAGGTGGTGTGGACATAAGAAGCGAAGACTGGCTTAGCCTATCAAGGTAGCGGGATCAGGGGCGACGGCCAAGGAAAAAATAAAACGCCTTGGTCGGCAGAGGCGGGCGCCGGGGTGCTTCCGTGGCGGTTGGCCGGTCATTTTTCTGACTTTCGCCTGCATTCGACCGCATTTTGCCTTTGCTTTGGACGGCAAACCGGCTACAACGATTCATCAACGCGATGAAATCCCTCCTTTGTTCCCTCCTCCTCACCGTTTGCGCCGCGAGCGTCGTTCACGCCGACATCCAGGCGCCGCCCGTCAGCAACCAGGGTCCGACCCGCAAGCTCGGCCGTGGCTTGGCCAACGTGGTCTTTGCGATCACCGATTGGCAGCAGAGCATCGCTGAAGCCAACGACAAAGAGGGCAACTCCGCCGGTGCCGCCTTCGGTTTTGTCCGGGGCGCGGGCCGTTTCTTCACCCGCACCGGCGTCGGCTTGTACGAGATAGCCACTTTTCCCTTCCCGTTGAGCAAGGGCAAGTACACGCCGACCCTGCGTAACGACGTGCCCTGGATTCACGGCGGCTACTCGGAATTCCCGCCCGAGCTGGGCTGGGAAAGCCGCTACAACTACGCCCGCTGAGGAAAGGATGAAGGATGAGGGTTGAAGGTTGAAGGCAGAGCATTGAATCATCCTTCCTCTCTGGTCTGCCGCCCGGGATGCCTGTAACGAGCAGCCCAGGGCGGCTTCCTTTTCTGCCTTGGCTTCCGCTTTCATTTTTCGCGTTGACGAGGTCGCCTTTGGGGGCCGCGGCGTGGGCCGACTGGACGACGGGAGGGTGGTCTTCGTGCCTTTCGTCGCGGCGGGGGAGACCGTGCGGATCGAGATCGTCCGCGAGCACAAGAGCTACCTGGAAGCGCGGTTGCTGGCGGTGGAAACCCCGTCGCCGCGCCGGGTGCCGCCGCCCTGCCCGTATTTTGGACGCTGCGGCGGATGCAGTTACCAGCATCTTGACGCCGACGAACAGCGCGACGCCAAGCGCCGGCAGGTTGAAAGCGTGCTGCGGCGGATCGGCAAGCTGGAGGGCGTGGCCGTCGAGCCGACGGTGTCCTCGCCGCGCGAATACCACTACCGGAATCGGATCACCGTCCACGCCCGCGAAGACGGCGTGGTCGGGTTCTTCGGACACGACGGGAGCGGGGGTCGTGCGCTCATCGACATTGAGCAATGCCCCATTGCGGAGCCGACGGTCAACGAGGCGCTGGCGCGTTTTCGGGCCAATCCCCGGCGGCGCGAGGGGCATTGTACCCTGCGTGCGAACACCAGTCATGCGGGTGGCTTCGAGCAGACGAACGACGGGGCTGCCGCCGAATTGCTTGCGCTCGTGACCCGCTGCCTGTTCCCCGCGCAGGCCGGAGAAAACTCCGCCGCGACGACCCTGATCGACGCCTACTGCGGCGCGGGCTTCTTCGCCCGGCATCTGCGCACGCGCTTCGAGCGGGTTGTCGGTCTGGAATGGGACCGCCGCGCGGTGGCCCAGGCCCGGCGGGACGCCGCGCCGAACGAACGCTATCTCGACGGCGACGTGGAAACGCTGCTTCCCGATGCCCTGGCCTCCGTCCCGCTGGACACGACCGTGCTGATCGTCGATCCGCCCACCGAGGGTCTGGCGAACCCGGTGCGGCGGGCGGTATTGGCCACGCCGCCCGCCGGGATGATCTACGTTTCCTGCAATCCGGCGACGCTGGCGCGGGACTTGGCAGCCTTGGGTGCCAGTTACGAGGTGCGGTCGGTCACGCCGCTGGACATGTTTCCGCAGACCGCCGAGATCGAGGTGGTCGCGCACCTTGCCCGCCGCCCGGCCTGACGATACACTCGCGCGATCAAGACGAAGACCGCTTCCCGCCCGAAACCCGCGTCCGCCGCCGCCGCGACAGGACCCCGCCGCCGCTGGCGTTGGGGGAGAACCTTGCTCGGCATCGTGCTCATCGGCTTGTTGCTGCCGGTGGCGGAAGTGGCGGCGGTGCGGTTCGTCCATCCGCCGGTGACGCCGCTGATGTGTTTTCGCTGGGTGGGCGATCATTTTGGCCGGGAGCAGCGGCCTCAGGTGCTTTACCGATGGCTTTCGTGGCGTGAACTGCCGCCCGGATTTCTCAAGGCGGCCTGGGTGTCGGAAGACCAGCGGTTTTTCAAGCACCACGGCTTCGACTGGGTCGAGATGAGCCACTCGCTCGAAAAGGCC
>CAXUHC010000199.1:0-8365 GCA_964250705.1 uncultured Chthoniobacterales bacterium | reverse complement strand
CGGTGCGCGAGATGCGCGTGGTCAAGTACCGCGGATCGACCCACGTGCTCAACGAAGTGCCCTTCGCCATTGGCCCGACCGGGATCGAGGTCGGCGCGCCCAACGGGAATCATCCCGAGCCACAGCCTTTCAAGGAACGCGTCTCGACCGGCATCGCGCGGTTGGACGAGATGCTCAACGGCGGCCTCTACCGTGGCACGAACGCGCTAATCACCGGCAGTGCTGGCACCGGCAAATCAACGCTTTCGGGCCTCCTGGTCGAAGCGGCCTGCCGCCGCCGCGAACGGGCACTGTTCATCTCCTTCGATGAGAATGCCCTCGACATCATCCGTGACCTTGCCTCGGTGAGCGTGGACCTGACGCCGCACCTCAAAAGTGGCTTGTTGCGGATGGAGGCCGTGCGTACCGATTCTGCCTCGGCGGAGGAGCATCTGATCCGCATCAAGCGTCTCATTCGCGAGCACAAGCCTGCCTGCGTCGCTGTTGATCCATTCTCCGCGCTGGTCAACGTCGGCGGCGAGCAGGCCGCGCGTACCGCCGTCGAACGGCTCGTTTACCTCTGCCGCAACGAGGGCATCACGGTCCTTTTCACCAGCTTGCACGAGGCGAAGGACGACGAGTTGGCAGCCCTGCCGCTGCACGTCTCATCCTTGGTCGACACCTGGATGCAAATCACGTATTCGCTCTGCGGCGGCGAGCGCAACCGGGCGCTGAGCATCATCAAATCGCGTGGCTCGAAGCACTCCAACCAGGTGCGTGAGTTGATCTTCAGCGACGAAGGCATCACGCTGGCTGATCCGTACACGGCTGGCGGTGAGGTCCTCATGGGCACCTTGCGCATCGAGAAGGAAAACCTTGTCCGCGCCGAGCACGAACGCCTGCGCAGCGAGATCGCGCAAAAACGCGAGGAGATCCATCTCATCCAGCTCGACCGCGATCTGCGCATCGAGGGGGCTCGCCGTGAGGTGCAGGCGTGCGACGAGGAACTGGAACGGCTCAACCGCACGAGCACGGCGCAACGTGCCGAAGGGGCTTTGCGTAAGGACGAAGTCGTGCGGGAGCGAGACAGCAGGCTCGTGCGGGAGCAAACGGACGGTGCCAAGCCAGCGGGTGGCACGGCACGCCCGGCGGAGCCAGCCCAAGCGGACGGTGCAGAGGCAGCCGCCGGCACACCGCGCTTCCCCGTAAAAACGCGAAGGAAGCGCCCATGAGTATACCCGCTGCCACTTCCAAAGCTTCGTCGCACGGCGCGTACGTTTTCCAGATTTACGTTGCCGGAAGCGCTCCGAACTCCGTGCTGGCACTCGCCAACCTTTACGCGATTTGCCGTAAGCATTTCCCCGAGAGCCATCGCATCGAGGTGATCGATGTCTTGAAAGAACCGTTGCGCGCTCTAGAGGAAGTCGTCCTCGTGACACCCACGGTGCTGAAAGTCTCTCCCACGCCCACCCAGCAAATCATCGGCAACTTGAGTGACGAAGCAGAGGTTCTGCGCGCGCTCGGCTTGCCACATCACGAAAACGGATGACCACCATCGAACAGACACCTCCCCCTCAACCTGCGCACCGCAACGGCAAGGCAACGGCGCTGGCCCTGCGACTGGCCGAGACCGAAAACGCACTGAATGCGCTCACCGCCGGTCAGGTCGACGCCATTATCGATTCCACGGGAAGGACCTATCTACTGCGCCCCGCCCAGGAATATTTATGGCAAAGTGAAAGGCGGATGCGGACGGTACTCGAGAGCGCCGCCGACGTGATCACAGTCGTGAGTCGCGGAGGGTCGATCCTTTCTCAGAACCAAGCTGTGAACCGGGTGCTCGGCTATGAACCGGAGGAGTTGGTGGGGCGCAGTCTTTTCAAGCTCATTCACGAAGAAGATTTGCAGCGGCTCTATTCGGCGTTCTTCAATGTCGTGGAGGGATTTCACGAGAACCTCACAGCTCAATTCCGTCATCGCACTCGCGATGGCTCCTTTCGTTTGATCGAGGCTACCGTGGGCAAATTGCACGATAGCTCAGAAAGCGTGGTCTTGAGCCTGCGACCAATCACGATCCCTGTATCGACAGCCACCGAGACGATCCGTCTACCGGGGCATGCCGGTGCGGTGCGGAAAGAGGTTCCTGGCGCAGAAGCTTCGCTCAGCAATCATCGATTCCTGGCAATGCTCTCCCATGAACTGCGCACACCGCTCGCGCCTGTTCTACTTGGCGTCGATCTGTTGCGGGCGGACAAGCGCTTCGTCGAGGCTCAACCCACGCTTACGATGATCCGGCGCAACGTCGAGTTGCAATCGCGCCTCCTTGAGGAATTGAGCGATTTCATCACGGTCGGCCAGAACAAGGCGAGGCTAAAAATCGAGTCAATCGATGCACACGAAGCTGTCCACTTCGTCCTGGAAATCTGCCAGCTCGAGATCGCCGCGGCTAAGATCGAAGTCGTGCTTGACCTCCGGGCATCGCAATCCATGGTGCAAGCAGATTCAGCGCGGCTCCAGCAGATCATGTGGAACCTGGTCAAGAACGCCATCAAGTTCTCGACCCCGGGTAGCGGCATTACCATCACTTCCGCCAATAATGAGACCGACGGAGTAACACTCGAATTCATCGACCACGGGAGAGGCATTGAGCCCGAATTACTACCGCTGGTATTCGATCCTTTCCGGCAAGGCGAGTATTCGACACAGCATTTCGCGGGCAGCTTGGGCCTTGGTCTTTTCATTTCCAAACGGTTGGCCGAGGCTCAGCAAGGCATACTCACCGTGGCGAGTGAAGGCTGCGGCCACGGCGCGACCTTCTGTCTGAGCTTGAAGACAGGGGCTGCGTGTACAGGAGGATCATCGCCTCCTCTGAAAACCGGTTAGCAGCTTGAGCGAGCACCGCGAGGGCTTCCTGTAGCCCGATGGCACGCCGAGTCGCGTAGCTAAGATCGATAAACCAGTCAGGATCGTCGGGCTGCTGGTGGCAAAGCTGGCGGGCGACGACCTCCATGAGTTCCCACTTGCCGCGAGCATTTCCTGCCACGATCAGCAAAATCTGATGGGTAGGTAACTGTATTCTCTGCTTTTTTAAGGCCCTGACTCGGGTATCATACCCGTGCCCATTGTTAGCTCAACGCACGGTTGTTTCACGTTCGCCATGTCCCAGAGAGATTCCTACCCCCGGCTCGTCAAAACCGTGGTCGCCGACGCCGGAGCTGGCCACCGTTCGGCCTTGTTCTTCATCTACCAAGTCGACGAGAGCGGCAAATGTGAGGTCCACGAGCAGCAGTCCGGGGGAGACAGCAGCATCTGGCCCGAATCGTACAGCGGGTGGCACCAGGCGGAGGGTGCCATCTATCAGCAGGAGTGGACCTACTTTCTGAGTCGTCCGGTCCGCCGGTTCGAGCCCGGTGGCTCCCCGGCGGCGGATGAGCAACTGGCGGAGTTGGCGCGCTTGCGGACGTGGGCCGCGCGCGGTGTGGCCGCGGTGGGCATGGTGGCTGCGCGCCCTTCCTCGACCAGCCCGGTGCGCATCATCGTGGCCGACGATCAGGATTGGATCAGGACCATCCTGGTTTAAGTCGTCCTACAAACCTTGCCGGCGGCAGCCGTCTTTGAAACGGAAAACGGCCTGGAGGCCTTGGAGAAGTTTCGCCATACAGGTTGTCACTTTCTGGTGACCAATCATTCCATGCCGAGCATGGACGGACCAACGCTCATCCGACAAGTGCGCCTGGAGGCACCGGACTTACCGATCTTGATGGTCTCCACGAACCCGGAGCACAGAGGGGAAGCCATGGCGGCGGGTGCCAGCTGGTTTTTGACCAAGCCGCAGATCATGGAACACCTGCCGAAGCTGTTGCAGCGGTATGCGGGGAACATGACTCCACCGGGGGCCTGGGATGAATCCGGTGCAGCCGAGCGTCCATAACGGGGGTGCTCCGAGCCGAAGTCAAGCCCCTACGAGCAACAGATTCTTTCTGGACGACAATCCGGCTCCTCCTGTAAGTTCCGCTCCCGACCAAACGGAGCAACGATTCCCCACGGAAACTCCTCATGCGCTGGATCACTGAAAACTGGCATTTCCTGCTGCCGCAACCCTGGGCCAGTGCCGCCTTGGTTCTGGTGGCCGTGATCTGTGGTGGCATCGTTGGTGTGGAGCGCGAGCGCAAGCAGAAGGCCGTCGGCTTTCGCACCCTGGCGCTCGTGAGTCTCGGCTCGACGGTGTTCACAATGGTCGCCGCTTCGGTCGATCACCGCTCGCCCATCGCCGCGCAGATCGTCAGTGGCATCGGCTTTCTGGGCGCGGGCGTGATCCTGCGCGGGCCGTTTGGCATTACGGGGCTGACCAGCGCGGCCACGATCTGGGCGATGGCCGCTGTCGGCATGACCGTCGGCATCGGGTACGCCGGGGCGGGCTTGGCCCTGAGCGTTTTTCAACTGGGTGCCATGTTGCTCGTCGGACTCGGTGAGCAGCGTTACATCGGTCCCTGCCGTTACCGGTCGGCGGTGCTGACCTTCCGCACCAACGGCGGCAAGAGCGCCATCAAGATCGAGGAGGTGCTCGACGAGTACCGTTTTCCCTTGGGCGACTTCTCTTTTCTGTCCCCGTCGCCTCCTGCTGACCCTGCTGCTGACATCGAGGATCCGCCGCGCGGGCGGATGCGTCTGCGGTATTGCGATGCCCACCGCCACCACCGCGAGTTCCTTGCCTTTCTGGCGGCCATGCCCGAGATCGAGGAGATCCACCGGGAACCGGTGGACGCACCCGCACAACGGGATGAAACATGAGCGCACTCGAAACTGGCACCCACGCAGGCACCGCTTTTCTTGAGCGAAGCAGCTTTTCACGGGAAGATACTGAATCTCGACCGGGTGATCTCTTTACGAACCCCGCTGGCCAGCAGCCCGCTAAACACTCGCATCTTCGGGTTCGGCTGCCGTCCTCGGAGGGTTAACCCGCGCAACGGGCGAGTTATCACGAGGTCACGGGTCGGCACGCGAACTAACCTGCCCGCCTTTAGTACGTTTCGCACCCCCATCCGGAAAACCACCGCCATTCCAAGCCCGGCGGCGACCGCACCATTGGTCCGTCGACGCCGCCCGGAGGATGTTTATCCACCCGCGACTAACTGTCCGTGCTGAGGATGCTCAAAGCTTAGGAATACCCCGATGCAGGGGATGCCTTCAAGTTCCGGCCTATTGGTAAATCCCCGCGGCGTTAAATACACAGATGCCGCCAAGTGGAAGGTGCCGGTACCTGCTTGATGGAGCAGCATGACGAACAAATGGAGACCATATTTCCCAAAACCCCTTGACCCCGAGGTCAACGAAATCCCCAGGACCAAGCACCCGACGCAAAGCGCTTCCTGTGTATCACGCTGAGTGCTGCTTGCGGTGCGGTTCTCGCGCTACCGCAAACATCCCGTGCGACCACCGATACCCAGACGGGTGGTGCCGGAGCAGCTGGCGCGAACGGCGCGAACGGTTCCAACCTCGCTGATCCCCTTGCCGGCCTGCCGGGTGGGACCGGCGGCGCTGCTACGGCCGACGCGGGCTTTACCCTATCGAATCTCGACGCGACTAACATCGCCACGGCAACCGGCGGCGCGGGCGGCGCGGGCGGTACCGGCGGTAACGGCAACACAGATACCACTCCCGGCGCGCTCCACCAGAACGGCGCGAACGGCGGTGTCGGCGGCGCGGGAGGCACCGCTACGGTACGTGCCTCAACGAACACCGCCGCCAACGCGGTCTCCACGGTGACCGCCACCGGCGGCGCGGGCGGCGCGGGCGGGGCAAGCGGAGCGGCCGGGCCCACGGGCGTACCCGGCGCAGGCGGGGCCGGAGCCAACGGCGGAAACGTCGGCGGAGCAGCGTTCGCCCAATCTCAGGGCACGGTGACGGTTAGCGCTGCACTCACCGGCGGAGTGGGTGGAGCAGGCGGCTTCTCCGGTTCCGGTGAGTTCGGTGGTCAGACGGGCGCGGGCGGCAACGGAGGTGGGGTCATGCCCGGTTTCACTGCCACTGGCACGTCCACCGGCGGAGGTGCGGTCAACGTCAATGTGACGGCGACCGGTGGGGCCGGTGGTGCCGCCGGGACATTTTCGGCGGGCAGCAACCCCGTCAGCAGCGTCCCCGGTGCTGCCGGGACCGCCACCCTCAATAACGCAGCCGTCGGTTCGACCAGCGGCAACCTAATTCTTAGCCAAATCGCCACCGGCGGGGCTGGCGCTGGCACGACGAACTCCGCTACCGCAGGCGGTGACGCGACCTCGATCCTGAACCAGACGGCGGTCGCCTTGGGCGGGATCACCGCGTCCACACTGGCCACCGGCGGCCAAGGCGGCTCGCCGACGAGCACGCTTGCTCCGGTCGGCTTGGGCGGAAACGCTCTGGCGCAGACGAGTTTAACCGGCGCAGGCTCGGTGAATGTTACTGCCACTGCCACGGGCGGTGCCAGCGGTGCCACCGGCGCGCCGAGTTCCCACGGCACGAGCAATGCGCTCGCCGCAGCCACCAGCAGCGGCGGCAATTTCGCCCAGGCGACCAGTAGTACGATCGGCGCAGGTGGCACGGGCCAATCACAGGCGACTTCCCAGAACCCTGCGGCGGGGGCAGTGCGTTCCGTCCTGGCGGGCGGGAACGTGACGCTGCCGACCGTGGCTTTTGGCCAGGCACCCCCGGAAATGCTGACCACCTTCGGGAGCGCCTCCATCGGCGGGGCCATGCCGACGCGAACCTTGCTGACACCGGCAGGAGGTAACAACGCCGGCGCCCTCATCACCGGTATGCCCAGCCCTGCGACGGTAGCCGGTGCGCTCAGTGGCCATACGAACGTCAGTACCCTGTTCAACGCCCCAGACACCCAAACCTATGCGGTGGCGACAATGGGCGGCGGCGCGCCTTCCACGACCCCGATAGGTACCTCGCAGACCTTCAGCAGCAGCATCAAACTTACCCTAGACAGTTCGCAGATGACGGGCACCAATGGCCATCTGGTAGTCGGCTTGCTCGACCCTGTGCAGACTGGCGCGGGCTTCACCAGCGTGCACTTCCTGCTCCAGCTCGACGGCGTTACCAAGGAAGAACAGACCTTCGTTTCCGCCGCGTTGGCGAACACTTACTTCACCGACCATGTGATCGACCTCGGGGCGATGCCCAACGGCAGCGTTGGAACGGTCACCGGGCTGCTCGACGTGACGACGCTCAATCTGAATGACGGCTACAATATCGCAGTGATCATCGGCAACGACGGTGTCGTGCCCGAGCCTTCGACTTGGGCGATGATGTTGGGCGGAGTCAGCTTGCTCGTCGTCAGCCAACGGTTGCGCCGCACCGGCCGACCAGATCAATCCATCTAAACCTGTGGCGACTGCGGGAAGCGGGAGAGAGCGAGTGACGGCGCTCGCCTCTCCCATCCGCCCTCTGCCTCGGTAGGTGCGTCGTCCCAACAACCTGCCGAGGAAACCCTCCCCACCCTGAAGTCCCGTTATCGGGCCAGTCGCGCAAGAATACCCGCGCCTGCCCGTATGCCCACCCCTTCCAACATTTATGCCCGCTCACTTTGCCTTCCCTTCCATCCGCCGCGCGACATTGCTGTTGCTCTGCGCCGCTTTGACAGGTTTGCCCGCGCCGTTGTGGGCCGCCGCCTCCGACCGCGATTCCGGCGCGCCCCTGCTCCGGGCGCAGCTTCCCGCCGGAGTCACCCTTCCGAAAGCGGATTGTCTGCAAATCATCCATGCCGTCAGTCTTGCCGTGCGCGCCCATCGCAGCGATGCCCCGGGCATCCTCTCCGCCGCTCTGACCCGAGGTGGCAGGAAAGACTCGCCCCAACAGGCAAAGAAATGGCCATGCACTTGTGTAGACCGCATGTTGCGCGCCGCCCTCGTCGCCGCGCCTGAGCAGGCTTCCACCCTGTTGGAAGTCGCCATCAGCCTCGCTCCGGAGTGCGTCGACTCCCTGCAGGACATGGTGCAGCGTTTCGACGACAAAAACGTCGTGGACGACAACGATGGTCCCTTCGCGAATGCTCCGTCCGGGGCGCAGACCTCACCCGTTGACGCGAACGATCCGGAGACCGAGCCCGCTGGATTCGGCGTTGGGTTCGGTCCAGGCTTTCCCGGCTCGCCTGGCTTCACGGGTAGCCCTCCGACCGGTGCCATTGCCCTGCCGGTTTCGCCGGTGGCCGTAACGTCCGATGTGAATGGTTAAATCCGTCCGTAGACTACGGTTGCTATTGCAGAACTCTCTCGGGCAGAAAACTTGCAAACCGTTTCTGTGACTCGGAGTACCTTACCCTCGCAAGAAAGGTTTCTCGACTCTGTTAAGTTTCGGGTAGTGGGTATTAGCTAAATGACAGCGACAGGATCAACCGCCATGCTGT
>CAXUHC010000198.1:0-8404 GCA_964250705.1 uncultured Chthoniobacterales bacterium | reverse complement strand
AATGACCTCTCGCCCGTTGGCGACGGCGTCCGCGCGGAACCCCAGGTTGAGCAACTGTTTCAGCGCGACCTTCTGGTTGACCATGTTGTCCTCGGCCAGCAGGACCCGGAAACTCGACAGGCGCGGGGCCGTCACCGGCCGCATCATCAGGCGGCTCAGTTCGGTCGTCGTCTTGAACGTCTGCGGTTTCGGCACGTTGACCCCCAGCCGCGGTCCAGAGGGCGTCGCCACCGCGTCCATGATGGCGTCGAACAGCGCGGACTGTTTCACGGGCTTGGTCACGTACCCGTTGATCCCAGCTTCCTTCCAGGACGAAGAACTGCCTCGCCGCCCGACCGTGTGCATAATGATAAGTTGCGTCGTCGCGAGCACCGGGTCACGCTTGATTTCCTCGGTCAGGGCGAAGCCGCTCATGCCGGGCATCTGCATGTCGAGCAGCGCGATCTGGAACGGCTCGCCCGCGGCGCCCGCAGCACGCAAGGCCCCCAGGGCCGCACGGCCATCGTGCGCAAAGGCAGACTTGATGTTCCAGGAATTCAGCATGGCCCCCAGCGCCTCGCAGCAGGCCACGTTGTCGTCCACGACCAGAACGCGCAGGCTCGCCGGCGCGCGGCGCACCGGGCGGCTGGGCGGGGCGGTCTGTTTAGTTAATTGCGCGGTGAACCAGAAGTTCGAACCGACCCCCACTTCGCTTTTGACCCCGATCTGACCGTTCATCCGCTCGACCAGGCCGCGAGAAATTGCCAGTCCCAGTCCCGTTCCTCCGTACTTGCGCGTGGTCGACCCGTCCGCCTGCGCGAAAGGCTGGAAGATGCGCTCCTGCGCGTCGGGACCGAGGCCGATCCCGGTGTCCAGAATCTCGAAGAGCAACCGGACCTCCGTCGGCGTCACGGTCTCTGTACGGACGTGCAGCGAGACCTCGCCTTTGTCGGTGAATTTGACCGCGTTGGAGAGCAGATTGAGCAAAACCTGACGCAGCCGCCCGGCGTCGCCGCAGAGGTCGACCGGCACGCCGGCGTCGATCAGGCTGATCAGCTCGATGTTTTTGCTTTGCGCGCGTTCGGCGAGGATTTCGATGGTGCTCTCGACCACCTGCCGGATGTCGAAATCCAACAGTTCGAAAGTCAGCTTGCCCGCCTCGATCTTGGAAAAATCGAGAATGTCGTTGATGATCGTCAGCAGCGAATCGGCGCAGTTCTGGACGGTGACGGCGAATTCGCGCTGTTCGACCGTGAGCTTGGTGTCCACGAGCAGGCCGGTCATCCCGATGATGCCGTTCATGGGCGTGCGGATTTCGTGGCTCATGTTGGCGAGAAACTCGCTCTTGGTCCGGGCGGAACTCACGGCTACGTCGCGCGCCGCGCCCAATTCCGTTTCGACCCGGCGGCGGGCACGCAATTCGCGGAAAACGATGACTTGCACCACCGCAAGCAAGGCAGACAGCAGGCCTGCCAGACTGATGGACACGAAAAGAGCGTGGCTGAGGCTTTTCCCGCGCTCGGCGGTACATTGACGGACGATGCGCTCTGCCTCGGAATGCAAGCCCCCGAGAATCTTCCCCGGGTCCGTCGCGAAGGCGGTCGTCTTACGGCCAGAGTAGTGGGGATCGAGCACCGCCGTGCCGAGCTTTTGCCGCTCCTCGACCTGATGCTGCGCCGCCTCGATCCTCGCCTGCACCGCCGGTCGCAGCTCGGTGACGCGCGCGCTCTGCCCGGGATCGTCCGCGACCAGCGCAGCCAGACGCTCCACCTTTTCCGGCAGCAGCCTGGCGTCGCTTTGCATCGCCTGGAGCTGTCCCGGCTCTGCGGTGAGCTGGAACCCACGCTGATTTGCCTCCAGGTCTTTGAGCAACGTCGAGATCGCCTGTGATTCTACCATGACCTCGTGGCTCCGCTCCTCCCGGGAGTCACTGGAATAAAACCGTTGCGCGGCGCGATAGAACCCGTAACCCATCACGATGATGACCACCGTGGCGACTAAAAAACCGACGGTCAGTTTGCGTTCGATGGTTCCGAGCATGGGGATGTAACATCAATTAGCTAAATCCGTGCCGTTATCGGCGCGCTCCGGGTGGACCGGAAAGATGGGGCTACGCACACCGTTTTCATCCAATTGAGGCGACTCGACGAATAATCTGTCCGTGGTGAACGGAAAATGCTTACACTTCCTTACCGGCGCTGAACCTGACCTGGTTTCCCACCCCGTATGCTGACCCATTTGCCTCCGTCTGGCGCCAGACGCATCTTGCTGGCCGAAGATGAGGCCCACTATCGCCGGATTCTTTCGCATTACCTCAGCGCGTGGGGTTTTTCGGTGTCGGTCGCTCAGGATGGGGTGGAAGCGGTCGATATCCTGACCGGTGACGACGCCCCGGCGCTGGCGCTGATCGATTGGGTGATGCCCGGATTGGAAGGCCCTGACGTTTGTCGGCAAATCCGTCAACTTTCCGACCGGCCTTACACTTACATTATTCTTCTGACTGCCAAGGCAAACAAGGGCGAAGTCGCCGCCGGCTTCGAGGCCGGGGCGGACGATTACGTCACCAAACCGTGCGACATGACGGAGCTGCGCGCCAGATTGAAGGTCGGCGAGCGTATGGTCACGCTCGAACGCACTCTCGCCCAGCAGGTCGACACCCTCCAGCACGCGCTCGACCACGTTCGCCAGCTCAAGGAATTGCTGCCGATCTGCGCCTGGTGCAAGCGGGTCCGCGACGACAAGGATTATTGGCACAGCATCGAGGAATATCTGCACGTGCATACCGGCACGGATTTCACGCACGGGATCTGCCCCCACTGCATGGAAGCCATGCGCCAGCCCGCGGCCGGTTGAGACGGCGCCGGGGGCCGGAAAGGCGACGATTCACGTCCGCCGGGGTTGCGCACCCGGGCCTTTGCGGCATTGTTTTCCGCGATATGCCCACGGATTTGACCCTGTCGCCGGAACAACGCATCGCCGGTGTGTTGATCCCCGTTTTTGCGCTGCGTTCCGCCCGGGATCAAGGCATCGGCGACACCGGCAGCCTGCGGCTGTTCATCCGCTGGGCAGCGCAAGCGGGTTTCGGGCTGGTGCAACTTTTGCCCATCAACGAGACAGGCGGCGACAATAGCCCTTATAACGCCATCAGTTCGATGGCCCTCGATCCCGCCACGCTTGAACTGACACCCGCGGTGCTCCCGGACCTGGCCTCCGAAGATCACGCGGCGGCCCTCGCCGAGATCGACTTCGACCAACTGCGGGACGGTCCGGTGCAATATTCCAAGGTCAAACCGCTCAAGCAGCGGCTGTTGCGGCGGGCGTTCGGGCGTTTCACCACCAAGGCCAGCCGGGAACGGCGCACCGGCTTCGAGAATTTCCGCGCTGGGAACGCGAACTGGCTGGAGGACTACACCGTGTTTCGGGCGCTGATGGAACGCAACGGCGGCACCGAATGCTGGGACCGCTGGCCCGACGAACACCGCGAGATCGCAGCAGCTCGCGCCTGGGCGGAAGCCTTACCCGAATCATCCAGGGAAACCTTCGCACTCGAGCGGCAGTTTTACGCCTACGTCCAGTGGGTCGCTTACGACCAGTGGGAAAGCGTCAAGAAATTTGCCGGTGAACACGGCGTCGGCCTGATGGGCGATATCCCGTTGGGTGTCAGCTACTACAGCGCGGATTTCTTCGGCAATCCGCGTCTGTTCGAGCCGGGGTGGTCGGGCGGGGCACCGCCGGAGCCGTATTTCAAGGACGATGCGTTCACGCAAAAATGGGGTCAAAACTGGGGCATCCCGGTCTACGACTGGGCGGAGATGCGCAAGGACGATTTCGCGTGGTGGCGGCAGCGCGTCGGCGGCGTGCGCGACCTTTTCCACGTCTTCCGCATCGATCACATCCTCGGGTTCTACCGCATCTACAGTTTTCCCTGGCGGCCCGAGAGAAACGCCGAGTTTCTGCCACTTTCGCCCGACGAAGCCCGGGCCCGCACGGAGGGGCGTCTGCCCCGCTTCCAACCACGCGCCGACGACACGCCCGAGGACCGCGCCGCCAGCTGCCGCGAGGGCGAGGCGTTGCTGCGCATGGTGCTGGAAGCCGCCGGGGACACGCGTCTCGTCGGCGAGGACCTCGGCACGGTGCCCGAGTACGTGCGCCCGAACCTGACCTCGCTCGGCATCGCGGGGTTCAAAATCCCGATCTGGGAGCCGGACCAACGCACCGGCGGCCTGCTGCCCGGCGAGACGTACGCGCGGCTTTCGCTGGCCACCTTCGGCACTCACGACCACGAGCCGTTGCGCGCTTTGTGGAATCGCTGGCACGCGGACCCGGACCAGGGGCATCACGAACTGCGTAAACTCGGCCATTTTGCCGGAATGCCGCCCGCCCAGCCGCCGCCTGCCTTCGACGAGCGCGTGCACCGGCAGCTCTTGCAGGCTCTTTTCCGCACGAACAGCTGGATCGCCATTTGCATGGTCACGGACCTGCTGGCCCGCGAGGAACGCTTCAACGTTCCCGGCACCGCCGCCGATTCCAACTGGAGCCAGCGGATGCATCTCACGGTGGAGACGCTCGCCACCGACCCGGCATGCCGGCAGCACGCGGCCGCCACCCGCCAGGGGCTGCTGGACGCCGGTCGGCACGTGCCGCCGCTGCCCTGAGGGGGAACGCGAATTGCTCTGCCGGAGGAATGTTTTCACGGACGCCTGCTGCCACCGGCACGAATCAACCCCAGACCGCGACGCTCCCGCCGGTCCCGGACACCGACCGCCCCCTGCCTGACCACACCTTCCCCGTGACAAACCGCATCGCCCAACTTGTCGAACAACTCGGCGACGTTATCGTCGGCAAGGATGAGACGATCCGGCTGGCGGTCGTTTGCCTGCTCGCCAGAGGACATCTCCTGATCGAGGATGTACCCGGCGTGGGCAAGACGACGCTTTCGCAGGCGCTGGCGCGTTCGCTCGGGCTGCAGTTCCGACGCATCCAATTCACGAGCGACCTGCTGCCCGCCGACATCATCGGCAATTCGATTTTCGACCGCGAGCATGGCCGGTTCGTTTTTCATCCCGGGCCCATTTTCGCGCCGGTGATCTTGATTGATGAGGTCAACCGCGCCACGCCCAAAACGCAAAGCGCGTTGCTCGAAGCGATGGAGGAGTACCAGGTGACGGCGGACGGCGTAACCCGCCCTCTGCCCCAGCCATTTTTTGTCATCGCCACCCAGAACCCACGCCAGCAGATCGGGACGTTTCCGTTGCCCGAGAGCCAGCTCGACCGTTTCCTCATGCGTCTGGAACTCGGTTTCCCCAACCGCGCCAGCGAACGCGAGATGCTCACCGGCCAGAGCCGCCGCGACCTTCTGGCCGTGCTGCCGGAGGTCATCAGCGGCAACGAATTGCGCGCCATCCAGGAGCAGGTCCGCGAGGTGCACGTGTCGCCCGCGCTGCTGGACTATTTGCAGGACTTGCTCGAAGGCAGCCGCCAACAGCATCCCACGGGACTGTCGCCCCGCGCCGGGCTGTCGCTGCTTCACGCGGCGCAAGCTTCCGCGCTGATGCAAGGCCGCGAGATGGTCGTGCCCGAGGACGTGCAGGCCGTCGCCGTCCCGGTCATGGCGCATCGGTTGGAAGTCGGCGCCGGTCCCGGGCAACTGGCCGGGCGCGAACTGGCCCGCCACCTCCTGCAAACGGTCCCGATCAGTTAGCCCCCCAGCAACCCGGCGCCCTTGACCTCGCACCGCATTTACATCCTGCCGACGCGGAGTTGGGTCGTGATCCTATGCGTCCTGGCGACGATGTGGTACGCCGCCGTCAGCCAGAACAACAGCGCGGCGTATCTGCTGATGTTTTTTCTGAGCAGCCTCGTGCTGGTCAGCGCGATCCACGCGCATTTTGCGTTGGCCGGGTTGGGATTGCGGGTCGAGCCGGTGGAACCCGTCTTTGCGGGCAAGACCGTGCGGATCACGGTCGAAGTGCAAAATCCCACGCGCCGTCCCCGGCTTGCCCTGGCGGTTGCCCCCAGAGGAAGGGTGTTCAAGGAAACGTTTCACGCGCCGCTCGGGCCTCTCGAAGCGGAATCCGCGCAGACCACGGAATTGGCCCTCCCTGCGCCGCGGCGCGGCCGCTTCGAGCTGGGCCGCCTCGCCCTGACTACCGTGTATCCGATGGGCTTTTTTCGGTCCTGGCGCTACGAATCGACGGAGGCCGCTTACCTCGTTTACCCGGCACCGGCCGGGTCGATGCCGCTGCCCGGGGGGCCTTCGGTGACCGCGGACGTGGTGGCGGGAGCAGGCGGCGGGGGCGATGATTACGTCGGCGCGCGTCCTTATCAGACCGGTGAAAGCCAGCGGCACGTCGATTGGCGGGCGGTGGCGCGGGGCCAGCCGCTGCTGGTGAAGCAATTTTCCGGCGCGGGCAGCCGCCGCCTCTGGCTCGAATACGGCGACGTGGCGGCCTTGGCGGACGCGGAGGACCGCCTCGCGCAACTGGCGCTTTGGATCGTCGATGCCGACCGCTCCGGCTATGCTTACGGTCTGCGGCTGCCCGGTTTCGAGGCCGAACCGGCGCGGGGTCACGCGCACTTTCACCGCTGTCTGGCCGCGCTCGCGCAATTCGAGGCATGAAGCTTCTCTCTCGCCTCAGAAAAAGCTCGCCTCGCCAGCGTCGGGCGCTCCGGCCCGCGCCGACACCTTCCTCGCTGGCGTTTCGCCTCGCGTTGCCGTGGCTGCTGGGCAGTCTGGCCATGATCATGGCCAGTTTGCTCGGGCAGGTGCCATCGTGGACGCTGCTCGTGTTCGCGGGTTGCACCTACTGGCGTCTACGGGTCGAACAACGCGGCTCGGCGCTGCCCTCGATGCTGACCCGGACGCTGGTCTTCCTGCCGGTCGCCTTTCTCTTGTTTCGGACGCCCCACGCCATCTCCAGCGCGAATGGGCTGCTCGCGTTTCTGATCGCGCTGATTTCGCTCAAAATCCTCGAACTTCGCTCCGCGCGCGATTTTACCATCGTGGCTTTGCTGGGTTACTTCATGGTGCTCAGCTCGTTCTTTTACAACCAATCGCTCGCGCTGAGCCTCTATCTCGTGGTGGCCATCGCGGCCAACGCCGTCGCGCTGATCCGTTGCCACAGCGGCGGCCGGCGCGAAGTCTGGCCCGCGTTGCGCCTCGCACTCGGCTTAAGCGCGCAGTCGCTGCCGTTGGTCGCCCTGCTTTTCGTGGTGTTTCCACGGGTGCAAGGCGAGTTCCTGCGCAAGTTCAACACCAGCGCGCAGGGCCAGACCGGGATGAGCGATCACCTCACGCCGGGGTCATTTAGTTCGCTCGCCCAATCGACCGACCTCGCCTTCCGGGCGAGGATCGGCAACGGCCAGACGGTCCCCGCCGGCCAGCTTTACTGGCGGGGACTGGTGCTGGAAATGTGCGACCATGCCATGTCCTGGCGGGCCATCGAGACCGGTGCGCTGCCCCCGGCCAGCGACAAGCCCGCCCGTGGCCGGATCGAACAGCAGATCACCCTGATTCCGCAAGCTGAACGCTGGCTCTTTGCCCTCGACCGACCCGTCGAAATCCGTCCACCGTCGAGCCTGCACGCCCAGCTTTTCAGAAACAACGTCCTGCGCGCCTCGTTGCCCGTCCTGAACAAAACCATCTACACGGTCTGGTCGGAACCGACGGCCAGCGGCTTGGCGGACCTGACCGAACCGGAGCGGAGGCTCTACCTCCACCTGCCCGGCGACATCAGCCCGCGCGTGCTCGCGCTCGCCCGAGGCTGGAAGCAACAGGCAAAGTCGGACGAAGACGTGATCCAGGCGGCCAGCCGATTTTTCCGCACGGGCGGGTTTACCTACACCCTGACGCCCGGACTCTTGCCGCGCCAAAACGCCATCGACCACTTCCTGTTTACCTCGCGGCAAGGATTCTGCGAGCATTACGCCGCCGCTTTCGCCACGCTCATGCGCGCGGCGGGGCTGCCCGCGCGGGTCGTCGTGGGCTATCAGGGCGGCGAATACAACCGCTGGGGCGGGCATTACGCGGTCCGGCAGTCGGATTCACACGCCTGGGCGGAGGTCTGGATCGACCGGCATTGGCAACGGCAAGACCCGACGGGACTGGTCGCCCCGGAGCGCGTCAACTACGGCGCGGAAAGCTACACCGCGTTTCTCGGCGAAGGCCCGCTCAGCGACGCGATGCGCCTCGACCGGCTCAACGCGCTCAACGCGCCGGGCAGCCTGCGTTGGCTCCTGCGCAACGTGTTGCAGGCCTGGGATTCGGTCGACCAGCAATGGAACGCCGCGGTGCTCGGCTACGACCAGGATACCCAGCTCACCGTCATGGAAAAGCTCGGCTTGGCCCGGCTCGATTGGCTCGGCGGCACGGCGCTCACGCTGGCCATCGCGTTCTCCCTGCTCGGCGTGGGCACGCTGGCCATGC
>CAXUHC010000197.1:0-8634 GCA_964250705.1 uncultured Chthoniobacterales bacterium | reverse complement strand
GTGAGCAGACCACCATCGCGCTGCTGGCGATGGCGATTGACGCCCTCGGCGCGCGGGCTGTATCGCTGACCGGCGCGCAGGCAGGCATCGTGACGGACGGCGTCCACACCAAGGCCAAGATCGCCAACATCACGCCCAAGCAAATCCTCCACTCGCTCGACGAGGGCAACATCGTCATCGTCGCCGGGTTCCAGGGGCAGAGCATGGAGGGTCAGGTCACCACCCTCGGACGCGGCGGCTCGGACCTGACCGCCATCGCCATCGCGTCCGCCATCGGCGCGGACCTCTGCCAGATTTTTACCGACGTGGACGGCGTGTATACCTGCGACCCGCGCCTGGTCCCGAGCGCCCGTAAGCTGGACGAATTGTCCTACGAGGAAATGCTCGAAATGGCCAGCCTGGGCAGCAAGGTCATGCAGTCGCGCTCGGTCGAGTTCGCAAAAAAATTCGGCGTCAGATTTGAAGTCCGCTCCAGCTTTAACGACCACCCCGGCACCATGATCATCGACGAAACCCCCAGCATGGAAAACGTGGTCATCCGCGGTATCAGCGTGGAGAGAAACCAGGCCAAAGTGACGATCACCGGCGTGCCCGATCATCCTGGCGCGGCGGCGAAGGTGTTCAACACGCTGGCGGAAGCGCGCGTGATCATCGACATGATCGTGCAAAACGTGTCGGCCAACGGCGCGACCGACATTTCGTTCACGCTCAACCGGGCCGACCTCGCGGCGGCGGAAGCGGCGTTGCGGCCCGTGGTGGACGCGGTCGGCGCGGCGAGCCTCAACGCGCGCGAGGGCATCGCCAAGCTCAGCGTGGTGGGCATCGGGATGCGTTCGCACTCGGGCGTGGCCGCGCGGCTGTTCGATTGCCTGGGGCGCGGCGGGATCAACATCCAGATGATCAGCACGAGCGAGATCAAGATCGCGGTGATCGTCGACGAGTCCGCCGTGCAGGAAGCCGCGAATCTGGCCCACACCAACTTCGGGTTGGAGAGCGGCGCGTACACGGTTTGAGACGGGCGCGGCGGGCGTTAGAAACGAACCGCCCCTCAAAAATCTCTGTCATTCTGAGCGAAGCCGAAGGACCTTCCACCGTCGATTGGACAATCCGCATTGGAAGGTCCTTCGGTAATTATCCAGTGGGCGCACATGGACTGCCTCCGGCTGTAGCCACGGCGCTCAGGATGACAGAGATTTTTGAGGGGCAATTTACCGTCATTATTGAAAGCATGAAAACAGCAGGCGAGAAACCGGTGGACTGGGCGATGTTCGAGCAAAAGAACGCCGTGCGCGCGGCGATGCGTCTGTTGCTCGAACGCATCGACCCCGCCGACCGCCGGGAACGTTCCCGCGTGCTCATCGACCGGCTGACGGAACTGCCCGCGTGGAAGGCGGCGCGCCGGGTGTTGCTGTTCGCACCGCTGCCGACCGAGCCGGACATTGATCCGCTCTGGACCCTGGGCACGCTGGCAGACAAGGAGTGCGCCTACCCGCGTGTCGAGGGCATGGTGACGAGGCTCTACTACGTGCACGGGTTAGCAGACCTGGAACCGACGCGCTGGCAGTTGCGCGAGCCGGTCAAGCTGGCCGCGCGCGAGGCGGACATCGCCGATTTCGACGTCGTGCTGGTGCCGGGATTGGCGTTCGACGCGCTGGGCGGCAGGCTCGGACGCGGCGGCGGATTTTACGACCGGCTGCTGGCCGGGCGGAGCCAGCAGGCGACGCTCGTTGGCGTGTGTTTCGCCGCGCAACGGGTGGAACAGTTGCCGCTCGCACCGCATGATGTGTTGATGGACATGGTGTACACAGAAAGCATTTAGCTTGCCGATGTTCGTCTCAGAAAACGTCTGTTTTTGAGACGCTTGGTCAATGCACGGCATCGGGTAAGGGAGGGCATCAGCGTTGCAGAACCGGATCAGCCCAGACCGCCCAAGAGTTGTGATTGTGCCCTTCGCCACCTTCCGTGCGGAGTTCGAGTTCTTGCACGCTAGGGATATCGAGCCGGAACGTTTGCTGTTGTCCGGGGCGGAGGATCTCCGAGCGAAAGACTTCCTTGCCGTCGCCGAGGACGGTAAAGACAGCGGAACCTTGATCGGTGGCACCGTCCTGGAGGCCGAGCGTGGCGGTAAAGGTTTTCCAACTTCCACCTATCGGAAAAACGAATGCGGAGTTCGCATGAGCGTAAAGGCCCTTGTCGAAAACTTTGCCATGAATCTTGATGAGCATTCCTTCCCATTGGCTTTGGTTAAAGGAATAGCGATTGCGCACGACCTTGCCCCAGCCCACCTCTGCTCTCGTCCACCGGGCGTCAGACAAAAAGACGCGGTTCGCATTGGTCGTGGAGAGTTCGATTGGTTCGGGTTCGGGGCTTTGCATCTCGCGGAGGAGGCGCAAGCGGCGGCGCAGTTCTTCGCTGGGCGCGGCAGCAATGGCTTCTTCGGTGAGGAGCTTTTCAGCCTGCGCTGGGTTGCGCATCAGCGTCTGCTCGGCGTCATCTACCATCCGCTCGGCAAGAAACTCGGGGTCGGGTTTGCCCTGCGCGTTGCAATTGAAGATGAAACGCTCGCGGGATTCTGCCCCGTTCACAAGCAAGCAGCCGAGATGCAGGTTCCACGACGGAGCGTTGAGGTTGGTCAAGGCGACACTGAACTTTCCTTCGTCATCCAACGCCGCGCAGAAAGTCATTGCGCCGTGATCGGTCGGCGCGGCGGTCGGCCAAGCTGAGGCGATGATCGCGCAAGGTAGGATCGAAGCCTGGACGCGACCGGTGATGCGGAGCGTCCCTTTTTCCGAGGAAGCCGTGAGATTCTCGAACACGGCATCCGCAGGCTGCCAACGCGCTTTGTTGGATCGTGTGGTGAGCGGGTGCGACGCGACGCGGAGCGCGGTGGCAAGCGTGAGACAGGCGGGATTGCGACCGCCCCAGAGGTCTTCACGGTAGTGCAAATTTCCTTTGCCCATGAGCGAGGCGTCGGGTGCTTCGTTGGGGGTGCCATTGTCGTGCGGGAAGCCCAGGCCGTGACCGAGTTCGTGCGCGAGGCCGCCCAGATACCACGAATTGAACTTCGCGACGTTCGATTCGGTGCGCGGATAGTAATGCTCGGTGAAAACGAACGGCAGGTCCTTTTGCGTGAGGAGTGCCGGATCGAGCAACTCGCAATCCGCAGCGTGACAGAGTCCACGGCGTTGATCGCTCCAGGCCGCTCCGTAAAAGGGCGCGGTGAAGACGTAGCGTCCGTCTGCGGCGTGTTCGCAGAGGCCGTAGAGGATGAGCACATGCTCGCGGTCGGGGTCAATCGTCCCAGCGAGTGCTTGGCGGACTTCACACCAGGTCTCATCGCCAGACCCGTAGTGATAACTCGACGCCGGTTGTTGCCCGCGCACCAAGTGGATCACGAGCTTGCCGTCTTTCCGTTCCAGTGGCAACCCATTTGTCTTCACGCCGAAACGATGTTCCATCTCGTCACGATAGAACTCACTGATGTTCGCCATTACGCGATCCAGCCGTGCCTCAAAGTCTGGGAGCGGCTCACGGTCGGCGGCGTAGAAATAGACGACGCGCACGCAAGCACCGCTCGGCTTTTCGCCTGCGTGAAACGCCACAATCCGCTGCTCCGCAGCATCCATGACGGGATTCGCTCCGGCGTGTGATTGGCCGCAGATGAAGAGCAGAATGAGGAGCGAACAGAAACGAGACATTTGACACATCAGCAAACTGGGATGGTTGTAAAGAAAGAGCGTGCGGTCATCCTGCGCCGCCACTGTGCGTTAATTTAAGGCGCTCATCGCCCCCTTCGCGGCTCAAACCGCTACTTCGTCGGGGAGACGATTTTTGTTGGTATCTGCCGCCACGAATTTTCCGTCTCACAAAACACCGGGTTCTTGAGACCATTGCGACTCACCGGGCGTTTACGTGCTCGATTGTAGAATCATTGTCTCAAAAACTCGTCTCATGAATCAACGCGCCAAACCCGCACGTTGAGATGAGTTCATGAGACTGAGTTTAAACTGGTGGAGATAGCTCTTCATCATGGCTGTTTGAAAGCGCGTCTCAATCCAGCGCGCCGTTGATTTTCCCGGTCAACCCGAACACCCGCCGCTCACCCGCCAGGGCGACGAGTTCCACCTCGCGCTGGTCGCCCGGCTCGAAACGCACCGCCGTGCCCGCCGCGATGTTCAGCCGGAAGCCCCGCGCCTGCCCGCGCTCGAAATTCAGCGCCGGGTTCACCTCGTAGAAATGAAAATGGCTGCCCACCTGCACGGGCCGGTCGCCGGTGTTCGACACGACGAGCACGCGGGTCTCCAACCCCACGTTGGCGGGGAGCGTCGCCGGGTCGTTGCCCACGATGATCTCGCCGGGGATCATGGGGCGGCCACCGGAGCGGACTTGCGTTTGTGCAGCATGACGGGATTGCCGTCCGGGTCGGTGACCATCGTGAAACGGCAGATCGGCGACTCGTTGGTCGCCATGACGAAAGGCGTGTCGGCGGCCTGGAGCGTCTCCACGGTCGCGTCGAGATCGTCCACCTCGAAAGCGATGGCCCCGCGATTCCCCGAAGGCGCGTCGGGCGTGATCGTCTGGATGACGAACGTGCCCGCGCCGATTTCGTACTCGATCCACACGCCGCCGTATTCGGCGCTGACGGTCAGCCCGAGCACGCCCTCGTAGAACGCCCGCGCTCTGGGGAGGTCGGTGACGCGAAACGCCGTGAACGCAACTTCGGTGATCATGGGGATGCCTGGAGCCTAGCGGACCGGGTGATGCACTGTCACCAACTTCGTGCCGTCGGGGAACGTCGCCTCGACCTGGACCTCGTGGATCATCTCGGCGATGCCTTCCATCACGTCGGCTTTTTTGAGGATCGTCGTGCCCCAGTTCATCAACTCGGCGACGGGTCGGCCGTCGCGCGCGCCTTCGACGATCTCGTAAGTGATGATCGCGACCGCCTCGGGATAATTGAGCTTGAGGCCCCGCGCCTGCCGCCGCCGGGCGAGGTCTGCCGCGACGACGACGAGCAGTTTTTCCTGTTCGCGCGGGGTGAGGTGCATGGAGGGAAAGGATGAAGGATGAAGGATGAAGGATGAAGGATGAAGGCCGAAGCAGAAAAAGAGGAAAAGCGGCGCGATGGTCGGCTCCCTCCGCCTTCATCCTTCATCCTTCATCCTTTTCTTCCTCGACGCCGTCGGGCAGTTCGTTGTCGCGCGCGCCTGCGACCGGCGGGAAATGCACCGCTAATTCCCGCCCGATCTCGCCGACCGCCGCCACGATGGCTTCCGTGTACCGTTCTTCCTTGAGCAGCGGGCGCATGGTGACCCCGACCACCGATTTCCAGAACTCGTCCTCGCCGCATTTTTCGTGGATGCCCTGGTCGCCGACCACCGCGTATTTGCGGGCCTCGGGCGCGATGAAGATCAACACGCCGTTGCGGGCGGCGGTCTTTTCCATGCCGAGCTTGGTAAAGCGTTCCCGCGCGGCGGGCACGGCGTCATCCACGGCATGATGGCTGACGAACACGCGGATTTGCCCGCTGGTCTGCCCCTCGGCTTGGACGATGGCCGCCGTGATGCGCGCGTGGTCGAGCGCCTGGACGAAATGTTTGGTTTTCATCGCGGGGAGAAGTTCACCAATCGCTGCCCGCGCCGCCGCCGCCGGTGTCGCCGCCACCGGAAGAGAAGCCGCCGCTGTCCCCGCCGCCGCCCCCGCCGCCTGACCCCCCACCACCTCCGCCGAAGCCCCCGCCGCCAAAGCTGCCGGGCAAGAAGACCGGCGCGCCGCCGCCGTACATGGCTCCCCCGCCTCCACGACGGCGGAAAAAGCTCGAAATGACGAAAATCGCGACGATCAGAAAAATGATGCCCCCGAGACCGAGGCCGCCGGAGTCGGCATCCTGCCCACGGTGCTGCCGCTGGTAGGCCGTCAGGCCGTCTCCCTTGTAGTCGCCGCCGTTCTTGGCGGCGGCGATCATCGCTTCGACGCCCGCCGTCAGCCCGCCGTCCAGATTGCCTTTTTTAAGGAGCGGAGCAATCACGTCGGCGGTGATGTCCTTGCAGGTGGCGTCAGGCAGATTGCCTTCGAGCCCGCGCCCGGCCTGAATCCAGAGCTTGTGGTTGTCGAGAAAGACGAAGAGGACCGCGCCGTTGTTTTTATCTTTTTGTCCGACTTGCCACGACCGGAAGACACGCAGACAATATTCGTCGACGGCCGTGTCCGTCTGCATCTTCGGGTAGATGGCGACGAGGATCTGGTCGGAAGTGTCCTGCTCGAGTTGGACCAGCTTTTGATTGAGCTTTTCGGCGGTCTCGGGTTTGACCGCCAGCGCGTAGTCGTTGAAATAGCGCGTCGGCTTGGAGGGAATCACCTCCGCCGCCCGCATGGAACTGACGGTCGCCAGAACGCAGGCCGCCAAGGACAGCCACCACAGGAACCGCGTGTTTCCTTTGCTCATGTTCCAAGGTGCTGCCGAGCGTCGCGCAAAGCAAACGCGCCGCGACGGCCAGCCGCCGCGGCTAACGTGCGGGCGTCGCGGCAGGCGCGTCGAACGTGCCGGAACCGAGGCGCGGCGCGGTGGCCGCCGCTTCGTCCGCCTTGAAAGCCGGTTTTTCCTTCATCCCGACGAAACTGGCGTAGAGCACCGTTGGGAAAGCGTTGCGCTGCGTGTTGTATGACACGGTCGAATCGTTGAATTGATTGCGGGCGTCGTTGATGCGGTTTTCCGTGCCCTCGATCTGGGCCTGAAGGTTGCGAAATCCCCCCACGGAACTCAGTTCCGGGTATTTCTCCACCGAGACCAACAAACGCGAGAGCGAACCTCCGAGCTGGCTCTGCGCCTTCTGATAGGCGTCGAGTTGGGCAGGGTCGGTCGGCGCGTGGCTAGGGTCGACGGTGACCTTGGTGGCGTTGGCGCGGGCGTTGATCACGTCCGTCAGCGTGGATTTCTCGAAGTTGGCGGAGGCCTGCACCGTGCTGACGAGGTTGGGGATCAGGTCGTTGCGGCGCTGGTACGATGACTGCACATTGGCCCATTTACCGTCCACGTTGTTCGAGAGGGTGTTGAGCTTGTTATAACCCCCAACACCGACGAAAAAGATGATGACTCCCCCCAGGAGCAACAGACCCACGCAACCGAGAAGACCCATTTTTTGCATGGGCCAACCCTTCGTGGCAACCGGAGGCTTTGCAAGTTTTTTGTCACGGGTGCGCCGTTGGCATTTGGTTGACGCGGTGCGATGATAGGGCGTTCCTTGAGTCAAGTTTACCCGCATGGACACGACTTCCCCGCCGCCCGCCGCCCCGGTGACCGCCCCGCCGCCCGCTGCCGGCCAGGGGATCAAGGAAAACGGCGGCCTGTTCGTCATCGCGATCTTCGAACTGGTCAAGACCGTGCTCTTTCTCGTCGCGGCGGCGGGGGTCTTTCACCTGATCAACCAGGACACGCAGTTGGAGCTGAAAAAGCTGCTGCGCATCTTCCGGATCAACGATGACTGGCGGTTCGTGAAGATGATCCTCACCCGCGCGGACCTCATCGACCCCTACAAAGTACGTATCGGCGTGATCCTGGTGGTCTACGCCGCGCTGCACGCCACCGAGGGAATCGGCTTGCTGCTGCGCAAACGCTGGGCCGAGTATTTCACGGTCATCATGACGGCCATCCCGCTGCCGTACGAGGTCTATATCTTGATCCACCACACCACGCACTCGCACCTGGCGACCCTGGTGCCGGAGGCGCAGCGGCCCGAGATTATTTTTCCCCACGCGGTGCTGCTGAAAATCCTCGTGCTGGTCGGCAACGCCGCCATCGTCGGGTACCTCGCCTATCACCTGTACCGCGAGAACAAGCGGCACGCGGCGAGCCTCAGGGGCGGCGAGACAGGTCAGCCGGGATGAAGCCGCCGACCGTTCCGCCCGGGAAGGGCCGCCGTGCTCCGGTGCGCCGTTCCGCCACGCCGCCGCCCACGCCCGAGGCCGTCGCGGACCGTCTGCTGGCGCTCGCCCCGCCGGGGGAACTGCCCGCGCTTTGGAGCCGGGCTGAACTCGGCCGCCGTCTCACCCCCGCCGAACGCCCCGGGTTGGACGCCGCGCTCGCCCGGTTGCAGGAGGACCGGCAGGTGCTGGCGCTGGGTCAGGGCAGGAGCGTGTTTTACGCGTTCGTCGGACCGTTGCGCCGTTGGTTGGACGGGGCGGCCGTGGTGGAGGAAGGGAGCCCGGTCGGCGTGGGACCGCGCGCGTTGGACGAGGCTTACCAACGGCTGGTGCGGGAGTCGGGTGGCTTTCCCGACGTGAAGATTTCCGCGTTGCGGGCGGCGTTGGGTCCGGTCAGCGGAGGGACATTGGCGGCGGAACTCGTCGCGCGCTGGCGGCGGGGCGAGGCGACGCTGAGCTTGGGGGACTGGTCGCTGGCCAGCGAGGAAACCCGGGCCGCCGCCGTGGAATTGGATGGCGAGAAGTATCTGCTGGTGCGGTTGGAGGCGGCGGATTGAAGACCAACGCGGCCTGGAAAACACTCTGGATCACGCAGAAAAAGCGCGCTTTGCCTCATTTCCCGTCATCCTGAGAGGGTGTGTAGATAGGGTGGTGGGTGGAGGGCATGAGCAAACGACGCGCGACCGATCTGAGCGACGCGCAGTGGGCACGCTC
>CAXUHC010000196.1:8421-8639 GCA_964250705.1 uncultured Chthoniobacterales bacterium | reverse complement strand
CAGGCGGGGTTTGCCATCCGGCTCCAGCTCCCCAATCTGCGAAAATCTGTGTAATCTGCGGACAATCAGAGCGGCGTGGCGCGCAGCAGGTCGGCGGCGGCGCGGGTGTAGCCGGTCACGTCGACGGCCTGGAGGATGCCGGAAACGATGACGACCCGGCGCGCCCCGGCGGCGATGATGGGCGGCGAGACGAGCGCGTCCCCGAATCCTTCGCCGCC
>CAXUHC010000196.1:0-8411 GCA_964250705.1 uncultured Chthoniobacterales bacterium | reverse complement strand
CGATGATGGGCGGCAGGTTTTCCAGTTTGACCCCGCCGATGCAGAAGATGGGCCGGTCGGTGATCTCGGCGTGGGCGCGCGCGATGTCGTCCAGGCCGATGGGAGCGTAGTCGGGTTTGGTCGGCGTGGCGAAAAGCGGGCCGAAGCCGAGGTAGTCCGCGCCTTCGTCGCGGGCGGCGAGAGCTTGCTCGACGCTGTGGGTGGAACGCCCGATGATCTTGCCGGGTCCGGCCTTCGCGCGGGCGGCGGGAAGAGGGCCGTCGTCCTGGCCGATGTGCGCGCCGTCGGCCTCGCAACGTGCGACGAGGAAGGGATGGTCGTTTATGATGAGACGGATGCCGGCGTCCGCCGTGACCGGGCGGACCTGTCCGGTCAGCGCGACGATGTCGGCGGCCAGCGCAGCCTTGGCGCGGAGCTGGAGAATGTCGATGCCTCCCGCGACCATCCGGCGCGCCATGTCGGCGGCATCACCGGCGGCGACGTAGCCGAGATCGAGGATGCCGTAGAGGCGGCAGTCGGCGAGCGGTTTCATGGCTGCACCGTAGGGGGCCGACGCCCGATTTCAAGCCCGGGACCCGGCCTCCCGCACGGTGCGAGCCGATTCCTCTCTCGCGGTAAACCCTACAAACCCTACTCCCCACCATGGAAGAAAGCACCAAAGACAAAATTCAGGGCAAGATCAACGAGGTCACCGGCGACGTGAAACAGAAGGTTGCCGAGCATACGAACGATCAGGAACTGCACGACGAGGGCACGGCTGACAAGCTCAAGGGCAAGGTCCAAGACAAGGTCGGCGACGTCAAAAAGGTGTTCAATCAGTAGTCCGACGTCCGGAAGCCGGACTTTTTCGAGCTCGGCGCGTTCTGGAGTGGACGCGCCGAGCTTGTTTTTGGCCGGGAGGTTGCCGCCCGCGAAGGCAGGCTCTAGAATCGGCGTTCTGAAAACGGTCACGATCTATACTGACGGCGCGTGCTCGGGCAATCCGGGCCGGGGCGGCTACGGCGTGGTCCTCATCTATGGCGGGCAACGCAAGGAGATCGCGGGCGGGTTCCGCCTGACCACGAACAACCGCATGGAAATCGTGGCGGCCATTACAGGGTTGCAAAGTTTGAAGGAGCGGTGCCAGGTGAAGCTCCACACGGATTCGCGCTACGTGGTGGACAGCATCACGAAAGGCTGGGCCAAACGCTGGCGTGGCAAGGCCTGGAAAATGCCCGGCGGCGGGGTGCGGCCCAACGCGGACTTGTGGCAACCGTTGCTCGACGAATGCACCCGGCACGCGGTGGAGTTCGTCTGGGTGCGCGGGCACGCGAGCAACGCGGAGAACAACCGCTGCGACGCGTTGGCGGTGGCGGCGGCGCGGGGCAAGGATTTGCCGGTGGACGTTGGCTACGGAGCCGCGTTGCCGACCGCGACGGCACCGGCGCTGCTTTGAGGCGCGTCGGGAGACGGAACCCACGTCGTTCCCGCGTTATTCGCTTGCAGTGGGCATGCCTTGTCTGGTTAGATGCCTATCCGAATATTGGATTGCCTCCGGCTGTAGCCACGGCGCTCTGTCGTCGTGCCCGTTCCAGAGCAGACACGGCGACAAAGCGCCGTCCCTACAGCCGGAGGTCATTCGGACAGGCAATTAGTCATCGTCATACATATGGACCCTCTCGATAATCCTGTAACCGGCGGCATGGTGGTGAGTTCCGAAGACCGGACCTGGGCGATGGTGACCCACCTGAGCGCGTTTGCCGGGCACGTTTTTCCCTTCGCGCACATCATCGTGCCGCTCGTCGTCTGGTTGCTGAAGCGGGACACCTCCGCGTTCGTGGACGATCAGGGCAAGGAGTCGGTCAACGCGCAAATCACTTTCACGATTTACTTCGCGGCGGCGGCGGTGCTGAGTTTCCTGCTGATCGGGATTCCGCTGCTGGTCGCCTTGTACGTCGCGAACCTTGTCCTCGTGATCGTGGCGGCCATCGCCGCGCACGACGGGAAAACGTACCGCTACCCGTTCATCCTGCGGCTGGTGAAGTAGCTCCGCCGGGATCAGCGCACCGGCGCGCGGCGGCAGCAGATTTCTCACTTGTTGCCGCCGGCGTCCTCGAAACGGCCATCGCGCCGAATCATCCGCGGATTCCCGCGACGAAGCCCGTGTGGTAATGCCCGCGCTGGAAGTCGGCGTTGCGCATGATCTCCTGCTGGAAAGGGATCGTCGTCTTGACGCCGGTGATCATGTATTCGCCCAGCGCCCGGCTCATCCGTGCCACCGCCGACGCCCGGCTCGAACCCGACGTGATGAGCTTGCCGATCATGGAATCGTAATACGGCGGGATCGTGTACCCGGCGTAGGCGTGGCTATCTACGCGGATGCCGCGTCCGCCCGGCGCGTAGTAAAGTTCGATCCGGCCCGGCGAGGGCTGGAAGTTCTTGGCCGGGTCTTCGGCGTTGATGCGGCACTCGATGGCGTGCTGGCGGATCGCCGCGTTCTGGATGTGCTGGGAAAGGTGTTCGCCCGACGCGATGCGGATTTGTTCCTTTACCAGGTCGCAGCCGTAGACTTCTTCGGTCACGCAATGCTCCACCTGGATGCGCGTGTTCATTTCCATGAAGTAATATTTCCCCTTTTCGTCGACGAGGAATTCCATGGTCCCGGCGTTGTGGTAACCGACCGCCTCGGCCAGCTTGACCGACGCCTTGCCCATCGCCTTGCGCAGCGATTCGTCCAGAAACGGCGAGGGGGCTTCCTCGACGATCTTCTGGTTGCGGCGCTGGATCGAGCAGTCGCGCTCGCCCAGGTGCATGGTGCGGCCGTGGGTGTCGGCGATGATCTGAAACTCGATGTGGCGCGGGTTCTCGACGAGTTTCTCGAAATAAACGTCGGCCTTGCCGAAGGCGTTGTCCGCCTCGGCGCGCGCGGCGTGGAAGCCCGCGACCAGGCTCGCGTCGTTGTGCGCGGCGCGCATCCCGCGTCCGCCGCCGCCGGCGCTGGCCTTGATCATGATCGGATAGCCGATTTTGCGGGCGATTTTCAGGGCTTCGGCCTCATTTTCGACCACGCCGTCGCTGCCGGGCGTGATGGGGACCCCGGCTTTCTGGGCGGCCGCGCGGGCGGCGTTCTTGTCGCCCATCATGCGGATGGCGGCGGCGGGCGGCCCGATGAAACGGATGTTGCAGCTCTCGCAGACCTCGGCGAAGTGGGCGTTCTCGGCGAGGAAGCCGTAGCCGGGATGGATGGCGTCCACGTCGGCGATCTCGGCGGCGCTGATGATGCGGTCGATCTTGAGATAGCTGTTGCTGCTGGCGGCGGGCCCGATGCAGATGGCCTCGTCGGCGAGTTGGACGTGGAGGCTCTCGACGTCCGGCTCGGAAAAGACGGCGACGGTCTTGATGCCGAGTTCCCGGCAGGCGCGGACGATGCGCAGAGCGATCTCGCCACGGTTGGCGATCAGAATTTTATCGAACATGAAGCGAGGAGACGAAGGCTCAGGCTTGCAGGCGGAAGAGTGGCTGGCCGAACTGGACGGGCTTGCCGTTTTCGCCGAGGACTTCGGCGACGACGCCCGAAACCTCGGACTTGATCTCGTTCATGACCTTCATCGCCTCGATGATGCAGACGACGGTATCCTCGGTGACGGCCTGGCCGACCTTGACGTAAGCGGGCGAATCCGGCGACATCGCCGCGTAGAACGTGCCGACCATCGGAGAGGTGATTTCCTTGCCTTTGGGGGCAGCGGGCACCGGGGCGGCTGCGGCGGTCTCGCTGGGTAGGGCCGGGGCGGCCTGCGGCGGCAGGGGTGTCGCGTGAAAAACCGGGGCCGGGGCGCCGCCGGCGGTGTAGCCGCCGGACTGGCCTTTTTTGAGCAGGATTTTGAAACCCTCCTTTTCCATCTGGAAGACGGAAAGGTCGTTTCGTTTCATCAGGTCGATGATGAGTTTGATGTCTTTGAGGTCCACGGGAGCAGAAAGGATAGAAGGATGAGGGATGAAGGAGGAAGCCGGATGAGGAGGAACCGGGGTTCCCAAGGCGGCGGGCAGCGGCCCGGCCTTCGTCCTTGCATCCGGGCGTTCGCCCTAGAATTGCAAACCGATGCTGGCGCGGTTTGGAGAGCAGGTCAAGGATTTGCATCTTGGCTCGATCCGGGGGGATTTGTCTGCGGATCACGAAGATTCGAGCAAATTTGAGCGGTTTCTCCTCCGATCCGCGTAAATCCGCGTAATCTGCGGACATCTTCATGGACGACGCTCGCGCATTCTATTTCGTGGCCGGGGAGGTCAGCGGCGACACTCACGGCGCGGCCTTGCTGTCGGCATTGCACGCCCGGAGACCGGACCTGACTTTCCACGGGCGGGGTGGTCCCCGCATGCAAGCGGTCGCGGGGGCCGGGCTGGAAGACTGGATCGAGGAGGCCGGGGTGGTCGGGCTGTGGGAAGTGCTCAAGAAATACGGGTATTTCGTGCGGCAGCGCGACCGGGTACTCTCGGAGATCGAGCGGCTGCGACCGGCGGCGGTCGTGCTGATCGATTATCCCGGGTTCAACCTGCGGCTGGCGGCGTCGCTGCGGAAGCTCTACCGCCGACCGTTGAAGATTCTCTATTACATCAGCCCGCAGGTGTGGGCCTGGAACCGGGGGCGGATTCCGCGCATGGCCAAGCTGCTCGACCTGATGTTGTGCATCTTCCCGTTTGAACCGGCGCTCTATGAACCGGCGGGGCTGCGGTCGGTGTTCGTGGGGCATCCGCTGATTGATTCGCTGGCCGCCGAGGAGCCGCAAACGCGGGAAACGTCGCTCGTCGGGTTGTTCCCGGGCAGTCGACGCCGCGAGGTGCACAAGATTTTTCCGGTGATGCTCGCGGCGGCGGACCACATGCGGCGCGAGCGGCCCGAGTTGCGCTTTGCGACCTCCGCCCCATCGGAGCCGATGGCGCGCGAACTGGCGGCGCTGCGCACGATGGCAGGGTGGAGCGAGGCGGATTGTCCCATCGGGGTCGGCGACGCGCGGAGGTTGATGGGCCGGGCAACGGCGGGAATGGTTGCGTCCGGCACCGCGACGGTCGAGGCGGCCAGCCTGGGGATGCCGCTGGTGATCGTCTACAAGGTCGCGCCGCTGACGTATTGGGTGGGGCGGGCGGTGGTGCGGGTGCCGTTTCTGGGGATGGTCAACCTGCTGGCGGAGCGGGAAATCGCGCGCGAGTTTTTGCAGGGTGCCGCGCGGCCGGGCGCGATTGCGGCGGAAATGCTGCGCTTGCTGGATGGCGCCGGCGAGGCGCGTGCCCGGCAGGTAGCCGATTTGCGCGAAGTGGTCGAACGCCTGGGCGGCGGCGGAGCGGCGGAACGGGCCGCAGACGCGATTTTGCAGGCGTGGTAGGTCGACCGGATCGGTCGCTTTACACCCGGAAGATTGAACCGTTTCGATTGTTTTGTAGTCTCATGACCATCGCACCATGCTCGCCCGCTTGAAATATCGTCGTTTTGCTTTGCTGGCGTGTTTGCTGGCAACGGTTTCGCTGGCGGGCCGCACGGAGGCGCAGGCACCCAAGCTGTTCCAGAATGGTCTGTCCGAAACCGTCGCGCCCAAGTCGGCTGAACTGGTCAAGGCCAGCCTGCTCGCCGATACGAGCGCCATCGTTTCCGGCAAGCCGTTTACGGTCGGACTACGGCTGGAGATGGCTCCCGAATGGCACACGTACTGGCAATACAGCGGCGACGCCGGATTGCCGACCAAAATCGACTGGCAGCTCCCCGAGGGGTTCAAGGCGGGGCCGATCCTCTGGCCGGTGCCGGAAAAGATCGTCAGCCCCGGCGACATCATCAATTATGGGTACGGCCACGAGGCCATGCTGCTCGTGGAAATCACTCCGCCCGCGACGCTGCCGCCGGGTGACGTGACGCTCAAGGGTAAAGCAAGCTGGCTCGTCTGCCGGGAAAGCTGTATTCCGGGCAGCAAGGATTTGACGCTGACCCTGCCCAACGGCACCGAAGCGCGCGGGGCGAACGCCGAAATCTTTGCCAGGTATCGCGCCCAGTTGCCGCAGGCTTACGACGAGAAAGCGGTCGGGTTCCACGTCGAGCGAAAGTCCGACGGCGCGAAGCTCATCCTGACGGTCGGGACGGAAACCGCGGTGGACTTCTACCCGCTGCCCGAAGACCCCGCGCAGGTCAGCCATCCGCAATTGGCCCCGCCTGCCAACGGCAAACAGACGATCACCATTCCGGTGGATTCGGGCGCGGCCGACGTGGACAAAGTCGGCGGACTGCTGGTGGTGGAAGTCAAAAACCAACGCTGGGGCTGGACCCTGCCTCCCATGACGATAGCCGAGGCGCCCACCGCCGGTGCTGCCGCGAGTGCGGGTGTTCCGGCGAACCCAACGGGTAAGGCTACCGCCAGCGGTATGACCCCGACGGATGGCTCACTCGGGTACTTTTTGCTGATCGGCTTTCTCGGCGGCTTGATTCTCAACGTGATGCCGTGTGTCCTGCCGGTCATCTCGTTGAAGCTGTTTTCCTTCGTCAAGCAGGCCAACCAATCGCGGGAAAGGGTCTTCAGGCTCGGTCTGGCCTACGCGGCGGGTGTGTTCGCGTGGTTTCTGGGATTCGCGGCGCTGGTGGTCGCGTTGAAGGCGGCGGGGCATCAGGTGGGGTACGCATTCCATTTGCAGAATCCGTGGTTTCTGGTGGGATTGAGCGCGGCAACGTTCGTGTTCGCGCTGAATCTGCTCGGCGTCTTTGAGATCATCCTGCCGGGCAGCGTCACCGGTGCGGCGGGGGAGGTTGCGGGCAGCCGCGAGGGATACACCGGCGCATTTTTACAAGGGATGCTGGCGACCGTGCTGGGAAGCGCGTGCACGGCCCCGTTTTTTGGTCCGGCGCTGGGGTTTGCCTTTTCACAGAGCGGCCCGGTGGTTTTCGCCATGTTCGCGGCGATTGCGGCGGGGATGAGCACGCCGTTCGTCCTGCTGGCCGCGCAGCCGGGGTGGATGAAATTTTTGCCGAAGCCGGGCGTGTGGATGGAACGCGTCAAGCAAGGCACCGGATTTCTGCTTTTGGCGACGATGCTTTGGCTACTCTTCAGCCTCGGGCACGGGCGCGGGTCGGACGCCGTGGTCTGGACGGGAATGCTGCTGCTCGTGCTCGGTGCAGCGTGCTGGGTGCAGGGCGCGTTCAACACTCTCGTCGCCAGCGATGGAGTGCGCTGGGCATCGCGGCTGGCCATCGCGGCGCTGGTGCTCGGTGGAGGCTGGTTTTGCGTCGACCAGATCGCGCAATCCCAACCGCCGGTTGCGGACGGGCAGAATTTCGCCGCGCAGTTGGACGCCGCCCAAAAAACGGGACGCACCGTGTTTGTCGATTTCACCGCCGACTGGTGCACGAGTTGTTTTGCCAACGAAAAGGTCGTGCTTGCCAGCGAGCCGATCCGGAAGGCGTTTCAAGACCAGAACGTGGTGTTGCTCAAGGCGGATTTCACCACCTACTCGGAAGACATCGCCAAGTTGCTCAAGCAGTTCGACGCGCCGAGCGTACCCCTTTACGTGGTCTATCCCGCCGGCAAACCAGAAGCGCCTATCAAGCTGCCTTACGTCTTGACCAGGCAGATCGTTCTCGATGCCCTGGCTGCGGCCGCGCCCCAAGGCACCACCAAACCCGTCGCGGCGCGTTAAATTGCTTCGTTTCCAGCAACCATTACCCGACCATCCATGAAAAAAACAACCCTGCTGTCCTCCCTCGGTGCTTCGCTCTTACTGGCCGTCTCCGGCGCTTTTGCCGCCGCGCCGCCCGTCAATTCCGTCGCGCCGGATTTCTCGCTGACCGGCGCGGACGGAAAGGCCCATTCGCTTTCCGAATACAAGGGCAAGTACGTCGTGCTCGAATGGACCAACCCCGGCTGCCCTTTCGTGCGCAAACATTACGACACCAATAATATTCCCAAGCTCCAGGCCGAGTACGCGAAGAAGGGCGTAGTCTGGTTGGCGATCAATTCGTCGGCTGAAGGAGCGGAAGGTTATCTCTCGCCGGACGCGGCCAAGAAAGCCAGCGAAGGCGGCGATTACAAATCCGCCAGCGAGCTGCTGATCGATGCCGACGGCAAAGTCGGCCATCTCTACGGCGCGACGAACACGCCGGACATGTTCATCATTAACCCCGAAGGCAAGATCGTGTACGAAGGCGCCATCGACAGCATTGCTTCGGCAAACAAGGGCGACGTGACAAAGGCGACCAATTACGTGCAGGTCGGCTTGGACGAAGCCCTGGCTGGCAAACCCTTGAGCAAGAGTATGTCGAAGCCCTACGGGTGCAGCGTCAAGTACAAGGACTAAGCGGCGGTCGCCTGCTCGCGCCGCCGATTCGATTTCCAAGCACGGCAGAATATATTAGGTTCTGTTCACAACTGAGTTGAAGGTTTTCAGCCGTGGATGGAAGTTGG
>CAXUHC010000195.1:7446-8642 GCA_964250705.1 uncultured Chthoniobacterales bacterium | reverse complement strand
GGGTGCGGACACGATGGTCGTGTAAGGCAGTGCCCCGGCCTGTTCAAGGATGGCGATAGCACGGGCGATGTTGGCGTTCTTCTGGCCGACCGCCACGTAGATGGAATAGATCGGGCGGAAGTCTGCCACGCCCGCCTTCTCCGCCGCGATGTTGATCTTCGCCTGGGAAATGATGGCGTCGAGGGCGACGGCGGTCTTGCCCGTGGCACGGTCGCCGATGATGAGTTCGCGCTGCCCCCGGCCAATCGGCACCATCGCGTCCACGGCCATGATGCCGGTCTGGACCGGCTGGCTGACGCTCTTGCGCTTCATGACGCCCGGCGCGATCTTCTCGACCGGATAAAATACGTCGCTCTTGATCGGCCCCTTGCCGTCGATGGGCTGGCCCACCGCGTTGACCACGCGGCCGAGCAGCCCCTTGCCGACCGGCACGGAAAGCAGGCGGCCGGTCGTCTTGACCTCCGAGCCCTCCACGACGCCCGAGTAATCGCCGAGCAGGATCGCGCCGACCTCGTCTTCTTCGAGGTTGAGCGCGAGGCCGAGCACGCCGTTGGGGAATTCGATGGCCTCGTTGAGCATCACGTCGCTCAGGCCTTCGATGCGGGCCACGCCGTCACCGACCTCGCGGACGGTGCCCACGTTGGTCTTGGTCGTGGTGGTCTTGAGGCCGGCAATCTGGGTTTCGAGGTCTTGAAGGATAGTGCTCATGGAACTAGGGAAAGGGAGGAAGAATGGTCCGCAGATTACGCAGATTTCCGCAGATTGGGAGAAGGGTTAGAATTGTTCCTGAAGGCGCGCAAGGCGGTTCTTCACGCTGCCGTCCCACACGTCGCTGCCGAGCTTGATGCGCATGCCGCCAATGAGTTCCGGGTTGACGGTGAACTCGGACGTGAGGTCCTGGCCGTACTTCTGTCTCAGGTTGTTGACTATGCTCTCGCTCGTCTCAGGGCTGAGGGCGACCGCGCTTTCGATCACCACATGGCGCTTGGCCATTTCCAGACGAATCAAACGCTGAAAGTCCCCCAACGCGCCCATGTAATGACGCGGCTTCTCCGTGATCACGGTCTGGACGATGCTCGAAACCTTCGCGCGGTCGAGCGCGCCATTGGTCAGGCTCAAACGGAAAAGCTGACGGGACAGGCGGCGGGCTTCTTTGGTGATCTTCATACAACGGGGTGGGTTACGAACGGGAACAG
>CAXUHC010000195.1:0-7436 GCA_964250705.1 uncultured Chthoniobacterales bacterium | reverse complement strand
CTGAATCTGACGAAAAATGGCGCGGTTGCTGGTATTTGTCTCGTGCATCTGCAACGCCTGCGACGCCTGCGGACTAAATCGTGATGCCTGGCGGTTTTCTCAGGCGATCTGGCGGGTCGTTTCCTCGCCGAGACGTTGCTGGTCTTCCTGGGTAAGCACCTTGCCGGTGACCTTGGAAGTGGTTTCGATAACCAGACGGCCAAGCTCACGCTTGACCTCGCTGAGCACGCGGTCGTGTTCCAAGGTCGTCGCCTCGCGGGCGCGGGCAATAATGCGCTCGGCCTCGGTGACGGCTTCCTGCGCCCGGCGCGAAGCCAGGGCGTCGCTGCTCTGGCGTGCCTCGTTGATGAGCTTTTGCGCCTGGACGTTGGCCTGATCGAGCATCTCGCGGTGCTTCGCCTCGGACTCGGCGAGCTGCGCCTTGATCCGCTCGGCGTTGGCTTGGCCTTCGGAAATACGGCGGCGGCGTTCTTCGAGCACGTCGATGATCGGCTGGAACGCGTAGGTCTTCAGCACGAAAAGCACGATGCCGAAAGCCAGGGTCTGTGCGATGAACGCAGGCCAGTTCAGGCCGAAAATTTGCGGAATGCTCTCGCTTTCGGCGAGGAGGTTCAGAGCAGGGAAATACATGGCAGGCAGGGTGAAAGTTCGATTGGCAGGGAAAACGGGTTCCGGGGGAGAAACTCCGGGGCCGCCGCTCCCTCCGGGTGGAAGAAACGGCGGCGGGAAAGGATTCGCGCCAGCAGCGGCTCTTACTTGTAGAGGAAGAACGAGATCAGCGCGTAGATGGCGATGGCTTCCGCCAGCGCCATGCCGATGATGCTGATGGTCAGGATGTTGCCGAACGCGCCGGGGTTGCGGCCAACGGCTTCGGCGGCCTTCGCGCCGACCATGCCGACCCCGATGGCCGAACCGAGACCGGCGACGCCGAGGGCGAACGTCGGCCCGAGGTAACGGACGGAGGCAGCAGCGGCGGCGGGCGCGTTGGTCACGTCAGCCTGGGCGAGAAGGTGGGGAAGGAGATCGAGCATCATAACGGGTGGTTTTCTGTGGGTGTCTGTTTGGTTGGGAGTCCCGACGTCCACTCTCTGTGGATGGTCCCGACGGGAAAAGCTTGGAAAAATCAGTGAGCGGCGACGGCGTGACCGGCAGGCGCGGGGGCCTCGTCGTGGGGTTCAGCCGCGTGGCCGTGCGCACCCTCCTCGTGGGAAGTCGTCAACTTGATGTAAACCGCGCAGAGCAGCGTGAACACCAGGGCCTGCACGACGCCGACGAGCATTTCGAGGAAGTAGAAAGGGATCGGCACGATGATCTTCATCAGAAAGGAGATCACCGTAGGCATGTGCATCGTTTCGCCGAGGTCGGACATCGTGTGCATCAGGTTTTCACCGGCGTAGATGTTGCCGAAAAGCCGCAGGGAGAGCGACACAGGGCGGAAGGCAATGGAAATCACCTCGATGATGCCCACGAAAATGAAGATGGCGATGAGGGGATACTTGAGGATGCCGCTCACCTCGCCCTTGGGGCCGAAGATGTGGCCAAAGAAGCCACCGACGCCGAGTTCCTGAAAGCTCCAGATCAACCAGAAAACCGAGAACACCAGGGCCATGCCGAGGGTGAGGTTCAGGTCGGCGTTGGCGGGACGCAGGAGCGGATTTTCCGGCACTTCCGGCAGTGACAGGCCAACGCCGCGACCGTGGCTCGCCGGGTTGAAGCCGATGGTGCCGACGCCGGGGAGCAGGCCGAACCAATTGGAGACGAGGATGAAAAGGAACAGGGTTGCCAACAGCGGAAACACCTTGGCAACCATGTGGCGACCGACGATGCCTTCGAGCATGTCGTAAAGCGCTTCGATCACGGCCTCGAAGAGATTCTGGCTGCCGCCCGGCTTGGGGACGAGCTGCATATTGGCGGTCGCACGCCGGGCAAAGACGAGCACGATGACCGCCACGATGGCGGCGACGATCAGCGAGTTGGTAAAGATGTGGCCGAACCAACCCGCGGAATCCATCGCGGGCAACCGCTCGGCGTTCAGCGGGATCTGAGCCAGGAGATTAAACATGACAACAAAATTCGGGGAGGTCGATTGGCGGCGACGATCAACCCTTGTTCAAGAAACGAACCGTGACCAGCGCCCGCCGTCCGAGGGGTCCTACGTGATTGCGAGACGACGTGCGCGAGGAGGAGGTAAAGGGAATCGAACCGTATGAAACTTCCGGTTGCCCGTTCGCGCAAGTCCTATTTGTGAAAAATTTCACAAGCCCGGTTTTGGGGGCGGGTTTCGATTGGCAAGGTGCTTGCCGAGGGCCGGTAATGGAAAACCTCACGCCAAAGCGCCAAGGCGCAAAGCCGCAGAGGTAGGAGGGGGAGGAGACGGGGTTAGAGCGCGTCCTGAGGGCATGAGCGCCGTGGCCACAGCCCGCAGGCTTACCTAATCAAAGCGCATTTTAGGGGGTTGGGGAAGCGGGAGCTTGGGAACGAGGGAGGGTCGCATTATAAAGTCAGGCGCGGCAGGAGTTGGTCCAGGATCGCCGCGACGGATTCTTCCACGGTCTGCTGTTCCGTGTGGACGGTGATTTCCGGGTCTTCCGGGGCCTCGTAGGGCGCGTCAATGCCGGTGAATTGCTTGATTTGCCCGGCACGCGCCTTTTTGTAGAGGCTCTTGGGGTCGCGCTGCTCGCAGACCGCCAACGACGTGTTGACGTAGACTTCGATGAATTCGCAGCCACCTTCCAGAGCGATTTCCCGGGCGCGGCGACGGTCCGTGCGGTAGGGCGAGATGAAGGCCGTGACCGTGACGAAGCCGCCGTCGGCCATGAGGCGGGCGACCTCGCCGACGCGCCGGATGTTTTCGATGCGGTCCTCGGGGGAGAAACCGAGGTTGGCGTTGAGGCCGTAGCGCACGTTGTCGCCGTCGAGCACGTAGGAGTGGAACTGGCGGCTGAAAAGCTCGCGCTCCAGGGCGTTGGCGATGGTGGATTTGCCCGCGCCGGAGAGGCCGGTCAGCCAGACGACGGCTCCCCGGTGGCCGTTGCGGCGGGCACGGTCGTCCCTGGTGATGGTGCCCTCGCTCCAGGTGAGGTTCTGGCTGATGACGCGGCGGCGGTCGGTGTAAACCCCGCCAAACGCGATGCCGCCGCCGCTGACGTCGTGGCCGTCCACGAGCACGAAGCGGCCCAGGGCGGGCAGGCGGTCGTGGTTGTCGAGGACGAGCGGCTTGCGCATCTGGAGGGTGAGTTCGGCCACGTCGTTGCGCGAGACGGTCCGGATGGCGGAGTTCCCCGCCCCGTCGCGGCTGGCGGGCGCGGCGAGCGTGGCGGCGTCCATGACGCGCTCGATGGAGGCGACCTGGCATTCGAGTTCCTGGGTGGCGAGCTTGAGTTTGTAGGTGCCGCCGAGGGTGAGGTCGTGGCGGCCCAGCCAGAAGACGTTGGCCTTGATGCGGTTGGACTCGATGGGAGCGTCGGCGACGTGGCTGGCGACATGCCCGCGCTCGACGAAGATTTGTTCGGTGAGCGTAATGCCGACACTCTCGCCCGCGCGGGCGGATTGGGTCGGGGCGGCGGTGGAATCCGGCCAGCGTTCGATGCTGGCGACGACGGCGGTCTTGTTGAACGGGGAGAAGGTGAGTTCGTCGCCCACACGCAGGGTGCCGCTCTCGATGCGACCGGCCAGGATGCGGCGGGCGTCGAAGCGGTACACGTCCTGGATGGGCAGGCGCAACGGACCGGCTTCCTCGGAGACGGGCGGCTGGAATTCGTCGAGCACCTCGGAGATCGTCGGACCGGTGTACCAGGGCAGCGCGTCGGAACGCGCGGCGACGTTGACCCCCTCGCGGGCGGAGATCGGGATGAACACGCGCGGCTCGACCCCGAAGGCGAAGAGGAAATCGCGGTACTCGGTTTCGATGGCGTCGAAAGTGGCCTTGTCGTAGTTGACGAGGTCCATCTTGTTGACCACGACGGCAACCTGTTTCAAGCCGAGCAGACTGAGCAGGTAGCCGTGGCGGCGGCTCTGTTCGCGCACGCCCTCGTTGGCGGCGATGAGCAGCAGGGCGGCGTCGGCGCGGGCCGCGCCGGTGATCATGTTCTTGAGAAATTCCTTGTGGCCGGGGGCGTCGATGAGCACGCCGGGCCGCCCGGCGGCGGTCTTGAAGGCGATCTGGGAAACGTCGATGGTGATGTTCTGGTCGCGCTCGGCCTGGAGGGCGTCCATGAGGAAGGCCCACTCGAAAGGCACGCCGCGCCGCTGGCAGGAGAGCAGGATGGACTCGACCTTGCCCTGGGCGAGCGCGCCGGTGTCGTGCAGGAAACGGCCGACGAGCGTGGATTTACCGTGGTCGACGTGGCCGACGATGACGATGCGCAGAGGCAGGGCGGAGGTGGGCATACTAAAAAGTCTTCAGGATTCTGTCATACTCGGCATGGGTACCGATCCAGAACCAGAACATGCCCTCTGGCCTTTCCATTGCGAGAGCGCGGTAGTGCTCACCTACTCGCGCTGACCACCATAATCGATTCACCCTTTTGAAATGCAGCGAAGGGTGAAACGCATCGTATTTCAACAATTCAAAATTCTTGTCAGCGAGCCGTTGCACTTCTTGTGGCAAGTGCTCATAAAACTTCCAGAAACGATCTTGAGTGAAGTTCTTCATCGCGACGCCCGAGATACGGGCATCACCGAGATGGTCAATAACAAAATTAAGCGAATTGCTACACCGGTTTAAACAAACCAGCTTCGTATTCTTTTTGAACTTCAGTCAACCACTTATCTAGACGACCGGCTTCCAAATCAGCCTCAATCTGTTTGTCCCATTCGTCGTGATGTCGCTCGACAAGCATCGAAGCCAGTTGAGCGCGCTCGTCAGGCGCGAGCCGTTTTATAGCTGCCTCAATTTCTTTCACGCTCGTAAAGATTTCTTGCACGCTCATAGCGTCGAGATTAGCGGCTGACTCGTCCAACGTCAAAATTACATATACCCACTGGCGCGTAAACGCTCAAACGCATCCTCGCTTTCCTGGTCCTGTGCGCGGGTGCTGCGCTCGGCGACCTTGGTTTGGCGGAGTTCGTCGATGATCTCTTCGGTCGTCGCGGCGTTGGATTCCACGGTGCCGGTGCAGGGCGCGCAGCCGAGGCTGCGGTAGCGGCGGCCTCCGCGGGCATAGTAGAGGCTGACGAGCGGGATGTTCTCGCGGTGGATGTACTCCCAGACGTTGAGTTCGGTCCAATGCAGGAGCGGATGGACGCGCAGGTGCGTGCCCGGCTCAAAATCCGTCTGGAACTGCCCCCAGAACTCCGGCGGCTGGTCGCGGAAGTTCCACTCGAAATCCTTGTTGCGCGGGGAAAAATACCGTTCCTTGGCGCGGGTGCCTTCCTCGTCGCGGCGGATGCCCACGATCACGGCCTGATATTCTTTCTCCGCGATGACCGCCGCCAGCGGGTCGCGCTTGAGCGTGGAGCAGCAGCCCACGCGGTCGAGCGCGCCGTCGGGGAAGGTCCGCTTGGCGGCGAGCGCCTCGGTGTTCTGGCCGACAATAAGGTTCAGGTTCCAGTCGCGTGCCAAGCGGTCGCGGAACTCGATCATCTCGGGGATTTTGAAGCTCGTATCGACATGCACACAGGGGATCGGCACATGGCCGAAGAACGCCTTGCGCGCCAGCCAGAGCATCACGCACGAGTCCTTGCCGATGCTCCAGAGCATCGCGCTTTTCTTGAAGTGCCGGAACGTCTCGCGCAGGATGTAGATGCTCTCGTTTTCGAGGGCATCGAGATGCGGGTACAAGGCGTCGGCGCCGGCGGAGGGCGAGGCGGAGGGAGCGGTAGCGGCGTTCACGAAGAAAGGATGAAGGATAAAGGATGAAGGATGAACCCAGAATAAAACGGTCTCGTACCGTCTCGGTCTCCATCCTCCATCCTTTCAAATGTTGTCCCCTAGGAAAGTGTGGATACCACACTCGTTCTTGTCAAAGCCTGTCCAACGGCCCGCGCGGTCGTCCTCGGCCTCGCTGACGGGCCGGGTGCAGGGGACACAGCCGATGGACCGGTAGCCGAGGTCCTTGAGCGGGTTGTAGGGTAGCTGGTGCTCCTTCAGGTAAGCACGCACGCGGTCGCGGGTCCAGGTCGCCAGCGGGTTGAGCTTATAGATGTAGCGTTCGCGCAGGACATCGAACTGGTAGCGTTCGAGGACCTGCGTGCCCGACCGGGTCTCCGAATGCTGGCGGCGCAGGCCGGTGATCCACACGTCCAGTTGGGCCAGCTTTTTTTGCAGCGGGACCACCTTGCGCAGCGTGCAACAGGAGTCCGGGCGGCGCTCCCAGAGCGCGGCTCCCATCTCGGCGGCCTGCTGCTCGACGGTCAGTTCCGGGTGCAGGCTTTCGATGGAGACCCCCAGCCGCCCTTCGATCTGTGCCTTGAGCTTGAGAGTTTCCGGGAAGAGGAGGCCCGTGTCCAAGGTGAACGACGGGAACGGCAGGCCGAGTTTCACCGCGGTGTGCAGGATGATGAGCCCCGCCCCTTGAAAGCTGGTGCCGATGGCCGCGCGTTTGCCGAAGTGTTGCCAGCACCACTCCAGAATAGCTTCCAACGGCTGGTCTTCCAGTCGGGCGGAGAGGTCGCGCACCTCTCGGGAATCCATTTCGGCGTGCGGCGCGAGTGCGGTCATCAACGGAAAATCTTCATTGTCTATAAAACGAATCGGGAATTAGGCAAACGGAATCTCCAGGCCGGAAAATGCGCCCGGTGTTCCCGGCACGCACGAAACCTTGGCATGGCGACCTCCCCGACCCCCTCCTATGTCCCTTACCGCTGGCACCACGAACTCAAGCAATTGTTCGTGCTTTCGCTCGAACGTTACCGCGTCGGCGAGCGGAATCCCGACCAGTTTTTTGCGGAGGAGGGACGGTCGTATCTCGCCTCGATTGGCATGAAGCCGCAGGAGCTTTACGATTTCGTCGAGGATCACGCCAGGGGGGACGGGGACCCGGACTGGGAAACCGTGCTGCTCATCAGCGCGGCACGGCGGGATTATTTTCTGACCGTCCAGCACGGGCAGGCCTCGGAGCAGACGGTCTCGATGGACAATCTTCCTGCCAAGAGCGATCAGCTCGACGGCATTGCCTGGCTGCCACGCATCATCAAGAAGGCCGAGGCCAAACTGCGCGGCGAGATGCCGCCGGACCTGATGTACGGCTGCGGCGGGGACCGCAACTTCTTCCGCGAGCAGCACCTCAACGCCGCCGATTTTCTGCGCCACGTCTGGGCCTCGCACGGGGACGCGCAAAAGGTCGCCGGTTACGTCAAACAGGCCAAGGCGGACGGCGACAAGGTCTCTGCGAAGGTTGCCGCGAGCACCGAATAAACCGCGCGGGCGTCAATCGTCCTGCGCGACGGATTTCTTGCGGGATTTTTTGGGCTTCGGGGTGGGCGACGTGGCAACG
>CAXUHC010000194.1:6344-8669 GCA_964250705.1 uncultured Chthoniobacterales bacterium | reverse complement strand
CGCCCTCCGCGCGCTGCTCCTGGCCGGACCGTTCCCCACTCGCTCCGTCGAGGAAAACCTGGCCGATCTCCACGCCCAGATCGCCGCCAACCAGACCGGCGTCGGCTTGCTGGAGGAACTCATCGCCCGCCACGGCCTGCCGGTTGTCGCCGCCTACACGGGCCACCTCCAGCGCGCCGCCGGGAACCGCATGCGCGCCGCCTTCGCCCGCCTGCCCCCCGGGACCCGCACTTTCCGCGACACGATGGACGACGGCACGCCCCTCGCCCTGACGCTGACCATTCGCGCCGACGGCACCGCGCGCTTCGACTTCACCGGCAGCGGCCCGGTCCATCCCGGCAACCTCAACGCCAACCCCGCCATCGTCGCCAGCGCGGTGATCTACTGCCTGCGCTGCCTGTTGGGCGAGCCCGTCCCGCTCAACGCCGGTCTGCTCGCGCCCGTCGAAATCATCCTCCCGCCCGACACCCTGCTCAATCCTACCGGCGACCCGGACCCCCGTCGTTGTCCCGCCGTCGGCGGCGGCAACGTGGAGACCAGTCAGCGTCTTGTCGATGTCATCCTCGGCGCGCTGGGTCTGGTCGCGGCGAGCCAGGGGACGATGAACAACCTCCTCTTCGGACGCGGCAGCCCCGACGCCTTCGGCTACTACGAAACGATTGGCGGCGGCTCCGGTGCGGGGCCCGCCGGTCCGGGGGCGAGCGCGGTTCACGTGCACATGACCAACACCCGCCTGACCGACCCCGAAGTCCTGGAAACCCGCTACCCCGTCCGCGTGCGCGGGTGGTCGATCCGGCGTGGTTCGGGCGGGGCGGGTCAACACCGGGGCGGCGACGGCATGGTGCGCGAACTCGAATTCCTTGCCGCCCTGTCCGTTTCCCTCTTGACGAGTCGCCGCCTGACCACCCCTTACGGCGCGGCGGGGGGACTCCCCGGCCAATCGGGTCGCAACCAACTCCGTCGCTCCGGCGAAGCGGCTTTTACGGACCTCCCGCCCGCCGGGACCATCGAAGTCCGCCCCGGCGACGTGCTTCGTCTGGAAACCCCCGGCGGCGGCGGCTGGGGTCTGGACGTCGGCATTGCCAACCCCTGAATAGTAACGTTTAATACCTTCCCATGAGCGCCCTGCCTAGACGTACTTTCACCCAGGAAGAATACGCGATGCTAGAAGAGAAGGCTCCTTACAAAAGCCAGTACGTCGCCGGAGAAATTGACGCGATGGCGGGCACCGAGCCGAGGCATGACATCATCGCCAACAATCTCGGGGGAATGTTCTACGTGCGTTTTCGTGGCCGGAATTGCACGTATCATTCCTCTGACGTGAAAGTGCGCGTCAAAGCGGGTGACCTCTGGACCTATCCCGACTTATCCGTCCTTTGCGGTCAACCAAAGTATGACACCAGCGCTAGGCCAAGCAGCCTGCTCAACCCGGAAGTGATCTTTGAAGTCCTTTCTCCTTCCACTGCCAGCTTCGACCGGGGCGAGAAATTTGAGCGCTACAAACGCATCGAATCCCTGACCGACTACGTGCTGGTAGCCTCCGAAAACATGCGGGTGGAACACTACGTCCGGCAGGAGGGCGGTGGCTGGCTTGACCAGGAATATCACGAGGGCTCGGACCTCCTGAACCTCGCCAGCGTCGAGGTCGAACTGCCGCTGTCCGAAATTTACGAGCGCGTCACCTTTCCCGAACCGGACACGAACGCGTAGAGCGGCGGTCGTAACCCCGAAGGGTAGGGAGGAGCGTCCCCGCTCCTCCCAAATTTACCCAACGTGCGTGGGACGTAGAGGGAAAGCCGCGTGCGCCGGGTGCGCGAAAACGGGACGGCGACTACCATTCGCGCCACCGCGCAAACCGGGGAGGAACAGGGACGTTCCTCCCTACCCTCTGGTCACGGCCGCCGCTGACGCGGCTGATCCGTTTGCATCGCGCCTTGGCAAACCCCGCGCACGACGCCGCGCTCGGTCATGTCCTCGCGGATGGCGTGGCAGGCAAACGGCGCATTTTCCTTGACAAATTTCATTTATGTGAAATAAATACACATGCATGAATTCATGGTTTAGAGAGTGCTCGCAGCCGAACCACGGCTCTCGTAATCTTCCCTTCGTCGGCCCACCGACCGCGTGACGTTTCCGTAACAGACGGCTCACCTCTTTCCGACACGCTCCGTCCGTGGCATCTTCACTGGCAAAATCAGTTCTATGACCGCCGAGACCGAACATCCCGCACTCGACCAGCCCGAAAATTTCATCAACCGCGAACTCTCGTGGCTGGAATTCAACGGCCGGGTGTTGGAAGAGGCGCTCGACTCCGCCCAGCCCTTG
>CAXUHC010000194.1:0-6334 GCA_964250705.1 uncultured Chthoniobacterales bacterium | reverse complement strand
TGGAGCGCGTCCGCTTCCTGTCCATCGTCGGGACGAATCTGGACGAGTTCTTCGAGGTCCGCATCGCCGGTCTCAAGCAGCAGATCGACAACAAGAGCGTGCTCGTCGGCCCGGACCATATGACGGCCACGGAGGTCTACGCCGCCTCCAGCAAGCGCGCCCACGAACTCGTCGCCCGCCAGTACCAGGGCTGGAACGACGACATCCTGCCCGCGCTCAACAAAGAAAACATCTTCATTCACAACGTCGACGAACTGCCCACGCCCGCGCTCATCTGGGCGGACCGGCTGTTCAGCGAGGAACTCTTTCCCGTCCTGACCCCTCTGGCGGTCGATCCCAGCCATCCGTTCCCGCAGTTGGCCAACAAGAGCCACAACCTCATCGTGCGGCTCCACCGGCCCAACGACAGCGAGCTTTCCTACGCCATCGTGCAAATTCCGCGCGTGCTGCCGCGCCTGCTCCAGATCCCCGAGGAACCCGGGCGCGAACTGGGCGCGGGGCTGCATTTCTTCTTCTTGCAGGAGTTGGTGAAACATTACCTCCACCGGCTATTTCCCGGCGTGGACGTGCACGACGCGCATGCCTTCCGCATGACGCGCAACAACGATCTCTACATCGACGAGGAAGAGGCCGAAAATCTCCTGCACACCATCGAGGAGGAACTGCGGCGGCTCGGCAAGGGCAGCCCCGTGCGCGTGGAGGTGCAGGACGGCACGCCGCCCGAGACGGAGAAATTTCTACTGGAAACGTTCAAGCTCAGCGAGCCCGATCTCTACCGGCTGCCGGGCCCGATCAATTTCCTGCATCTCGAACCGCTGTTCGCCAGCGACGCTTTCCCGCGTCTGCGCGACCGGCCTTTCCAGCCCTCGCAGCCCAAGGCGCTCCCGATTTCGGCGGACATCTTCGAGGTCATGCGCCGTCAGGATGTCCTGCTGCACCATCCCTACGAGAGTTTCCAGAGCGTCATCGACCTGTTGGAGCGCGCGGCGGCCGATCCGCAGGTGCTCGCCATCAAGATGACGCTCTACCGCACGGGCGTCGGCTCCGGCATCGTCCGGGCGCTGCTCCACGCCGCCGACAAGGGCAAACAGGTCACCGTGCTCGTCGAGCTCAAAGCCCGCTTCGACGAGGCCAACAACATCCGCTGGGCGCGCCAGATGGAGGAGGCCGGCATCCACGTCGTTTATGGGTTGGTGGGGTTGAAGACCCATTGCAAGATGATGATGATCGTCCGCCGCGACGAGGACCGCATCCGCCTCTACTGCCACCTGGGCACCGGCAACTACAACGCCACGACGGCGCGCTTCTACACGGACCTGAGCCTGCTGACCACCAACGCCGAACTCACGGCGGAGGTCGCCGTGGTCTTCAACAACCTCACCGGCCTGAGCGAGTACGCGGGCGGTAAGAAGCTCATGATCGCGCCGTTCGAACTGCGCAAGCGGTTCCTGGAGTTGATCGGCATCGAACGCGACTTCGCCCGGGCGGGCAAACCGGCGCGGATCATCGCCAAGATCAACGCGCTGGTGGACGAGGAAATCATCGTCGCGCTCTACGAGGCGTCGATGGCCGGGGTGCAGATCGATTTGCTCGTGCGCGGGGTGTGCGCGCTGCGGGCCGGGATGCCGGGGATCAGTGAGAACATCCGCGTGGTGTCGATCATCGGACGATTCCTCGAACACAGCCGCATCTATTATTTCAACCACGGCGGCAATCAGCTCGTCTATCTCGGCAGCGCGGACTGGATGCCGCGCAATTTCGACCGCCGGGTCGAGGTCGCCTTCCCCATCGAGGACGAGGGATTGAAAACGCGCATCATCGACGAGATTCTCCCGGCGTTTCTCTCCGACAACGTCAAGGCGCGCGAACTCCAGAACGACGGCACGTACAAGCGCCGCCGCCCGGCGGAAGGCGGCGAGACCAAACAGGCACAGTTGACGTTCCGGCGGCTGGCGCGCAAGGCCCAGAACACCCCGGCGGCCTGAGAGCCCGAATTTGTCCGCAGATTGCGCGGATTTCCGCAGGCTGGGAGAAAGAGCCGGATGGTGTGACTCCTCTTCCCTTCCTCTGCAATCTGCGCCAATCTGCGCAATCTGCGGACCACCTTCCGCCCGGCCCACTTGCTGTTTGCGGCGATTAGGAGAAACTACCGACATGCCCAAGAGCACCCGCACGATCCGCTTGGAGCGCCTGCAAGGCCAGTTGGGTGACGTGGCCTACGAGTTGACCAACGTCCGGTTTTCCCACTTCCACGCCACGGGCCGCTGGCGTCCGGCGATCAACGCCTACTGCTGCGAGAAATGCTTGCGCATCTGCGTTGATCTGGCCGGGGTGAACCGCGATGAAATTCTCCTGGAAATCGAGCCGGACCGGCTGACCATCAGCGGTCGGCGCGCCTTGCCCGAGCCCGACCAATCCCGGCACCCTCCCACGCAGGTGCTCGCCATGGAAATCGACCACGGCGAGTTCGAGCGGTCGATCCCTCTCCCGCGCAATGTGGACCGCAAACGCGTCCATGCCGAGCAGCAGAACGGAATGCTCTGGATCCATCTGCCGCTGCAACACCACTGAAATTTTCCCGTCCATGATCACGAAATCCAACGAGGACCTGCCTCCCGCCAACACGGAGGAGGCACCGTCCACGACCCAACCGGCATCGCCGCCGGTGATTGCCATGACGGACAACGCGGACGGCCCCGGCCAGCCCGCGATCCCGGCCGTGTTGCCGATCCTGCCGATCCGCGGCGTGGTGGTGTTCCCCGGCACGGTGGTGCCGCTGACCCTGGGCCGGCCCACCGCGCTCAAGCTCGTGGACGACAACCTGCCGCAGAGCAAGATCATCGGCCTGGTCACGCAGCGCAACGAGGAGCACGAAACTCCGGCGCTCGAAGATCTGTATCCCATCGGGGTGGCCTGCCAGGTGTTGAAACTCATGCGCCAGCCGGACAACACGATTGTCCTGCTCGTCCAGGCGCAGCAGCGGTTCCGGCTGGGTCAGGCCGTGCAGACCGAGCCGTACGTCCGCGCGGAGGTGGCGCCCCTCACGTCGATCATGCCGGACGACGACGACAAGGAAGCCGAGGCCGCGTTCAACAACCTGCGCGAATCCGCCGTCAACCTGCTCGACCTGTCGCCGGAGATCCCCGACCAGGCGCGCACGGTCCTGGCCAACATCGAGGACGCGGGACACCTGACCGACCTGCTCGCGGGTAACCTCGGGCTGGACGTGGCCCGCAAGCAGGCGCTCCTGGAAGAAGTCGACGTGTCCAAGCGGATGCGTCTCGTGCAGGAAGCCGTCTCGCGCCAGACGGAAATCGCCGAGTTGCAGCAAAAACTGCGCAAGGATGTCGAGTCGCAGTTCTCCGGTTCGCAGCGCCGCGCCTACCTGCGAGAGCAGATTCACGCCATCCAGCGCGAGCTCGGCGAGGAAGAACCCGGCGCGGAAGATCAGGTCGGACAACTGCGCACCCGGCTTCAGGATGCCGACGCGCCGGAGCCCATCATGGCCGCCGCCGAGAAGGAACTCAAACGGCTCATCCATATTCCCAGCGCCAGCCCGGAATACAGCGTGATCGTCTCCTACGTGGAAATGCTCGCGGACCTGCCCTGGACCAGGCTCAGCGACGACAACACCGACCTCGACCACGCGCAGGCAGTGCTCGACCGGGACCACTACGGGTTATCCAAGATCAAGCGCCGGCTCATCGAATACCTGGCCGTCCGCAAGCTCAATCCGAACGGGCGCGGCCCGATCATCTGCTTCCTGGGCCCCCCCGGGGTTGGCAAGACCAGCCTGGGCCAGTCCATCGCCGACGCGCTGGGCCGCAAGTTCGCGCGGATTTCGCTCGGCGGCATCCGCGACGAGGCCGAGATTCGCGGGCACCGCCGGACGTACATCGGTTCCATGCCGGGCCGCATCATCCAGGAATTGCGCCGTCTGGGCACGCGCAACCCGGTGCTCATGCTCGACGAGGTGGATAAACTCGGCGGCGACATGCGCGGCGACCCCGCCAGCGCGCTGCTCGAAGTGCTCGACCCGCGCCAGAACAACGCGTTCGTGGACCGCTATCTCGACGTGCCGTTCGACCTGAGCCAGGTCATTTTCATCGCCACGGCGAACTACATCGAGGGCGTGCCGCCGCCGTTGCGCGACCGCCTGGAAATCATCAGCCTCGCCGGTTACACGGCGGGCGAAAAACTCCACATCGCGCAGAACTATCTGGTGCGCCGCCAACTCGAGGAAAACGGCCTCTCGCCCGAGCGCTGCCGCTTCGAGGAGGGGGCGTTGCGCACCGTCATCGAGGAATACACGCACGAGGCAGGCGTACGCGACCTGGAGCGGCGGATCGGCGCGGTCTGCCGCTCGGTCGCCGCCGAAGTCGCGCGCGGCAAGAACGGCGAAGCGGCCATCACGATCACGCCGGAGTTTGCGCGCGGCATCCTGGGCGCGGGCGACCGTTCCGTGCGGGAGGAACGGCTCAAAACGAGCCTGCCGGGGGTCGTTACCGGGCTGGCCTACACCCCGGCGGGCGGCGAAATCCTTTTCGTCGAAGCGACGAAATACCCCGGCAAGGGTGCGACGCAACTCACGGGTCAAATCGGCAGCGTGATGAAGGAGTCCATGCAGGCGGCGCTGAGTCTGGTGCGCAGCCGCGCGGAATCCCTCGGCATCCCGCCCGATGCCTTCACCGAGAACGATCTGCACGTCCATGTGCCGAGCGGCGCGATCCCGAAAGATGGCCCGAGCGCGGGTTGCGCCATGTTCACCGCCCTGGCCTCGCTGTTCGCGGGCAAATCGGTGCGCAGCGATGTGGCGATGACGGGCGAAATCACGTTGCGCGGGCTGGTGCTGCCCATCGGGGGACTGAAAGAGAAAAGCCTCGCCGCCCTGCGTGCGGGGATCGCGGAAGTCATCATCCCGAAGCTCAACGAAAAAGACCTTGCCGACGTGCCTGCCGAAGCCAGGGAAAAGATGAAGTTTACCCTGGCTGAAACCGTGGACGACGTGCTGGCGGCGGCCCTGGTCAAATCGTAAGCAAGGTAGGGATGGCTCTCCGAGCCGTTCCCTTGCATCTCTGCAGCGCTGGTCCGTCCATCGGTCTTCCCGTTCAAGGACAATAGGGAACGGCTCGGAGAGCCATCCCTACCTTGTTTTGGAGGACAACACGCCCCGCCGTGCGTTGGCCAGCAAAAGTGGACCGCAGGCCCCGGATAGAGTAGATTGACATCATAGACATGGCTTTCTCACTTTCCCGTTTGCGGCTGCCTTTCTCCGGCCGCGAACTGCGTTACCTCAAGACGATCCTCAACGACTACCGCCGCTGCGTCCTCCCCGCTCCGCAAAAACCGGACCCCGCCGCCTGGCGTGACGACCAGATCACCGCCGCCTGGCTGGGCCACTCGACGGTCCTGATCAACTTTTACGGCGTCAACATCCTCACCGACCCCATCCTCGGCGCGCGCGCCGGTCTGCCGGTGGGCCCCTTGACGTTGGGACCGAAACGTTACGTCCGCTCCGCGTTACGTTTTGCCGACCTGCCGCCCATCGACCTGATCCTGCTGAGCCACGCGCACATGGATCATTTCGACCTGGCGACGTTACGCCTCTTCGACCGCCGTCCGCTGGTCGTCACGGCCCACGCGACTTCCGATCTGCTGGTTAAGACCCGGCTGCATCAACACGTCAACGAACTCTCCTGGGGCGAGCAACTGCGCCTGAAATTCAGCCGTTCGCCGCTGACCACCAGGGTGGACGAAGGCGAGGCGGAAGTCGAGGCCTTCGAGGTCCGCCACTGGGGCGCGCGCATGCGTACCGACGATCATCGCGGCTACAACGGCTACATCGTCCGCCGGGGCGGGGCCGCTATCCTCTTCGCCGGAGACACGGCTTACACACCGACCTTCCGCCGGCTGCGCGGTCGCGGCGGCAGGGACGGCGGACTCTTCGATCTGGCCATCGTGCCCATCGGCGCGTACGACCCCTGGATCACCAATCACTGCACCCCGGAAGAAGCCGTCCGCATGGCTGACCTGGCCGGGTCCCGCTTTCTGCTGCCCGTGCATCACCAGACCTTCAAGCTCAGCTACGAGCCGATGGACGAACCCATCCGTCGCTTCGATGCCGCCCTGGCGCGCACCCCGGAACGCGTGGCCCTGCGCGCCGTGGGCGAGACGTTCCGGCTGTCGGAAAAAATCGCCGCGCTCGGCGCGCAAAAGTAACGCCGGGCCCTCCCGCACGCCATGCCGCGCTCCCTGCAAAAACCGCTCATGGTTTTCGACGGCGAATGCCATTTCTGCCGCCACTGGATCGAACGCTGGCGCAAAATTACCCTCG
>CAXUHC010000193.1:0-8697 GCA_964250705.1 uncultured Chthoniobacterales bacterium | reverse complement strand
CTCGGCTCGGGCACCAGAGTAATGGAATCGGTGAACGTGCCCGCATTGGTGTTGGCATACCCGGTCGTGACGAACGAGTACTGCAATCCTGCGGTCAATGCGCGGCTAAAGCCGGACGTGACGCCAAAAACGATGTCGTCGTTGCCCTGGAGCACACCGACCAACGGCGTGGAAGCATTGAAGACGCCCGAGTACAGGAGCGTGAAATTATCGTACCCGGCAGTGGTGGATGTGCTCAAAAAGCTGTACGTGCCGGTGGTGGCAACGGTAAACATCACCACGTCATATGCCACGGCCGTCCCGACAGCGGAAAGCGCGGTTGGTGTGGCGGTGCCGGAGACGTTGGGCCGGTTGAAAGTCGGACCGCCCACGGTGGTGCCGTTGTACGTCAGCGGCGCGATGATAGCCAACGGCGTCGGCGGCAAGGCTGCCTCGTCGGTCAAAGCAAGTCCGCTGATGCCGCCCAAACTGAGCACACCGGCGGTGCCGGTCGTGGCGAAGCCGATCACGGCTGTAAACAAAATACTTGCGAATAATTTTTTCATTCTGTTGCTGATTTGGTTCCCAAACTCCCGTTGTTTAGACTAAATTTTCGTCGCGACATACTGCCTGCGACGCGGTGCATCTTGCCGTGGGTTGAGCGACCGTCAAGAAAATAATTCATCTTAGAGGAAAACCTCGCTTTAGAGCAGGGCGCGTGCCGTTAGATCTAACGCATTTTCATTACATGGATCATCCCAGCATCGAGCCCATCCTCCTGCGCTCGAAATTCGAGACGGAAATGCCCGTCCGCCCGGACGACATCGACATGAACCAGCATGTTCATCACTCGAAGTATTTCGATTACGTGCTGGCCGCGCGTTATGACCAGATGGCGCGCTGCTACCGGATGCCGATGGAGGAGTTCATCGCCCACGGCTTCGGCTGGGTCGTGCGGACGGCGCACGTCGAATACAAGCGCCCGCTCGGACTGGGGGATTGGATGATCGTGCGGACCTGGATCGATTCCATCGCCAAAAACGGCGTGACCGTGCATTTCCAAATCGTCAGGAAAAGCAACGCTAAGCTCTGCGCGGACGGCTACTTCGACTACACGATGATTTCCCTGGCCACGGGCCGGGCGGAACCGATCCCGGAGTGGATCGCCGGGAAGTACGCCATCTGACGGCGAATGACGGGAGGAATGCGCGGCGTGGGTATGAAGGCTGCTCATATCACGATCAATGGTCCACGATGTCACCTCCCCCATGTCGACCGTCCTCGGAGCGGCTCCTTTCCTAAAGAATTTTCGCAAGGGCAGGTATCGCGGAGACGACTTTTGCCTGCCGCTGACCGACTTTGCAGAGTCCGATCAGGCCCACATCCTGACGGCTTACCGTTTTTTGGAAAGCCTGCTTGCCGTTCTGAAAAGGCAGCAGGGCAACAAGACGCCGGCCGGGATGTCCGCAGCGCTGGACTATCTCGAGCGGCAGGACACGTGCGAAATGCTGGCCGGGGTGCGCGGCCTGGGCGTCGAGAGTCTGGCCAGGCGTCCGTCGGAATTGATGGCGAAAACGATCCACGACCTGCGGGGGGGAGCGATGAACGCGCTGCTCGGGCAATTGCAACTGGCGGAGGTGCAGCCGCTCGATGAACCCGGGCTGCGGCAGCTTTTTTTCCTCACCCGCGACCATCTCAAGATCATGCGCAACGCGCTGCTCGGCCTGGACGACGCGAAGCGCGAGGCCGACCTGGAAACCCGGATGCACAGCGTCGATCTCATCACCGAGAAATGGCAGCACGCGCTGGTGCAAGGGGCGGCACGACCGACGCGCCTGGGAGTGGAGTGCGATTTTCACGGCAACATCGCGGAATGCTGCGTGGAGTTCGGCGCGCTGGACCGGGTGCTTTACAACCTGGTGAACAACGCTTGCCGACACACGGCCTCGGGCGAGGTCGTCCTGGCGATCCGCAGCCTGCCGGAGGGAGAAGCGCAGCCGGATGACCTGCGTTTCGAGGTGCGCAACCCCGTGGACAACGCCGACCGGCAGAGGCTGCTGGCCGCGGGAGATTTGCGGGCGTTGTTCCAGCCGGCGGTTTCCAGCACCGGGTCGGGTTTCGGGATGACGGTGGCGCTGGATTTCGTCTCCAACGCCTACGGCCTGCCGCGACGTAACCAGGCGCTGGAAGGCGACTACCTCGGCGCGCGGCTGGCGGCGGACGACCAATTCGTGGTGTGGTTCCACTGGCCGGTCGCGGCGGATGTTTGAGCGCCGTCCCTACGGCGAACAGGCAAAGGTTGACCGGATGGCGGCAAGCAGGTGAGGCGGGCGATTTCAAACGGGCCACGCCGACACGGCAGCCTCGCAACGGCCGCAGAGCGTGGGGTACCCCGCGCTCACTCCGACCGTCGGCAGGTAACGCCAGCAACGCTCGCACTTGCGGTTGCGCGTCGGTTGCAGGGTAGCGGTGACGGGAAGTTCCGAGCCGTCCACGCCCCCGGTGATCGTGAGATCGCTCAGGATGAAGAACTCCTGGAGTTCGGCGTCGAGTCGGGCGAGGGACGCGCGCAACGCCGGGTCGGAGACGTGGAGGGTCACCTCGGCTTCGAGCGCGTTGCCGATGATTTTTTCCTGCCTGGCGGCCTCGACGGACTGAGAAATCACCCCGCGCACGGCAAGGAGTTGCTCGACCGTCGCGGTGGAGTCGGCTTGCAGATATTTCTCGTCGGGCGTGGGGAAGGTGTCCAGATGCACGCTGGTCTCGCCGCCGCCGTGGCTACGGGCTTCCTCCGCCGTGAACGGGCAGATCGGCGCAAGCAGGCGGCACAGCGCGTTGAACACCCGGTGCATGACGGTCTGCGTGGCGCGGCGGCGCGGGCTGTCGGGCCGGTCGCAATACATGCGGTCCTTGGTGATGTCCACGTACAGGCTGCTCAGGTCCACCGCGCAGAACTGGTTGAGCGCGTGGTAGACCTTGTGAAATTCGTACGCGGCGTAGGCCTCGCGGCAGGTGGCGACGACCTCCTGGAGCCGATGCATGATCCAGCGGTCCACGAACGTCCAGGTCTCCTCCGGCGCGGGTTGCGCGGGGTCGAAGTCCGCGAGGTTGCCCAGCAGGATGCGCAGGGTGTTGCGCAGGCGGCGGTAGGTTTCCGACAGGCGCGCGAACATCTCCTCGCCGAAAGGCACCTCGTCGGTGAAATTCACGCTTGCCACCCACAGCCGCACGATGTCCGCGCCGTGCTTGTTGACGAAGTGCTCGGCCTCGGTCGGCTTGGCGTACTGGCCCTGTTGCGACTTGGAAATCTTCTTGCGCGTATCCACGTCCACGACGAAGCCGTGGGTGAGGCACTCTTTATAAGGACTCCCGCCTTGCAGCGCGACGCTCGTGATGAGCGACGACTGGAACCAGCCCCGGTGCTGATCGGTGGCCTCGAGGTAGAGATCGGCCTGCCCGTCGACCCCCATCATTTTCTGCACGACGGCCAGCCAGCTCACGCCGGAGTCGATCCATACGTCGAGCGTGTCGTTGCGGCGCGTCGTGCCGGGCGGCAGGTCGAGCGCGTCGTTGATCGTGGTGTCGTCCGCGTCGAACCAGATGTTCGTGCCGTGTTGGGCGACGAGGTCGGCGACCTTGCGGATCGAGGCAGGGTCGAGAACGGCCTTGCCGTTGGCATCGTAGAACGCGGGCAGCGGCACGCCCCACGAACGCTGGCGCGAGATGCACCAGTCGGGCCGGGTCTCGACCGTGCCGTAGATGCGGTTGCGGCCCCAGTGGGGAATCCATTTTACCTGGTCGATGGCGCGCAGGGCCTCGGGACGCAGGTCGTCCATGCGGATGAAGAACTGGTCCATCGCGCGGAAGATGATCGGCACCTTGGACCGCCAGCAGTGCGGGTAGGTGTGGTGGATCGTGCCCTCGCCCGCCAGCGCGTCGATGCCCTTGAGCATCGTGATGACGTGCGGGTTGGCGTCGAACACGTACTGGCCGACCAGCTCGGGCACGCCGCAGTCTTCGGTGAAGCGTCCGTCGTCGTCGACCGGTGAGAAGACAGGCAGGTTGTATTTGCGGCCGATGAGGTAGTCGTCGTTGCCGTGGCCGGGGGCGATGTGGACGCAGCCGGTTCCGGCGTCGAGCGTGACAAATTCACCCAGGATGACCTCGCTCTCGCGCGGCAGGAAGGGGTGCCGGTACTTCCAGCCTTCGAGTTCGCCGCCGATGAAGCTCTTGCCGTCCTGCTCGTGGATGGGCATCTCCTCGGGCGTGTACCCGGTGGCCTTGCAGAAGGATTCGACGAGGGCGTTGCCCAGCACGAGCCATTCGTTCTGTTTGGTGTGCGGATTTTTGTAGAGTTGCGCGCGGTAGCCGAAACCCGGGTTGACGGCGATAGCCTGGTTCGCGGGCAGGGTCCAGGGAGTCGTCGTCCAGATGACCATGCTCGCCTTGCCAGCGAGCGGGCCGCCGGTCAGCGGGAATTTGACGTAGATCGCCGGGGCGTCTTCCTCTTGATATTCGACCTCCGCCTCGGCCAGCGCGGTGCGCGCGCCGGTGGACCAGTAGACGGGTTTTTTGCTCTCGTAGACCAGACCGCGCTCGACGAGTCCGGCGAAGGCGCGCAGGATTTCGGCCTCGTAGGCGGGGTCGAGCGTCAGGTACGGGTGCTCCCAGTCGCCGAAGACGCCGAGGCGCTTGAATTGGCGGCGCTGGATGTCGATGAACCGGCGCGCCAGCTCCTCCGAGCGGCGGCGGACCTCGACCGGCGGCAATCCTTTGTCCTGCTTGACGACCTTGAACTCGATGGGCAGCCCGTGGCAATCCCAGCCGGGGACGTACGGCGCGCGGAACCCCGCCATCGTCTTGGATTTGACCACGAGGTCCTTGAGAATCTTGTTGAGCGCGGTGCCCATGTGCACGTCGCCGTTGGCGAACGGCGGGCCGTCGTGCATGACGAAAAGGGGTGCGTCCCGCCGGGCCGCCTGGATCTGCCCGTAGAGGTCGGTGTCCTCCCAGTGCTGGAGGAGTTGCGGCTCGCGGGCGACCAGATTCGCCTTCATCGGGAAGTCGGTCTTGGGCAGGTTGAGCGTGTCTTTGTAGCTAGGGCGGTTGCTCATGTTCGGCGGCAGGGACAAAAGAGGAACAGGGTATCATCCGGGGGCGGGGGGGTCAAACCGGGCAAAGGGAACACGGGGGCGTGGCTTGAGCGTCGGTCAGGCCGCACCCTTCCCTTTCCAGAAGGTGATCACGAGGCCACCCGCGATGATGAGCGTTCCGCCGACCAAGATGGGCAGGGTCGGCAGCGTGCGAAAGGTCAGGTAATTCACAATCTGCCAAACCACGAAAAGCGTGGCGATATACAGGCCCACCACCTGCCCGAATTCCAGCGGGGCCAGATTGAGCGTAAACCCGTAGCCGAAGAGGAGAATGGCCCCCGCGAGCAGCAGCCCCAGCCGCCCGATGCCGGTGTGGTTGTAAATCGCCAGGCGCAGCAGCGCGTCCCCGTTGACTTCGAGGGTGGTGGCAACCAGAAGGAAGGCGATGGCGGTGAGCGTCTGCGGAAGGTTCATCGAGGCGGAGCATGGCCCAGGCTGCCGGACGAGGGAAGGATGTTTGCTTGCCGTGCCGGGGAGAAGTCCCCTATAAGCGGCTGTCCCTTAATGAAATACTTTACCAGTTCGGAGTTGACCGAGGACGCCCTGGCCACTTTGCGCGGCTACGACGAATACGTCCGCGCCCGACTCCCGGCGGGCTACCGTTGGAACATCCGTGCGCGGGATTGGGAGTTGCTGCAAATTCTGCGTGCCGCCCCGGCGAACGGCCTTGCGGTGCTGGACACCGGGTCGTTCAACACTTTTCTAGGTGTGTGGCTGGCGCAAGGCGCGGCGAGCGTCCACGTGACGGACCTTTTCGGCGCGTGTTTGAAATCCAACGTCCTGCGCCGGCTCGGGCTCTGGAAGCGGCGGCCTCACGAGGCGCCGTTTGAGAAATGGCGCGCGGCGGTCCGCCGGGCCTCGGCGCGAATCCACCTGCGGTCGGTGGACCTGACCCGCATCCCGTTTCCCGACGAGACGTTTGACTTCATCTCGTCGGTTTCGGTGATCGAACACATCCCGGACTACCGGCGGGCCATCGCGGAGATGTTCCGCGTGCTGCGTCCGGGAGGCCGGTTGCTCGTCACCACCGATTGCTCGCCGCAGGGCACCGCTTACCACGGTGGCGCGCAGACATTTTCCCCGGCGGAACTCGACGCGATATTCGCGGCGTACCCGGTCACCTCGGAAGCGTCCGAGCCGGATTTCAGCGAGCGCAACTGGTGTTACGGCCAGGGCGTGCCGGTCCTGACGTGCTTCGTGGAGCTGACGAAGCCCGTTGGGAAATAGAGAAGGTGGATCGAAAGCGGCTGCCGGCAGGGGAATGGCGACCGCCGGGTTCAACAGATCCGCTGGTAAATCCCTTCCATCTCGCGCGCGAACGCCGCCGCGTCACAGACCGGCGATGCCCGCAGCAGCGTCCGCATTTCCCGGCGCAATTCCGCCAGGTCGGCCCGGGCTTGTGGTGACGTGCCGAGTTCGACCGCCAAGCGGATGTACTCCTCCGTGTTGTTAGTGACAAATCGCCCCAGTCCCCCGGCTTGCAGGATCGACGCGCTGGTTCGCGATACCCAACGGTCGCCCCGGAACGCCACGACGGGCACGCCCTGCCAGATGGCCTCGGTGGTCGTGGTCCCGCCGTTGTAAGGAAAGGTGTCGAGCGCCATGTCAATCTTGCCATAGGTTTCCAGAAATTCGTAGTGCGGCGCGGGGCCTTCCAGCCGCAAACGTTCCGCCGTGATCCCTTGTTTCTCGAACTGGCGTTCGACGAAGGCCCGGTTGTCCGCCGATCCGAGCGCGGTGTTTTTCAAAAGCAGCGTTGCGCCGGGCGTGCGCCGCAGGATTTCGCTCCACGCGGCGATGACGGGCGGCGGGATTTTATACAACGGCGCGAGACATCCGAAGCGCGCCGCGTCGTTTCCGTGATTCTGGAGAGAGCTAATCTCCGGCACCGGGTAGTTCACGTCGAAGCTCAGACAACTGCCCGGCACCCGCAGAATTTTTTCCACGTAGTATCTTTCTTCGGCAGGCGGGATCACCACGGGGTCACCGATCAGGTAGTCGAAACACGGCATCCCGGTCGTGGCGTACAGATTGAACCAGCCCACGATCACCGGCGCGGGCCGCCGCAGGTAAACGGGGAGACGGCTGGGCGCGCTGTAGCCGTTGAGATCGACCAGAAGGTCGAGCCCGGCCCGCGTGATTTCCGTTGCCGCCGCTTCGTTCGACCGCCCGCTGATGTCATGGAACCGGTCGTCGGGGTGAGCGGCGTAACCGTGTTTGATCGCCTCGGCAGGCGCGTCCGAGAAGAGGTGAATCTCGAAGGACTGGCGGGCATGCCGGTTGAGCAGGCTCCAGACGGGTTTCATCCAGTTGTCTTTCTCGAAAAACGACGAAACGTAACCGACCCGCAGCTTGCCGGGCCGGACGCTGCGCCCTGCCGGGCGGCCTTTTCTGACGGCGGTTGTGCCGCGAGCTTCCGCTCCCAGGCTTTTGACCCACGTCCGGCGGGCCTGCAAGATCGTTGCGTTGTCCGCACGAGGGCTGCCGGGAATGACCAGCGACGCCATCGCCAGAGATAGCTCCGGGGAGGGTCCGCGCGCCGCTTCGGCAAACTCGTCGAGGGCCTCGTCGACCTGTCCCAGTTTGAAAAGCGCGCTGCCGAGATTATGGCGCGCCGCGCTCCACTCCGGCGCCATCCGCAGGGCTTCGCGCTGGCTGCGCACCGCCGCCGCGAACTCGCCGCAGGCCACCTGGGCGCAGCCCGCCGCGTACCACGCCCGCGTCAGGGCAGGCGCCAGCCGCGTGGCCTCGGCGTATACCGGCAGCGCCTCGCGGGGATAACCCAGATCCTGCCAGGCATCGCCCAGTTCGCAGCGCAGTTCCGCGTCGCCGGGCCGCAGCGCGCATGCCTGGCGAAGCACCGCCACCGCCTCGCGCTTGCGCTTCGCGGCCCTCAGCGCCATGCCCCACGCAGCCAGGGCATCACTATGGTCGTGGTCGCCCTCGGCGATCCGCTGGAAACAAGCGGCGGCTTCTTCCCATCGCCCGGCTTCGCCGTGCCCCCGGCCTCGCCGCCACAGATCTTCGGTTTCCGACCCTTCCGGCACGTTCGTTTCCATGATTCCGGCACCATTATAAACCAACCGTCTTCGCACCTTGATCCTTGAATCTTGAAACTTCCTTGAATCTTGGTTCTTGAATCTTGAATCTTACAGCCGTCCGGCAGTAAGTTGACAGCGTGACTCCAAAGATCGTGCGGCGATGATCTCACCCTGGTCCTTCTTCGCCTTCCTCAAGGCTCCCGCGCCGCCGCCGCGCCGCCCGCCGGACGCCGCTGACCCCGCGCTCACCGCCGCCGCCGCCGCGTTGCTTCGGACGGCCGGTTGCGGCGAACTCGCCGGGCGCGTCGCGGTGCGCTGGCACGGTCGCCTCAGCAGCACGGCGGGTCTGGCGCGGACTGCCACCGAGGAGGTGCTTCTCAACCCGCGCCTGCGCGACTTTCCCGGTGAGATCGAACGCACCCTCCGCCACGAACTTGCCCATCTCGTAGCGCATGCCCGCGCAAAAAAACGCCGGGTCGCCGCTCACGGGCCGGAATGGAAGCAGGCCTGCGCCGACCTCGGCA